>JAJYCN010000328.1 GCA_021778335.1 Acidobacteriota bacterium | reverse complement strand
CCAGAGCGGGACGGCGGTGGGCAGACTGGGGAAGACGGCGCGGGCGATGAGCGAGAGGCCGTAGCCGAGCGACATGCCGAGCAGGCCGCCGAGTCCGGTGAGGACGACGGCTTCGGTGAGGAACTGGAAGACGATGTCGCCGCGGCGGGCGCCGATGGCTTTGCGGACGCCGATTTCGCGGGTGCGCTCGGTGACGGAGACGAGCATGATGTTCATGACGCCGATGCCGCCGACGAGCAGGCCGATGGAACTGAGAACGACCATCACGAGGGCGATCATGCCGGTGACGCTGTGGAATTGCTCGACCATCTGCTGCGAGGTGGAGATGTTGAAGTTGTCGGACTTGTCATAGGGCACGTGGCGCTGGACGCGGAGCACGGCGCGGGCTTCGTCGATGGCGGCGGCGAGGTTTCCGTTCTTGCCCTTGAGGATGATCATGTTCTCCTTGGCCTGGGCGAACAGCTTTTGCATGGTGAAGTACGGGATGAGGACGCGCGCGTCGTTCTGGCCGGGGAACGAGGCGGCCGGGCGCTTCATGACGCCGATGATCTGAAGTTGCTGGCCGTCGACCGTGATCCATTTGCCGAGGGGGTCTTCGTTGGCCATCAGGGCGGTGGGCACGTCTTCGCCGACGACGACGACGGGGACGCGATGGCGGCTTTCATTGTCGGTGAAGAAGCGGCCCTCCTTCATTTCCGAGTAGCCGCTGGTGGCATAGCCTTCCTCGGTGCCGCCGATGTCGACGCTGTACATCTCGTTGCCCTTGTAGCGGGCGCTATCGGTGAAGCCCGGGCGGTCGAAGCCGTGGGGGAACAGGTAGGCGCTGACGCTGGCCACGCTGGGGCAGCGCTGGGCGATGGCCTGGGCGTCGGCGTAGGTGAGCGGCTTGCGCTGGATCTCTTCCGGCGTGAGGCGGCCGCGGAAGCCGGGTTGGAATTTGAAAACAATTGCCGAATCCGAGCCCATGCTGGTGAGAACGCCGGTGATGGCGCCGTCGAGGCCGGCGATGATGGAGCCGACGCCGATGATGGTGCCGGTTCCGATGATGACGCCGAGCACGGTGAGGAACGAGCGCATTTTGTGCTCGCGGACTGTGTTCAGGGCGAGTCCGACGCCGGCGAGGATTCCGGTCCAGGTCATGTCAGTTCTCCGCCCTTAGAGCTTCGATGGGGTCGAGTTTTGCGGCGCGGCGGGCCGGGTAAACGCCGAAGAACAAGCCAACCATG
Organism: Acidobacteriota bacterium; assembly: GCA_021778335.1. Classification (GTDB taxonomy): domain Bacteria; phylum Acidobacteriota; class Terriglobia; order Bryobacterales; family Bryobacteraceae; genus JAJYKC01. The sequence continues at coordinate 4,963 of JAJYCN010000328.1, read as the reverse complement.
CTGGACAAGCCGACGCCGATGACGACCGAATACACAGGGACGTCCATGGGCACGGGCGTAAGCTTGCGGACGAGGACGGCGATGGTCCAGGAAAGCACGACGCCAATGATGCCTCCGACGCCGGCGAGCATGGAGGACTCGACGAGGAACTGGTTGAGGATGTCCTGGCGGCGGGCGCCGACGGATTTGCGGATGCCGATTTCGCGGGTGCGCTCGCTGACGACGGCGAGCATGATGTTCATGATGACGACTCCGCCGACAACCATGAAGACGCTGACGACGGCGACGGCGGTGGCGGCGATGGCGCCGGTGACGCGGTCCCAGGCGCCGACGAGAGCGTCGGAGGAGATGACGGCGAAGGTGTCGTCCTGGCCGGGGCGCAGATGGCGGTAAGCGCGCAGCAGCATGGATACCTCATCCTGGGCCTGTTCCATGGTGTCGCGGCCGCGGGCCTTGGCCAGATACGAGATGCCCTGGCGGGCGCCGTATGTCTTGAAGTAGGCGCCAGCGGGGATGATAACGAAGTTGTCGAGCGAGTTGCCGAAGACGCTGCCCTTGGCCTTGGCGACGCCGATGACGGTGTAGGGGATGCCGTCGACTTTGACGGGTTTGCCGATGGGGTCGACGGTGGGGAAGAAGCGTTGGCTGACGTCGGCGCCGAGGATGGCGACGGGAACACGGCGAAGGTCCTCGGCTTCGATCAGGAACCGGCCGGAGGAGAGTTCGGTGCTGCTGAGGGTGCCGTAGTTGGCGCTGACGCCGTCGATTTCTACGTTATCGAGGCTGTCGTTGCCGGCGACCACGGTGGCGTTGCGTTCGACCTGGATGCCTATGTCCCTGGCAATCGTGATATGGGAGCGGAGGAACTCGTACTCATCGACGCTGAGCTGGGGGTTGCGCTTCTGGAAGAGGACGAATTTTTTCGGATCGAAGTTGCCCAGGAAGGCCATGCGGACGACGCGGAAGCCGTCGGCGCCGAGGCTGGAGACCTTGGTGGCCATGTAGACGTCCATGCCGTGGATGACGCTCATCACAGCGATCAGCGTAGTCGTGGCCAGGATGATACCGAGCAGAGTGAGGAAGCTGCGAAGCTTGCTGCCGCGGAGTGAATCGAGCGCGACCACGGCGGCTTCCAGAAAGGAGGCGTTTCCTTGCATGAACTATCTATCCGTTACAGATACGAAAACCCGGGCGGCGCGGTTCCCTGGATTGCGCAGCCACTCTACCATCGTCTCATCCAGCCAGAAGCGGGGTGTGCGCCGGGAGAGGTAGCCGAGGTGGCCGCCGTGAGCGGTGGCGAGGAAACGGAGGCTGGGGTTGCGGCGGAGACTGGGGTGGTCGAAGACGCGGAAGGGGATGAGCGGGTCGTCCTTGGCCTGGACGAGGAGGGTGGGGACGCGGATGCCGTCGAGGAAACGGTTGGCGGACTGGGTGGCGTAGTAGTTGGCGGCGGTGCCGAAGCCAAAACTGGGTGCGGTGAAGACGTCGTCGAAGTCGTAGATGGAGCGGACATCCGGGAGGCGTTCGATAGCGAAGAGACCGGGACGGAGCTGATTTTTCACGAGGATGCGCTGTTTGAGGCGGGAGAGGAAGCGGCGGGCGTAGAGGAAATTCTGGCGCCAGTCGAGGGTTTCGACGCAGGCGGCGAGGTCGATGGGGGTGGAGATGGCGCAGACACCTTCGAGGAGGGTTTGGCCCTGGCGGCCGAGTTCGCCGGCGAGTTTGAGGCTGACGTTGCCACCCAGGGAGTAGCCGGCGACGTATAGGGGACCACGGCCCTCGTCGCGAAGGGCTTCGAGGACGGCGCGGAGGTCCGAAGTCAGGCCGGAGTGGTAGAGAGTGTCGCCGCTCCAGGCTTCGGTGCCGCCGCAGCTTCGCAGGTTCATGCGGTGGGCGGCGAAGCCGGCGGTAAGTACGGCCTGGGCGGCGCTTTGGAGGTAGCCGGCGTCGCTCGATCCTTCCAGGCCGTGGACCAGAACGACGTCTCCGCGGCGGGTCCGGTCGGGCTGATGCGAGTGGACGAGGATCCGAACGCCGGGGGCGGTGTCGAAGACGCGAGTCTGGGTGGGAAAGCGCTCGAAGTCGAGATTGCGCGGCCAGTAATTGCCCGCGATGGTGAGCAGATGCGGGTTGGAGACGATGGGGACGAACGGCCGCAACAATCTATCAGTTTAGACGAGCCGGGAGTTGCGGCCGTTCGGGATCAGGTTCGGGATCAGGAAACCGCGTCGCTTATTGGTCCCCGGCGGGCCAGTTCCTCGGCCATGATGATGGCCTCGGCGAGGTCCCGCATGGGGCGGCGCAGGCGGCGGCTTTCATTGCGAAGGCGGAGATAAGCCTCCTCCTCGGACAACTGATAGCGCTGCTGCAGGATGCCCTTGGCTCGCTCCACCAGTTTCCGCGTTTCCAGTTGGCGCTTGATCTCCTGCGACTCCTCCAACAGGCGCACGTTTTGCTCCGCCAACTGCCATTTGACGATCGCCCCACCCATCTGCTCGCCGATGAAGGTGAGCAGGGAGATTTCCTCCGCGGTGTGGCGGTGTTTGTTCCGGTGATGCACGTTGATGACACCGATGAGCTCGCCGCCGCTTACGAGCGGAACCGAGAGAAAAGCCTCATAGGTGTCTTCAATCAAGGACCGCTGCAATTTGAAGCGGGGATCGGAAAACGCGTTTTCCGACAGGGCGACGACCGACTTGTGCTCGGCGACCCAACCGGTGACGCCTTCGCCCATCTGCATTCGCAGAGTCCCGAGATCGGCTGCGTGCGGCAACTGGGAGGCGCGCAGCACGATGTCTCCGGTTTCTTTTTCGACCAGGTAAACGAGGCAAGCGTCGCACTCGGTGGCCTGGACCGTTAGACCGACAATTTCTCCCAGCATCTCATCCAGCGACAACTCGGACGCCACGATGTTGCTAATTCGATGCAACAGCCCCAAGGGCGACGATGGGATCTCCATAACGAATTGCGTTGCCATACCTCAGCCTAGTGCGGGGGTGCGAAGGTGGTCCAATTCAAAATTTGTATCGGACCTATGGGTGGCTCGCATTTGAAGTTACAGAAGAGTTACGGAATTTCATTGACCTTACAGGGACTTTTAGCAGGGCGCGGCCGAACGGTGTTTGAGAATTTCTGGCGTCACTCTGGCACGCGGACTGCATCAAGAACTGTAGAGGACGTTGAGCATGAGGCAACGATTCCAGCAGGCGGGGTTGGCGGTGGTGCTGATGATAGCGCCCGCGGCGGGGACTCGGGCCGCGGAGTTGGCTCCCGACACGAGAAAAGCCTGGGACTGCTATCTGCAGACGGTTGAGGACCGTGTGAAAGAACGCGTGGAGGGCCGGCAGCCGTTTTTGTGGCTGGACGAAGACGCTTCGCGGAGGCAACGGGCACGGCAGGGCGAAATTCTGGTGTGGCATCCCGGCGCGGACGGCACGCAGGAGGTGCCGAACGGCTTGATCCACGATTGGGCGGGCGGCCTGTTCATTCCCGGCGCGAAGATCCAGGATCTGTTAAGTGTGCTGCATAACTATGGGCGCTACGGGGACTATTACCGGCCAGTGGTGCGGCGGGCAAAGCTGTTGGGCCGGGATGAAGAAAATGAGCGGTATCAGATGGTCTGGATGAAGAAGGTCCTGTTCGTGACGGCCGCGCTCGAAGGCGAATACGAGACAACCTACATCCCGCTGGACGAGAAGCGCTGGTACAGTGTTTCCAACTCCACGCGAGTGCGGGAAATTCGCAACTACGGGCACGCCGGCGAGCAGAAGATGGCGCCGGACACGGGGTCGGGTTTTCTTTGGCGGATGTATAGCGATTCGCGGTTCGAGGAGCGGGACGGCGGCGTTTACGTGGAGATTGAAGTGGTTGCGCTGAGCCGGGACATCCCGCCCGGCATGCGCTGGTTGGTCACTCCGTACGTGGCGAAGCTTTCGCGGGATTCGGTGATTTCGACGCTCGACCAGACGCGGGACGCAGTATTGCGGTTGGCGGCCGACCCGCCTGGACCTGGCCTGGCCGCAGGGCAGTAGAGGTCCGCCAATCCGCGGCGCACCCCCGGCAGGTGGCCGCTGAGCCGCTAACTTAGGCGAGGCATATAATAGGCGCTATGTCTCGCACTTTCTCCGTTTGCGCGGTCGTTTTTCTTGGCGCGGGAATAGTTCTTGCCCAGGACCAGCCGGACTTACAAGTTGTGAACCGGATCCGCACCGAGGAGTTCAAACACTCGCAGGTGATGGAGATCCTTGAGAATCTGACCGACCGTTATGGGCCGCGGTTGACGGCGTCGCCGGAGTTTCTGGAGGCGATGGGGTGGGCGGAGAACCGGCTGAAGGAATACGGCCTGGAGAACGTGCACCGGGAGAAGTGGGCGTTCGGGCGGAGCTGGTCGTTAAGACAATTTTCGGTGGAAATGGTTGAGCCGCGGTACTCGTCGATGACGGCGGCGCCGCTGGCGTGGACGAGCGGCACGGACGGACCGGTAACGGGGGACGCGGTGCTGGCGCCGCTCGGACGGGGCAGGATGCGGCTGAACCTGAAGGCAAACGAGGAAGCGATCCAGAAATACGAGCAGCAGTGGAAGGGCAAACTGCGCGGCAAGATCGTGCTAGTTACTAGCCTGACCGAGCCGAAGCCCTGGACGAGCGCGCCGTTCGTGCGCTACGACGAAAAGCAGCTTTCCGAAATCGGCATCGCCCCGGAGCCCGTTGCGCCGGTGAAGGTGGACCCGGCGCACATCGAGATTCCCGAGGATCCGCAGCAGGCGCGGGCGTACATGATGAATATGCCGCCGGCGGTGCTGGACGAACTGTTCGACAAGATTCAGGATCAGCGGGCTAAGTTTTCCACGTTTCTGAAGGACGAAGGCGTGGCGGGCGTGATTCAGGCGGACGCGCGGGCGCACACGGGAATGGTGTCCGCCGAAGCGGCGGGGTCGTACAAGAGCAAGTATCCGCTGGCGCCA
>JAJYCN010000028.1 GCA_021778335.1 Acidobacteriota bacterium | reverse complement strand
TCACCGGCGCTGACGGCCGTATCCCCGTCGTCATGGGCCTCGCCGCCCGCAAGTCATACGACGAAAAACGTCCCGTCCGTCTTTCGGAAATCGACAAAAGCGTCGCGCACCGCTGAACGCGCCCGCGTGCCGCTGTGAGACAATGCCGCAATTGGCCCAGTTCGCCAGGACGCTCTCTTGAACCAATCGAAACTTCGCGCCATCGCCTCCGACATCCACTTCTGGATTCCCTTCTTTGTCCTGCTGCTGGGAACCGCGCTGCTCCTGTCGCTGAGATGAAATCGTGAGCCAAGCCCCGCCCGCCAACACCGTCGCCCCTCCCCGCTCGCTTCACCAATTGGGCCTGGCCTGTGGTCTCGCCGCCGGAGCCTGGCTCGGAGGCGCGGAAGCCCCCGCAAAACTCGCCGCCGTCGGCTTCCCGCCGCTCCTCGTCTCGCTCGGCATGGTCGCCGGCGTCTTCGTCGCGCGTTGGACCGTCCCCATGGCCCTCAAGGGCACCAGTTACGTCTGGCGTGACCTCCGCGAAAAATCCCACCTCGTCGCCTGGGCCCTGCTCGCCGGCATGCTCTGGGCCGTCGCCAATGCCCTCACCGTCTACGCCATCCGCGATGTCGGCCTCTCCATCGCCTTCCCCTTGTGGAACACCAACAGCCTCGTCGGCCTCGCCTGGGGCTATCTGCTGTTCAACGAACTGCGCGGCTCGAAAGCCCGCGAGTGGATGAAGGTGCTCGGAGGCGCCGTGGCCATCGCCGCCGGAGCCTGCCTGCTCGCCCTCGCCTCGCAAAGAACTTCCGGCGCTGCGCCTCGCGCCGCTACCCTCGGTGTCCTCGCCGCTCTCGGCGCCGGCGTCCTCTGGGGCACAATGTACATCCCCTATCGCAAGGCGTACATCAGCGGCATGAATCCGCTCTCCTTCGTCACCGTCTTCACCTTCGGCGAACTCGGCACTTCTCTCGCCCTCGCCGCCAAATTCTACGGCAGCTTCTCCCGTCTCGCCCACGAACTCTCCGTCGCCCGCCCCGCGCTCTTTTGGCTCTTCTTAGGCGGCTTCTGCTGGGTGCTCGGCGATCTCTTCCAGCAGTACGCCACCAAGTACATCGGCATCAGCCGCGGTATCCCGCTTTCGAACACCAATCAGCTTTGGGGCCTCGCCTGGGGCGCGCTCGTCTTCGGCGAACTCACCGGCCTCGGCTGGAAGGCGCAAGCCCTCATCATCCTCGGCAGCCTCATGATGATCGCCGGCGCCGCCGCCATCGGCTTCGCCGAAGCCAAAGGCGACGAGTCCCTTTCATGGAAAAGAGCGGTCCAGCGCGAGTGCCGCCGCTACGGCCTCGACGAAGCCCGCGTCGAACTCGCCCTCTCCGGCCGCGAAGCCGAGTCCGAATCCGGCACAACCCGCCACTGGTGGGAAGCCCTCATCATCGCCGCCGGCCTCGCCGTCTTCCTCTACCTCGCCCTCCACGCCCAGCCCCAGGCCATCTCCATCCACACCGGCTGGCTCGCCATCCTCATCGTCGCCTCCCTCGCCCTCTTACTCGCCTCCGGCCTGCTGCTCTGGAAACGCACCCGGTTCTCGTGAGTGGCGGGTACAGGTCCTTCCGCGCGACTTCGGGAATGCGCAGTGCTTTCGCAACTTCACTATCTTCCGAGATCCCAAGCGCCCTCGTCGACAAACTTCATTTAATCCAGATAGTGAATGATCAGCTTAAAGACCATCAGCCCGTCCTCGCATAGCCCAAACACGTTCGGACCTTCCTCGATATCCCACGCCCAGTTGCCTGTCAACCCCATTGGCGCCGGTTTTTCCATCGCCGCGCTCTGAATTGCACCAACCGGCTTACCGCTGCTAGAACTCACCTTCATCTCGAGTCTGTCAGTTTTGATCGGGTCCGCATTGGGCATGGAGCGCAGTTTGGTAGAGGTTCCTGTCGCGCGACGTCCTAACTCCAGCCTGGGGCCGCCAAGGCAAGAAACGCGGTCTTGGCTGTTGCGCGCAACAGCCAGCGTGGCTACCGAAGCGGCCGCGTTTCTAGGAGCAGCCATCCGCAGAAAGACAACGGCAGTTATATGGGTGTAATCACGTTCGGTGAATGGTAACGATAACGTCCTCCTTGAGTTTCTCAAGCACGTAGTCGGGCACCCCTGCCCTCGCTTCTTCGAAGACCTTATCTACTTCCTTGTCCTCGACGCCGAGCTTTTTCATAAGCGCTATAAGTTTACACTCATTACCAAGCTGATACACCCGCATGCGAGCGTGGATCAGCTCGTCACGAGCCGCGCTTGAATATATGGTTCGCAAGAACCAGAAAAGGAGAAACCACTTCAGGCTATACGCAAGGAGGACAATCGCAACGATGATTTCAACCCAGTGTCGCAGGAGCGCACTAACAGACCTTCTTGCCAACATAAAGCTCATGGACAGACTGTACCCGTGCAACCCACCACGCGTCAACCCCGTGAACGGCATTGATAACGCTGATTCGCCTTGGGGAAACGCCTGGCGTTCCGTCATCGCTGCGGCAGGCGGTGTGCACAAATTTACCGTAAGACCGCCATCAAACAGGTCTGATAAACCTTGTGTTACTACGAACACGGCGGCTGCTGGTTAGCTGCTCCTGGAAACCAGCGTCACAACACTACACGAGGAATGGCCGACGCCCGGAAGACCTAACCGGGCTCATGGATCGAAGCGGCACGAAAGGAGCTCGAGATGATTCCGCAGGAAGGGTAATCGCGCTTTCTCGCCGCGCTCACGTTAGCGACGGAGAGCGGCAAAGCAGACAATGCACCGCCGCTGAGGCCCAACCCCCGGCTTCTTCGAGATCGCCCTGGCGCTTCGGGGCGATTCGTTTCGCGTCGTTTACGCCGTCCAACCCGTAGACGAAATCTGGGTCATCCATGCCTTTCAGAAGAAGTCGAAGCAGGGCACCGCGACGCCCCGGCAAGACATTGATCTTGTGAAAGACCGGCTGAAAAGATTGAAGGAGGCACTCCGATGAGGCGTGAAAAACAGGAACTCGTTCGCGGCAGCGGAAATGTGTTCCACGACCTCGGCCGTGAGAACGCGGATCTCGATCAACTGAAGGCGCTCTTGGCGGCTGCGATCATCAAGACGCTCGACCGCGAAGATCTGACCGTCCGCGCCGCTCAGGCCCGCACCGGTTTCACCGCCGCCGACTTCTCCCGCATCCGGAACGCCGATCTCGGAAGGTTCACAGCCGACCGACTGATGTCAATCCTGAACCGGCTCGGCTCTCGCGTGGAAGTGAAAATCCGGGTAAGGCCGCGCGAATGCGCGAAGCGCCAGTTGCTCGCCTGAAATCAACCGCCCTACCCGGGAGGGTGATCACCACGGCCAAACGGCCGCGCCGTTGCCTCGCCTCGTCCCCACCGTTCGCTTAGCATCCCACCCAACCCCCCATCTGGCACCCTCCGGACGCATCCTCCTTCCGAAAGCGCCCCAGCTTCTCTGCGCCAGCGTGTCCCGGATTGGAGTCGACGTGGGAAATGCCACTAACCTGATTCACCCGTCGCCAACTTAACCCGGCTCGACAAAACCCGCGCCTTCTTCTCGTGGGACTCCATCCGCACGGAATTATGCGGCGCGTACAAATCGTTTAACATCGCCGAACTCGCCGTCGACCGCCACGCCGCCGGACCCCTCTCTAACCTCACCGCCCTCCGCTGGATCATCCGCGGCGGCCTGGTTCTCGACACCACCTACGCCCAACTCCAGATCCAAACCAATCGCTTCGCCAATCTCCTCCGCACCCTCGGCGCCGGCCTCCAGGACCGCGTCTTCGCCTTCACTGGCCGCATCCCGGCCCTCTACACCGCCGCCTCAACATCGAAATCCCCGAATCCGGCTACACCCAACTCAACACCCTCTCCGGCCTCGTCCGCTATATAGCCACCCACCAACCCGCCCCGCACGCCGCTACTTCCGGCCCACCGTGGCCGTGAACACCTCTTCCATGACGAGATCCGTGCTGCATCCAGTCGACGGAGTCATCTGGAACCGGCTGTCGGTCCACACCGGATGCGACACGCCTCCGTAAGACGCCAGCCCCTCGTAATCGCCTTGTTGGTTGCCGTAGTCGATGCCGGCGCACGGGAACACGCCATTGCAATCATGCTCGTTGGAACTCACGCTGCTCACGCGCGTGTTCGGTTCCGACCACGACGCCGCCCCGTTCGTCGACTGGCTGAAGTACAAGTCGGTCATGTAACGATAGCCCGTCGTGTCGTTGCGCGTATCGTAGAACGATACGTTGACATCGCCCGTCACCGGGTCTGCCGCCAGCCAGTGATTGAAGCGATCGACCGGTGTGCTTAATTGATCCGTCGCCGGCATCGCCGTGGACCACGACTGTCCCTGGTTGTCCGAGTACGACACAAGAATGTCCGTATCGCCCGCCGCGTTCAGGTCCATCCACGAGCAGTACAACCGCCCGCGGTGCCCGCCGCTCGAACGGTCGGCCGCGCAGCTTGGATAGACCAGAGCGCCGCGGTAACTCTCCGCCGGAATCGCGATCGAGAACGGAATCCGCTTGTTCGCAATCACGCTCGCCTGGCCCCACGTCGTGCCGCCGTCAAACGAGCGATTGAACGCGATCGTATTCGCCGCATAATCGTTCCACGCCACGTAAAGCTCGCCGTTCGGACCGGCAAACGGCACAGCGCCGATCGCCTGTCCCGGACCGTTCGGATCATCGACGCGGCTCACGCTAAATGTCGCCCCACCGTCCGTAGAGGAACCCACGCGCACGCCCCCAACCGTCGAACCGCCGCTCGATGCGTCCCAAGCCACGTAAACATGGTCGCGATACGGGCTCGCCAGGCTCGTGTCGGCCGTGATCATCGGCTTGTCGTTGAAGTGATTCGACCCGCTCTGGTAGGAGAAGTATGTCACCGAGGGATAAGTCGCTCCCCCATCGGTCGACTTAGCCACCGCCAGCTCCGATCCGTTAACGCCGTTGCCATTCCCGAAAAAAACCACAATGTACGAGTAGTAAAGGTTCCCGCTCGTGTCGAACCCGAGAGACGGGTCCGAGCCGAACCGCGTGCCGTTGGCGCCCTTGGCCGGCGGCAAGGGCAGGTCCACCGCGCCCCACGTGCTGCCGCCGTCTGACGAATAGTATCCGCGCATCGGCAGCCGGAAAATCTCATTCGATCCCGCCGCGACCACGCTCGGCGCGGCCGGGTTGATCGTCACGTACGTCTCGCTCTGCGGACCGCACTCATTCGAAGAGTCCACATTAGCGCCGGAGGAAAGAGCACCGGAGCTTCCGGCGTTCTTCGCGTTGCCATTAACCAGCGCCTCGTACTTGGCCCACCACGTAGGTTGGTTAGGATTGTTCGTCTGGCCCAGGAGCAGGGAAGCCGTAATCAAGAATACCGCGAGCAGTTTTGTCATGAGCGCCATTTGTCCTCCGATCAGCTTAATCTTAAGGGCAAGGCGCTGCCGGCCACAAGCAAGTGAGGCCGACCCACACCCCATGCGACTGAAGCAAGCCGCCCCCGTCCTATCCCAGATAAGTTGCAGTTCTTCGCTCCAGGTGAGGCTCTGTCTCCCGCGAGCGCCCGAATCAGGACAAGGAAGTCGGTGATTCGACGCCACTCGCCCTCACCAGTCCCAACCCATTACGTGCCTCTACGCCAAACGCGGGAATTGACCCCGGTCAGCGATTGGCCGGTGGGTTCTGCTCTCGAGATAGCCACAGATCCAAGTGGAAATCCCGATTGCCGCGGTTCCCTGCGTATGCCTGCAGTAGTTGCTCCGGGGATACCGGCACGAGTGCCCCCGTGTTCTCATCGATCATGTGCAGAATGAAACCGTCTCCTGTGATCAGATCGAGCAAATGCCTGGGAGAATATCCCGCGTGCTCCAGGCTCCAGGGCTCGAACTCCATATCAAGTTCGATCGCCGGATTGCCGCGCAACGTCTGCTGCATTCCTTCAAACGCAAACCCTTCGCCGCCCTCTATGTCCATTTTGATGAAGTCGACGTGAGTCCCTGCGCCCAAGTCCTCGTCCAGAGTAATGGCCGGCACGCTAACATGCGACTCGCCACGTGTAGGGACGATCGAGTTGTTGCCCTTGTTAACCGGCGACAGATAGAGATCCAGAGCACCTCGCTTGTTGGAGAGGGCCTCCTGTTCTAGCTCGACACCACGGCGAAAGCCGTTCGCTTCCACGCCGCGTCTCATAAGTTCAAACTCGGCTGGGACCGGTTCAAACGCGATTACCCGGCCGGTAGGGCCAACGAGTTTTGCGGCGAGCAGCGTGTAATAGCCGACGTTGGCGCCGACATCGACGAACGTCTCTCCCAGCCGCAACTTCTCTCGCAAGATCGAGGTCAGGCCAGGTTCCCATACACCGAATACAAGCAAGTACGGCGTGATCACATCGTCGGCCGGGTCCGGGAATATCTTCATGCCGTTTGCGACCGTCCAGCCACGCCGGATGAAAAGGGGACGTTTGAATTGCAACGCCGCCATGGCAACCGAGCGGGGCATTAATCTCGGATACTCCAGCGCTCCGATCAACCCCACCACTGTCCCAACGGCCACGACGGCGGTCGCAGTGGCCAGCAGCGCAGCTACAACTCGGCGAAGCTGAGAAACTTGACCAGGCTCCATAATCGAACCAAGTCTAGCAGGCCGGGGTTCCGTCATCGCACATCGGCAACATCGGTCACACCTCATCGGACCCCAACGGGACACACGATCATCCTTGACTTCCATGCCGCCACCGGATTCGGTATCGTGCCGCGCTCTGCCAAGCCACTGAACTGGTGCTGCCCGCGGCCACGGAGACGCTAAAGCGCCTTCGCGAACAGGAAAAGTTCCCGCCCGCCGTGCTATCCTGAGTGAGTCGCAGCACCGCGATCGGGGCGTGGCTCAGCCTGGCTAGAGCGCCTGGTTCGGGACCAGGAGGTCGGTGGTTCGAATCCACTCGCCCCGACCAACCTTTTCAAACACTTACAGACGATAAACAAAGATATTAGGGTCCAAAAAGGGTCCAGTTTTGGACCCTACTCGGACTCCGCATGTGGAAGCTGCTGGTAGTTGTGGCCGTGTTTTGATCGACTTGCTGTTTGACGCCTTCGACGACCTCCCCCGCTCTGACCAGGAGGTCTGGTGATGCGCCCACGTAGCGGAATCGACCGTTTCCATGGGCGTTTGTCGATTCGAGCCATGCCGCGGTCGTCCGAGTGCCACACGATATACTCGACGCATGATCCTGCGGATCTCATTGTGAAACCGTTACCATGAAGCTTTGCGGAGGAAGATATGCGCAGTGTCGTACATGCAATGACGATTCTCTTGTGTGTGTTGTCGGCAAAAACGCCCGCCCAGGTTCCCAATCTTCCCGTAGGTTCCCAAACGCGCTGGGAGGTGGATGAGCCGCGGCAGATCGTTGCTTATGTTGTCTTCGATCCCGCTGTCGTAAAAAGCGAGCTTCCGCAAAGCTTGCGGTTTGTGAACCTGAGGGAGCTGGCCACGGCGGGAATCCCTTGGGCGACGGACTATCTGGCGGAGCGACCGGCCGAAGGCAACTGGGGCATATCATTTCTTGAAATCGTTCGGATGGGAACCTTCATCATTGATGGACGCTATCCTAATTGGCCGAAAGACGGAGCTGCGGCATTGTGGTTCGCCCGCGTGGCACCATCGGACCCAACCACGAATCTCGGACCGGGGCGGCCGTATCTGGCCTTGGAATTCTGGATGCCGGATCGCGCTTACGTCGCTTATATGCGCGAGAAGGGTTTTTCCGCCACGTACGGTGAAGCAAAGCTCTTTCAGGATTCCGACGGAACCTGGCGAGGGACGATCAACGCCGATGGATTGAGAGTGGCCGCCGCTTGCATGCCGGCCGGACGAGTCAGCGGTGGCACAGGGTCGGCCGGGACACAGACGCTTTTCCCACCCTTTTCGTCGTCGGTACAGAATGTTGTTCGTGTGGCGTTCGCTGGACATCGCGAACGGGAATGCGGGAACGGTTCGTCGCTGGACCTCCACGGCAAACATCCCCTGACTGGCGGCAACGCAATAAAGCCGCTGGTTTTCGAGTACGGGTACACACTAAAAGGCGGTACATACCGCAAGTAATTCGGGTCCACTGCCGCCGATCAGGCCGTCCACATCAGCGTGTAGCCGTACTGGATGGTGCTCCCATACGGCGATTTACAGATCCTGTCTGAGCAACATATATTTTGGCCAGGTTCTTGGGATGGCGACGCGACCGCGCGCGTGCGCGAAAGCAATGGGAATACCGGCGTGGAAGTCAGGGTCCAAGCAGGGTCCAACGGCCGTCCGGTTCGCCAAAGCTTCGCCTTTAGGGTCCAAATAGGGTCCAAACAGAAGGCGTACAACTCTTTTGTTTTCAGTAAACGATGTCTGTAAGTTGTTGATATATGTTGGTTCGGGACCAGGAGGTCGGTGGTTCGAATCCACTCGCCCCGACCAATTCCTTCAATAACTTGCAGGGATTGGACGACCAAACAACCCACCCAGCTACCCACCCAGTTCCAAAGTTGCTGCCGGACTCGTTCGCTCCTTTACTGCGGGCATGGTGCGTCCTGAAAGACGCGATTTTCTGGCGGATGAAAGATCCGTCCGGGTAAGCTGTGCAGGCTAGGGGTGTGTGCCAAGTCGAGTAAGACGCGGCGATTTCACGCGCTGTATGACCGGGTCTACAGTAGGGACGTTCTGTGGGAAGCGTGGAAGCGAGTGCGCAGCAACAAGGGGGCGGCGGGCGGGGATGAAACCACGCTGCGATCCATCGAGGCGCCCTGGCCACCCGTCCCCAGTTGGCGAATCAACTCTATTTGAGGACCAAGTTCTCTGCCAAGCTTCGCCCAGACCTGGCTCAGGAAAGGACTGAAGTCAAACGCCTCGTGGGCCATCGGCTTTCTCGCTCGTAACTCCCGGTTCTCCTCTATACCAGATTCGTTAACAAAGCTGCTGCAACCGGCAGATAATGTTGGTACTTTTCGGACAACGCGGCGTCTATTGCCGACGTCGGGACACCAATTCGCTCGGCGCATCTGAAAAAGCCGGACTCCAAACGGCTCTTAAGAACTGCACCCTCGTACAGACGTGGCGCGTAGAAGGGGTGCCATCTTCGGCGCGACAACTGGAGACGGCGGAAGCCAAGCCCAAGGTGCGATAGCAGCGGCCACGGCCACGATTCGGGCGGAAAGCAGGACACACAACTGCGTCAGAATCGCGAGCGATCGGAATCCAGAACGCCGCGGCCCCTAACCATCCGAAAGATCTCTCCCGGCTGCTGGAAGCACTCGGACAAATTCAGAAATGGCGAGCCATACGACCACCGTCCACCCTACTTTCCCCCCTCCCGCACCCTCAAAAACTGATCCGCCTTCATCCCCGCTATCCTATCCACCTGCCCGCTCGGCCAGCGAATCTCAATCGTCTTCGCCACCGTGTCCTTCCCCAGCCCGAACACCAGCGCCAGGTCGCTCGCCGAGCAGTAACTCGACCCGCTGTGCACCGTCTGCGTCTGCTTGCCCGAAGCCGTCTCCACCGTCACCTGCGCCCCCAGCCCGCTCCGGTTACTCCTCACCCCCTCCAGCCGCAGGTTCAGCCAGTGGTTCCGGTTCCCGCCGTCGTTGCGAAACAGATACGCCGGACCGTTGTTCGTGCTGATAATCACGTCCAGATCGCCGTCGTGGTCGTAGTCCGCATACGCCGCCCCGCGCCCCACAATCGGCCGCTCGAAATCCGCCCCCACGCTCTTACTCTCGTCCACAAACTTCCCATGCCCATCGTTCAAAAACAGCAGCGGCGCTTCCTTGTACTGAATCTTCGGCTGCACCCGCCCGATCTCCTCGTCGATGTGCCCGTTCACCGCCAGAATGTCCGGATACCCGTCCAGGTTCGCGTCGAAGAAAAACACGCCAAAGCTCAGCGACAGCAGACTGTCCCGCCCGATCGCCGACCGCGGCGCCTCGTCCACAAACAGCCCGTTGCCTTCGTTGTGATACAGCCCCAGCATCTGATTCGAAAAGTTCCCCACAATCAAATGCTGCTTCCCGCTCCGGTCGTAATCGCCCGCGTCCACGCCCATCGCCCCGCGCGCCACGCCGTCTTCCCCATACGCCACGCCCGCCCCCACCGCCATCTCCGTGAACGTCCCGTTGTGGTTGTTCCGGTATAACTTATTCGGCTGCGTGTCGTTGGTCACCATGATGTCCGGCCAACCGTCGTTGTCTAAGTCGAACACCGCCACGCCCAGCGACTTACTCGTCGTATCTCCCAGCCCCGCCTTCTGAGTAACATCCTCGAACCTGCCCCCGCCCAGGTTATGATACAGCTTCACCGAGTTACCCTTGTAACTCTCCGGCGTGCAGTACGACTTCGTCGCCCCGTCGAGCGAGCACCACAAATCCCCCTTCGCCGTCCACTGCACATAGTTCGCCACGAACAGGTCCGCTTTCCCGTCCCGGTCGTAGTCCACCCACGCCGCGCTCGTACCGAAGTTCGCGTTCCCGATCCCCGCCTGCTTCGTCACGTCGCGGAACTTCCCGTGCCCCAGGTTGCGAAACAGCCGGTCCCCGTCGAGCGCCGTAATGTACACGTCCGGCCGCCCGTCGTTGTCGTAGTCGGCCACCGCCACGCCCATCCCGTACATCTCGTGGTCCAGCCCGCTGCCCCGCGTAATATCGGTGAACTTGCCGTTGTGGTCGTTCCGGTACAGCCCGCACAGCGCCTTCGCGCCCCCCGCCTGCCACGGCCGGCTATTTATCAGCAGAATATCCGCCCATCCGTCCCCGTCGAGGTCCGTGAACGCCACCCCGGACCCCATCGTCTCCGGCAGCCATTTCTTCCCCGTCTTGCCCGCCACATGCCGGAAATGAATCCCCGCCTGCATGGTCACATCGGTGAATCTCAGCCCCGCCGCGGCGCTCCCCACCGTCGCCGCCAGCACCGCGCCGGCCGCCATCGCCAAACCAATCCACAAATACTTCACCGTCCCGCTCCTAGCGCGGCATCCTTGAGCGGCACGCTCTCGTGGTCGTGCAGCGGCTGCCGCTCGTTGTTATCTTCCGGACTCATCATCCGCGTCTTCCCCGTAATCGCCTGCGACGCCTCGTCCGCCTTGAACCGCAGGAACAATTCCTGCTCCCGCTGCGCGTCCTTCATGTCGCCCAGCCCGCGGTAGCAAAGCATCAGCGTGTAGTGCCCCTGCAGGTCCTCCGGGTCCACCGCCATCACGCCGTCCAGCGCCTTCACCGCCGCGGCGTAGTCCCGCTTCAAAAACAAAATCCGCCCGATCTGATTCAGCACCACGCGGTCCCGCGGATACTGCGCCTGGCACTCCCGCAGCGACGCGAGCGCCCCATCGAAATCCCCGTCCGCCTTCTCCACCATCGCCTCGAAGAAATGCACCCGCGCCAGATTCGGACCAAGCGCCAGCGCCTTCTGCAAATACGGCTTCGCCGCGTCTTCCTCGCCTTCCTGAATCAACGCCCGCGCCACGTTCAGCCACCCGTCGGCATAGTTCGGGTCCGCTTCCGTTACCTTCTCAAACGCATACTCGGCGCCCTTCAAATCTCCTTGCAGCAGCATCCCGATCCCCCAGTCGTTCCACCGTTCCCGATCCTGCTTCTTTACCACCGGCTCGAAATCCGGCGCGGCCCCCGGCGCGCCTACGTTCAAATCCGTCCCGGCCGAGGCCAGCGTCACGATCGGCACATCCGGAATCGAGCGCATCTTGCCCGAAACATTCTCAGGTATATTTGTTTTGGCAAAACTGAACGTCCGGTCGTCGTGGTCCAGCCCCGCATCCCCGCCCGACGGCCGGCCCGCGTAGACATACTGCGTGAAATACCAGGAAAACTTCCGGTAATTCAGCTTCGCCGTCACGCGGATCTTCCCCTTGGCGTCCTTCGGAATCCGGATCAAGTAATGCGCCACGTCCGCCGCCCCCGGCGGAATCAGGTGTACATACATCACCGCCCGGCTCTGCCACGCGTTCCGCTTGTTGATCGGATTCCCATGCCCATCCACCAGATAGGACCGGTAGAAATGCGCGCCCGGCTCCACGGGTCCATGCCCGTTGTCCTCCACCTTGCCGCTCCAGAAAATCGTCTTCCCCGCTTCGTCGCACGCCTGCACTTCGAGCCATGCATCGGGCGAGTCCACCGTCCCGCCGGGGAAGAAATGTCCGATCTTCCGCGTCCGCACCACCACATCCACCCGCACCGTCGAGCCCGGCTCGAACCGCGTCGCCGCTTCGTTCAAAGGCGCCGCCACTTTCCCCACTTCGCGAATCACCACCGGACCGGTCTGCTCGGCTTCCTCGCCCACCGCCATCGTCGAGCTCAACTGCGGCCCTTCGCTCGACCGCCGCTGCATCTCGGTCTGTTTGCCCGCGTCCGCCACCGGCGACGCCGCGAACAAATCCACCGTGATGAATCCCGACGTCAGAAACTTCTTCTCCGCGTCAACCTGCGCCGTGTCTTCGTTCGCCGTCGCTACCGCCGTGTTCGCCGCCGGGAACCGGTGCGAATGAACAAACCCGTTGATGTTCCCCGGATCGCGGGATTTCACCAGCGGCATGTGGCAGTCCGCGCACGCCATCGAGTGGTCCGGATAGTAGAACGACCGCGCGCCCTCGCCCGAAACCCCGCTCGCCTGCCAGTTGTCGTAATCGTCAAAACCGCGCTGCCAGCGGTAATGGTTCGTGGGCGCCTCCAGGTGCACCTTGTGACACGCCGAGCAGAACTCCGCCGACGCCATGAACGGCTTCAGGAAAATTCGCCGGTGCGGCTCCGGATCGAGATAGGTCAAAAACGTATCGGCGTTCTTCAGCAGCGGGTTGTGGCTCGACGCCAACTCATGCAGCGGCGGATACGCCACCGTGAAATCCCCGTTTCCCATCGAGCTGTGAATCGCCGTGATCGCGTGGCACGACGTGCAGCCCAACCCGTTCTGCGCTTCCGGCGTGTCGATCTGCTCCTTGATTGGCCGGTCGAACCGCCCGTTGAAGAACACCGCATGATCGTGGCAGCCCGCGCAAAGCTTACTACCCTCGGTGCCGCTGATGTCCTGCATGTTCTCAATCGCCTTCCGGTAAAACTGGTTGTTGAACGATGCGAAGTGATGCATGGAACTTTGCCACTGCTCGTACACGTCCTTGTGACAGTCCCCGCAGCGTTTGGAATCCATGAAAAACGTCGACGGGATGATTCCGCCCACGTTCGTCGTCGCCGAAGACGGGAAGAACGGACTCTTCGCGCCGTCGCCCTCGTCGTTGTAGTTCAACGGCGCAGTCAGCGGATTCTTCACCACCGCCGCTTCGAGATCCGCGCGATGCTGCTGCCACCGCGCCGCCGCCGGCACGATCACCGCCACCGCCGTCAACCCGGCCAGCCATTGCCTGAACCTCGGCGACGCCCAATCGGCCCGCCACGCGGCAACCATCAGCGCCGCCAGCCCCAGATACGCCATCGCGATGTGGGACCACAGCGCCCAGTTATGATCCCGCGTCGCCCCCGCGACCGCCAGATACAGCCCGAACCCCGCCGCGAACAGCCCGAACCCAACCGCCACCGGAATCCTTTGCCGCAACTCGGCGTCCCGCGGCAGCAGATGAATCAGTCCCGCCGCCAGCGACACGCCGAGCAACAGATGCAGCACCACGTTGGCCATGTAAATCACGGTCGGAGTGGGAAACGCCGCTACATAGGCTGTGTTGGCGACCAGCAGGAATAATACGACGGCGAGCGCCCGCCGCAGGCTCATCGCAGACTCCCCTGCACCGGCCGCTCCGCCGCCTCGTCCAACCCTTCATCGAGCGGACGCTGCAGCCGCAGAGCCGGACGGATGTTGTACTCCTTCCGGTACGCCCGATGCGCGGCGTCATCGGGATAATGCTCACTCCCCGGATACGGATACCGGCTCATCGCGTGGAACGGCAGCGGCTCCACGCTCTGCGAATGCGCCGTGTTGGCGTCCCGGTCCTTCGCCCATCCGTCCACCTTCAGCACGAAGTCCCGCTTCCAACCCTTCGGCAGCGGCGGCAGCACGCTCGCGCGAAAGCCCACCCGCAACTCGTCGCCGGAGCCCATGATGACGAACATATCGTCCGGCTCCTTTACCAGCGGCGTCACATCGCCGTAGCGAGTGTACAGGCCCGGCGTCGGGTTCCAAAACGAGATCGTCCGGGTGACATCGTGATAAAACGTCTCCGGCTGGCGCCGGCCGGAGTCGATCTTCGACTCCGAGAACCCGCGGAAGGCGACCTCGGCCTTCTCCACCGGCACGGTCGTCTGGCGCACCACCGGCGCCGACGCGCCGTCGCTTAAGTAAATCTCGTCCCAGTAAACGCACATGTTGGTGACGATTCTCACTTCGCGAGACGCCGACAGGAACTTGCCCGTCAGGTCCACCGCCATCCGTTTCGGCTTGCCCGAAGGCATGCCCATGTCGGCGATCACCGTCTTCCAGTTGCCGCTCGCGTCTTTCACCTGCAGGTACGGCGGTGTCAGCCCGCCCTTGCCTTCCTGCGCCTGGGCGAGGAACGTGCTCCCGTCGGCCCAGTCGACCCAGCCTTCCAAAACCAAAACACTGCGGTTTTGTTTTGCCGCGTCTTTGCCAAAATCGAGCGTCAGCGTGTGCATGTCCGCCACGCCGATCAGGTTGTGCCGGAAGCCCGTCGGATAAGTTTTATCCACGCGCTTTAACTCGGACCGCGCGTCGCGGCCGTCGTTGTCGGCCGCCTTCACCGGATCGATCCGCTTCGTCACTCCGTACAGCCGGTACTCGGGAAACGGCGGCGACTTCCACTTCTCGTTGGTGACGATCTCTTCGTCCGCCGGATGATCCACCGCGATCAGTTTCACCTGGTCGAGGTACGATACTTCGCTCAACTCTTCCGAGATGTGAATGCGATAAAGCCCATTCTCCGGCGTCAACTGCGCACCGGGAATCTGGACATACTCGCGATGGTCGGTCGGGAAAAATTGATCTTCGCCCGACATCGCCCCCAGCGGCGCGACGCCGAGGACATCGGTCACAAACTGGAACTTCTTCCCATTCCACGACCAGATCAGCGGGCACGACCCCGAAAGCCGCTGCGCTTCCTTATAGCTGTACGCCTTGTCCGCGGCCTGCTGCGTCTCGTTCTGTATCAGCCCATTCGGCCAGGTGATGCGCACCGCGTCCGCGCTTGTGTGTGCGTGCAGGTCGAAGGTCAGCGGCACGCCTTCGTAGACCTTCTTCGTGTACCAGCGCCCGGCGCGCACTTCCACTTCCGCTTCGTAGCCGAGCTTGATGTTCTTGATGCCCATCAACCGGACCGTGATCCACCGCGTCTTCGGTTCGGTGGTGTTCATCCGCACAACCACAGAGCCATCGGGTTTCACCATACCGATATCGATCCGGCCGTCGCCGTCGAAGTCCGCCGCCACTTCCGGCGCTCCCTCGCCCGCCGCTGCTTCGAGCTTTCCCTCGTGGTTGATCTGCAGTCCGCCGGTCGATTCAAGATCCAGCCAGCCGTCGTGATTGGCGTCGACCGCCCGAAGCCCGCGCGCGCCGGCCTTCAGCGTCGCCAAAGGCTGCGCCGCGTAATTCCCGGCGAGGTCGTCGAGGTACAGCGTCCCTTCGTGCGCTGCGTCCGACACAATCAAATCGTGCGCCTTGCTGTCGCGGAGAATCCGGAACGTCGTCGCGTCGATCGCATGGCCTTTCACGAAGGGAAACAGTTCCGTGTGGTCCTCGAATCCCGCCGCGCCCTGGTTGCGCATCAGCGCGGAGGACTCTCCGAGCAGAACAAGGTCCAGATCGTAGTCGTGGTCGAAATCGAGCCAGACGGCCTTCTCGAACCGACGCGCCGGCAGCTTCGCGTCCACCAGCTCGAACTTTCCTTTCACGTTGTGAAACAGCAGCGCACGCGATTTAGTAAGTACGCATAAGTCGGCCAGCCCGTCGTTGTCGTAATCGCCCGGCGCGGCCGACACAACGTCGGTCAACGACTCGAGGCCGGTATCCTTGACTAACTCAGTCCCGCGGCGATAAATAGACAACTTACCCCCAGCCCAAGCGACCAAGTCGGCATGCCCGGTCCCATCCAAATCGATCAGCGCCACGCCGGCATCGCCGCCCTTGGCCACCACCGTGTCCTGGTAGGTCTGCGGCCTTGCCGGCGGCTCCGGAGCCGCGTCGATCGGGTCGTAGATTTCCGAGTAGTCGTTCGCCTCCATGTCCTCGGGAATCGCCGCCCCCTCCTGCGACTTCTTAATCCGCTGGAACGTCGCCAACTCCGCCATCGACTTCTCGCGCTCACCCGCCTGCCGGTAGAGGTTATAAAGCTGGAAATGCGGCGCCGCCAGGTTCGGGTTCAGTTTCTCGGCCAACTCCAACTGCTGCCGCGCCAAGTCCGCCTTGCCCGCCTGCCGGTACAGCACGCCGAGGTTGTAATGCGAAATCGGGTCGTCCGGGACCAATTTCACCATCTGCTCGAACTGCTGGATCGCGCCCACCGTGTCGCCGTTCTTGCGATAAACGATGCCCAGGTTGAACCAGGTGTGCGGCAGTTTCGGGTCTTCCTGCTGCACCTTTTTCAGGACCGCGATCGCCTCGTTCGTCTTGCCCGCGTTCAGCAGGGCGAGGCCGTAGTTCAACTGCTCGCGCGGCGAGTTCGGGCGCAGGGCCCGCGCCTTTTCAAACTCGCCGACGGCCTGGACCTGCGTGGTCGGATTCTCGAAAAACGCCTTGCCGAGGTTCCGGTACTGCCACAGCAGGTCGTCATTATTGGAAGGCTGCGTCTGCGCGAGGCAGAGCGCGAAAAGGAAAGCGATTGCAAAAGGACGGATCACGAGACTTCTCCCGAGTTTAGTGCGCAAGTCCATATCAAATCAGTAATATCTTTGTACTACCACCGCCCCGCCCCTCGCCCGGGAGGCAAAACGCCTTTACAAATCTTGAACTTCCAAGGCTTTCTCCGCGTGGTAGGGTGAAGTTGTGCGGCTCCTCGTGGTCGACGACGACGTCGAATTGTGTTCTCTGCTCGGAGAGTTCCTAGAGCGGGAGGGCTATGCGGTTCACTGCGAGAACGACGGGCCATCGGGGGTCGACCAGGCGCTGAACGGCGGCTACGACATGGTGGTGCTCGACGTCATGCTGCCAAAACTGGACGGCTTTGAGATCCTGAAACGTGTCCGCAGCCGCAGTTCGGTTCCGGTGCTGATGCTGACGGCCCGGGGCGAGGACGTGGATCGTATCGTCGGTCTCGAACTCGGCGCGGACGATTATCTGCCCAAGCCCTTCAACCCGCGCGAACTTTCCGCCCGGATCCGGGCCATTCTGCGCCGCTCGGACGCCCAGTCCACTTCGGGCCGCGTTGAGATCAACGGCGTCGTGCTCGACCCGGCAAGCCGCAAGGTAACCCGCGACGACACCCCGATCGACCTGACCACGCTCGAGTTTTCGATCCTCGAGATGCTCATGCGCGCGGCCGGCCGCGTGGTGAGCCGCGACGCGCTGATGGAAGGCCTGTACAACCGCAAGGCCACGCCGTTTGACCGTTCGATCGACATGCACGTTTCTCATCTGCGGCGGAAGCTCGAAGGTTCGCAGACGCTGATCAAGACCATCCGCGGCGTCGGCTACCAGTTCTGCCGCACGCCCGAGGAGGCCTGAGCGCTGTGCGTTCGCTGTTCACCAAGATTCTGCTGTGGTTCGTGGCCACAACGTTTTTGACCAGCCTTGGCGTGGCCATCACCTCGGCCATTGTCTTCGAAAACGCCGAACCGCGCCGTCCTCCTTTCCCGTTCTTTATGACCCGCCAGCTTAACGAAGCGCGCGCCGCGTATGAAACCGGCGGCGCGGCCGCGCTCGGCGCCACGCTGCAGCGCCTGCGCCACATGGACCGCTCGGACGTGTACTTCACCGACGCAAGCGGCCGCGATCTTTTGACCGGCGCCGATCGCGCGTCGCTGCTGCCCGGCACGCGCCGGTTTCTGCTGAGCATCTTCCGGAGGCGTCCGCTGGCTCATCCCTCCGACGACGGCAAGTATTTCCTGATCCTGGCCGGCCCGCGGCGGCCCGGCGTGTTCTGGTTTCTGCGCACCCAGCATTTGTGGGTGCTTGGCCTGGCGGTGCTGTTGTGCTACGCGTTGGCGTATCATCTTTCCTCGCCTGTCCGCCAACTGCAGCGCGCCGTGGACCGGTTCGGCCGCGGCGACTTTTCCGCTCGCGCCGGTTCGACCCGCGGCGACGAACTCGGCCAACTCGCCCGCACCTTCGACCAGATGGCGGACCGCATCGAGGGCCTGCTCACCAGCGAACGCCGCCTGCTGCTCGACATCTCGCACGAGTTGCGCAGCCCGCTCGCGCGTCTGAGCGTCGCCGTCGAGCTCGCCCGTTCGGACCGCGACCCCAGCGCTACGCTCGACCGCATCCAGCGCGAGGCGGACCGTCTGAACGAACTCATCGGCGGCCTGCTTGAAGTGACCCGCGCCGAAGTCGATCCGTCGTCACAGCACCGCGAGCCGGTTCAGTTGAACTCGCTCGTCTCACAAGTCGCCGAGGACTGCCGCATCGAAGCGACAGCGAAAGACTGCTCGCTGCGCGTGGCCAGGCTCGAAGAAGCCGAACTCGACGGCGACGCCGAACTTCTGCGCCGGGCCGTCGAAAACGTGCTGCGCAACGCGATCCGGTATGCTCCTTCCAACACGACGATCGAAATGTCGCTCGAACACGCGCCCGGCGGCGTCGCGATCGCCATTCGCGACCAGGGACCTGGCGTGCCGGAGGACGCGCTGAAGCACATTTTCGACCCGTTCTATCGCGTCGACACGGCGCGGGTACGGTCGAGCGGCGGCGCCGGCCTGGGCCTTTCCATCGCCCGCCGCGCGGTGGAGTTGCACGGCGGCACGCTGAAGGCGCGCAACGCGCAACCCGGACTCGAAGTCACCATCCGCCTGCCGCTAGTACGGCTTGAGAATATCGATTCCGCTCGGCAGCGTGAAAAGACTCTCGGGTAGGTCCTGGTTGATCTTCACCGACGTGGTGAACTTCTGAAGCACGCGCTCCCCGTCGCGGGTCCGGGTGATCTCGAATGGCCACATGACGCCGCCGCCCACATCGCGGTACTTGGCGAAGATGGTCACTTCCTCA
Source organism: Acidobacteriota bacterium (assembly GCA_021778335.1). Classification (GTDB taxonomy): domain Bacteria; phylum Acidobacteriota; class Terriglobia; order Bryobacterales; family Bryobacteraceae; genus JAJYKC01. The sequence continues at coordinate 9,270 of JAJYCN010000028.1, read as the reverse complement.
TTGATGTCGTTCGTCACTTCGTTGCGGCGGCGGTAAACCTGGCGCAGCGGCAGGTGGTTGAACCGGTCGATGTAGACCGAGGTTACGCGGTTCTCGGGGTCGGTGATATCGACGATATCGGCGGGGCGGTTATCGACCAGGTCGGATTTCGAGCACTCGAAGATCATGCCGGGCTCGTGGTAGCGCTGGAGCAGGATGTAGAAGAAGTCGTGGAGGGTCGAGTCCTGGTAGCGGTCGAAGGTCCGTTTGTTGAGCGGGCGCGCGCCGCGCCAGGTGATTTCGTAGCCTTCGGTGCGGGTGAATAAGTCGGCGCCGAATTCCTCTTTTTTCTTGTTCGGCCTGCCGAAGCTCTCACGTTCACGGACGCTGAGCTTGCCAGGGGTGGGGTCGGTGTCGTAGGCGACGTGGATGATAGCGTGGTCGAGGCCGTTCATCTCTTCACGGTAGAACGAGAACATCATGCCTTCCTCGACGCGGTTGCGGATGGCGAAGAAGCTCTGGCCTCCGAGGGCCTCGGTGCATTGGTGGAGCACCTGTTTGGCCTGGTCCCGGATCTTCTTTTCGTAGTCCTGGGCTGAGTCCTGCGCGGCGGCGGTGGTGGCTGCCAGGAGCAAGAGAGCGAGGAGGCGGCGTGCGGTCATGGTTTCTTGGAAATCTGCTCCACGGTGAGTCCGGAGTTGATCTTATAGCCGGTGATCGTGGCGTCGGCGAATTTCTTTCCGTTCTGTGTGATTTCGATAGCGAAAGGCGCTTTGAGGCCGTCGACTTCTTTCCAATTCGAGTAAGTCTCTTCCACCTTGGCGGGGCCGCCCATGCCCATGCCGTCGTAGAAGACTTTGGCGGGCAGGCCGGTGGAGGGGTCGAGTTCGACGCGGACGCTTTCGCCGTCTTTATCGGAGATTTCGAGCGTGTGGCCGTCGACGGCGTTGACGGTGCGATCGGGGTCGCGGTCGCTCAAGGCGAGGGAGTACATCTGCCGGAACAATTCGCCCCGAACTTGTTTTAGCAGCGGGGCGCTGAGGGCGCCCATGCCGCGCGGCGAAGACATCCAGCCTGTCTTGCCGTCCGAGTAAACGCTCTGCTTGCCGAAGGGAAGGACGAGGTCCTGTCGCATGGCGTTCGGAGCGACGAAGGCGTTGTTCTGGTGCATGGTCATGGGCGGGCCGCCGGTCGAGATTTTCACCTCTGCTTCATAGGACGTATCCTTGACGGCGGCGAGTTTCGACTCGCCCCCGAGCGCGGTTTGCATGCGCGCGAGCAGCGCCTTGCCTTCGGCCAGTGTCGCGGCGGAGGATTTCGCGGTTTCGGCTTTGGGCTCGGGGATGGTGAGGTCGATCGGCTGGATCGGGATGCCGAGTTTCGAGAGGGGAGTACCGAAGTCTTTCGGGTTGCCGACGGCGACGATGGTGAACTGGTCCGCGGTGAAGTATTGCTTTGCCACGCGGAGCACATCGGCGCGGGTGACGTTGGCGACGGCCTTCTGATATTCGAAGATGAAGTCGCGCGGGTAGCCGAAGTACTCGTAAGTGAGCATTCGGTTGAGGGTTTTGCTCGGGCGGTCGAAGGCGAAGACGAAGCTGTTGAGCACGGCGCCCTTGGCCTCGTCCAGTTCCTGCTGGCTGACCTCGGCGGTGCGCATCTTCTGGACTTCGGCCTGGACGGCGGCGAGAGTGGCTTCGGTGTCTTTGGACTGCGTGCTGCCGGAGATGCGGAATAGGCCGGGGTGGTCGTAGTTGGCGCCCCAACTGGCGCCGATCGAGTAGGCGTAGCCGAGGCGGGTGCGGACCTGCATGAACAGCCGGCTGAAGAAGCCTCCGCCGAGGATGTCGCTGGCGACCGAGAGCGCGGGAAAATCCTTGTCGCGGAGTTCGCCGCCGAGCAGGCCGATCTGGAAGAAGGTCTGGGCGACGTCATCCTTGCTGGCGAGGAAGATGCCGGGCATGGGCTTCGCGGCGACATTCGGGAAGGGCGGAACGGGGTCCTGTTTCACGGTCCAATCGGCGAAGAGTTTTTCGAGTTGGGCTTTCATGCCGGCCGCGGAGAAATCGCCGTAGACGGCGAGCATGACGTTCGATGGGAAGAAGTAGCGGCTATAGAAAGCCTGGACGTCGGAGCGGTGGATCGCGTCGATGTCGGAGTAGTTGATGTCCCAACCGTAGGGAGTGTTTTTGCCGTAGACGGTGTTGGCGAACTCGCGGTCGGCGATGCCGGAAGCGTCGTCGTTGCGGCGGGCGATGGCGCTGCGCCACTGGGTTTTGGCGAGGTCGAGTTTATCCTGGCGGAGGCCGGGTTGGGTGAGCACGTCGTGGAAGACGCTTAGCACCTCGGCGGTGTTTTCCTTGAGGCAGTTGAAGGAGACCGAGCCCGAGGTTTCGCCGATGCCGCTTTCCACCGACGCGGCGACGTCTTCGAGTTCGACGTCCAACTGATCGCCGGTTTTGGTTTTGGTGCCGCCGCTGCGGATGAGGCCACCGGTGATGTCAGCAAGGCCGTGCTTATCCGGCGGGTCGAATAAGTTGCCGGTGCGCACGAGCGCGAAACCACTTACCAAGGGAAGCTCGTGGTCTTCGAGTAAGTAAACCTTCATGCCGTTGGGCAGGGTGAAGGTTTCGGGCTTGGGAAGCACGATCTGCTTCAGCGGGGGATACTTCAGGTCCTTATAAGAAGGCAGCGAAGCAGAGGGCTTCGCGGCGGGTTTGGGCGTCTGGGCCGCGGCGGGAATGAGGGCGGCGGCGAGGGTGAGCAGGAGAATGTTTTTCACTTTGCGCCTCCAGCCTGCGCGGAAGCGCTCTTGGGCGGTTCGATATAGGCGACGGTTCGCGAGTCGTCGACCAGGTAAACTTTCGCGACGCGCTGGACATCGGCGGCGGTGACTTTGTCGATGTCGTCGATTTCAGTGAATAGCTTGCGCCAGTCGCCGTAGAAACCGTAGTAGGAAGCCATCTGGTTGGCCAGGCCGGAGTTGCTGTCAAGCTGGCGGATGAGGGAAGCGCGGACCTTCGTTTTGACGCGCTTGAGGGCTTCTTCGTCCACGCCCTTCGATTTGACTCGCTCGATGATATCCAGGCAGGCCTTTTCGTTTTCGTCGATGGTGTGGCCGAGGTTGGGGACGATGTAGAAGACGAACAGGGTGGGATATTTGCCGCCGGGGAAACTGGGGGCGGCGAAGGCGCCCAGGGCGAGCTTCTTGTCGCGGACGAGTTCCTCGTAGAGCAGCGAGGTGCGCCCGCCGGAGAGGATCTGGCCGAGGACTTCGAGAGCGGCGTCGTCGGGGGAGTAACTGTCGCTCCGTTTGTAGGCGAAGGCGATCAGGGGTTGAGACACGGCGTCGACGCGGACGCGCTTCTCGCCGGTCTGTTTCGGCTCGACGGTGGTGACGACGGGCGGCGGCGGTCCGCCGGCGACGCGGGAGAAGTATCTTGTGGCCAGCGCCTTGACCTGCGCGGGGTAGGCGTCACCGGCGATGCCGATGGTGATGTTGGAGGCGGCGTAGTGGGTCTTGTAGAACTCCTTGGCTTCGCCGAGGCGGAGGTTATCGATGTCGGACGACCATCCGCCGGCGGGAACGCGGTAGGGATGGGCTTCGAAGGCGGTGGCGAGGAGTACTTCGACCAGGTGGCCCTGCGGGCTCGATTCGACGCGCATGCGCCGCTCTTCGCGGACGACGTCGCGCTCCTTATAGAACTCGCGGAAGACGGGGTCGTAGAAGCGGTCGGACTCGAGGTTGAACCAGAGTTCGAGGCGATTGGAGGGCAGGCTGTAGAAGTATTCGGTGGAATCCTCAGCGGTTTCGGCGTTGAGTCCTTCGCCACCGTTTTCTTCGATGATGCGCGGGTACTCGTTGGGGATGACGTAGGACTCGGCCGTGGCCATGGCGGCTTTTAACTGGGTTTGGAGCTCGGCGAGCTTTTTGGGGTCGGCGCGGAAGGCTTTGTCGCGTTCGGCGTCGTAGGCGTCGTAGATGCGCTCAACCTCCGCCATGGCTTGCTTTTCGGCCGGGTAGTTTTTCGTGCCGATGGTGGAAGTGCCTTTGAAGGCCATGTGTTCGAACATGTGGGCGAGGCCGGTTTCGCCGCCGGGATCGTCGACTGAGCCGGCGTTGACATAGGTATGGAAGCTGACCACCGGCGCGTCATGCCGTTCGACGAGGATGAAGTGCATGCCGTTGGGGAGGCTGAACTCGGTGACGCGCTTTTCAAATTCTTTGAGCGACTGGGCGCTGAGGGTTGCGGCGGCGAGGATGAGGAACGCGGCGCACCGCCAACAGGGGCGAAGGAAGCAAAACATATCAGTCTTCCCTGATTGTAACGGGAGGGCGTGGGCTGGTCGCGGGGCCGCGATAGGATAGACGAGGTGAAAACGATGAGAGCAGGCACGTGGGTACTTCTTTTCGCGGCGGGCGTGAGCGCGTTCGCGCAGACGCATTGGGTGGGGACGTGGGCGGCTAGTCCGGCGCCGCAGCTTCCGGAGGCCGCGCGGATGTATGCGTCGAAGTTGATTTTCGCAGACCAGACGATCAGGGAGATTGTGCACACGAGCATCGGAGGCGACACGGTGCGGGTGAGGCTGTCGAACGCTTACGGCGGACAGATGGTGGAGGTGGGAGCGGCGCACATTGGGGTGCGGGCGAAGGAGGGGAGCATTGTGCCGGGGACGGACCGGGTGCTGAAGTTCGGCGGGCGGAGCGAGGTGTGGTTGTCGACCGATGCGCCGGCGCTGAGCGATCCGGTGAAGCTGGACGTGGCGGCGGGCGGGGACCTGGCGATTAGCATTTATCTGCCGAAGGCGGCGGAAGGCGCAGGGATTCACTACGGGGCGTCGCAGACGAACTACATCGGGAAGGGCGACCAGACGAGGGCGGAGACGATGGAGGGTGCGGAGACGGTGGGATCGTGGGTGTTCCTGACTGGCGTTGACGTGCTGGCTCCGGAGAGCGCGTCGGCGGTGGTGACGTTTGGAGATTCGATTACGGACGGGGCGCGGTCGACGGGGAACGCGAATCACCGGTGGCCGGATTATCTGGCGGCGAGGCTGCGGGAGCGGGGCGGGAACGAGGTGGGCGTGCTGAACGCGGGGATCGGCGGGAACCGGGTGCTGCGGGATCCGGCGGACAATATCCGGTTCGGGATGAATGCGCTGGCGCGGTTCGACCGGGACGTGTTGTCGCAGGCGGGGGTGAAGTACGTGATTGTGCTGGAGGGGATCAACGATATCGGCCATCCGGGGACCTCGGCGCCGGTGAGGGAACTCCCGACGGCGGAAGATCTGGAGGCGGGGTTGCAGCAGATGATCGAGCGGGCGCACGAGCACGGGATCAAGATTTACGGCGCGACGCTGACACCGTTTGCCGGGACGGCGTTTCCGGGATATTACACGCCAGCGAAGGACGCGATCCGGAAGAAGGTGAACGAATGGATCCGGACGTCGAAGGCTTTAGACGGGGTTGTGGATTTCGACAAAGCGGTGCAGGACCCGGCGAATCCGGACATGATGCTGCCGGCTTATAACGGCGGGGACCATTTGCATCCGGGAGATGCGGGATACCGGGCGATGGCTGGGTCGATCGATTTGGGGTTGTTCCAGTAAGCGGGCGCAGTTCGGGCGATGGGGTTGGTGCTGTGAGGGGTTCACGCGGCGGCTTTGGCGGGGATGAAGACCGATTCGGGGCGGAAATCGGGATGCAGGAAAGCTTGGGAGGTCTGTTTCGCGTAGGCTTTTGCGGCTCCGAGGTCGGTGCAGCGGGCGGCGTAGCGGTCGATATCGGCGAGCGAAAAAACGAAGCCATAGTCGGCGGGATTGAAGGGGCGGTTGTGATCTTTGTGTAACTTACGGAGAGCCGCGGCCTGGGCCATCTGTTCGTGATCGGCGGTGCGGCGGGCGGTTTGGAGCTGGAGGAGGCTGGCGCTGGCCTGGTTGATGACGCGGAGGAGGCGCTGTTCGTAGAGACCGAGTTTGGCGAGGTCGGCGGCGGCGTGCGCGGACAGGGTGAGGATGTGGGCTTCGACGCTGGGGATGCGCTGGAGGCGCCAGTGCTGGGCGACGATGGCTTCGGCGAGGGAGGTTTCCTGGGGGCCGAAGGGGGCGAGGTCGCGGAACATGCGCTGGCGGAATTTGAGGAATTCGTCGGGGTCTTCTTCGCCGACCAGCGCGTTGACCTGGGCGGTGAGGCCGTGGGTGGTGGCGTTGAGCCGGGAGACGGCTTTGCCTTCGGGGGTGCGGGGGCCGGTGGAATGCTGGGCGTTGGCGCGGTTGATTTCGGCGCGGGTGCGGGTGGGGGGAACGGGGGATTCAAGGTTGGCCGGGTTGGCGGCGATTGGGTCGACCGGATTCATGGTTGACATGGCGTTTGGGTTCCTTTGGGTTCAAATTTGGAGGCGGACGCAGGGCCAGCCTCGATTTGAGATTTAGCAGGGGGTGGGTGCGGGGAAGATTGGGCGTGGGCTGTAAGTGGTTGAGGAGCTGGGAGAAATAAGTCTTCAGACTTTGGGAACGGCGTGGGGCGAGGTGGTACTGTCGGAGAAGTGTACGAGCGCGTAGCGCCAGTGGACTGGAGGATTGAGAGTTTTGGCGGAGATTCGGGCGTTGAGCGCCCGGGGTAGGGAGGGTAAATGGACTGGGATCCGGTCGTTGGGCTTTTTGGGTTCTTCTTGGTGGCGTACAAGGCCTTGTTGGATGAGCTGAGCGAGCGCACGAGTGAGGTGTTTTCCATGGCGGGACGCCAGCGTTCAGCGCGGGGCAAACGGAACTTGTTGAATGATTGGCGCGAGGCGATCAAGTGGATGTCGCGGGAGAGTTCGAATAGCGTGACGGGCACGTTTTCCCCCGATGAATTCGAGGCGCATCCCGAGTTAGGGGACTTCGGCCAACTCTGGAGTGACGTTGATCGCATCGGGGAATTGATGAAGTGGAGGAACGACCGGATCCACGCGAAGGTTGAGATAAGTCACCCACCCGCGGGAGGAACCGAGTATCGCTTGGTCGACAAGGATGGCGGGCCGCTCGCGATGGACGCGGGTGAGGTGCGCGCGAAGCTGGAGTGCGCGATGAATTGGAGGGAAATGATTCGTGACGAGGTGGCGCGGTTTCGCCATGCGCGGCGAGCGGGGGTCGAGCTTGAGCGGGCAATTGGGCAGGCGCTTTCCGGGGATGAAGCGGAGGGCTAGCTAAAACCGTTGGTGGTACTTGCTGCTGATGCGGGTGAGGATGGCGGCGTAGTCGAGGGTTGTGTTTTGGAGGTCGAGCCATGCGAAGGGGAAGGGTGGCTCGTTGGTGGCATTGAAACGGAGGATGAGGAACTCGTCGTAGGAGGGCTTGGCTTCGGCGAGGAGGCGTTTCTCGGCGGCCGGGGCTTCCTGGCTTGGATGGGGGTAGCCGCCGCGGCCGGTGGTCGGGAAGGCGCGGTCGCCTTCGTAGCTGGTGCAGTGATCGGCGTGGTTGATGCCGACGATGGCGACGGAGATGGGGTGCGAGCCGCCTTTGCGGAAATGTTCGACCTGGTTGCGGAGGTCGTTGATGACGCAGTCGATCTGCTTGATCATGGCCTTGGCGAGGATTTTCACCTCGACGCCGATGCTGACAGTGGCGATGGGTCCGCGGGCGACAGCGTAGCCGGGATCGGCGACTGGCTCGGCGCCGTGCACGAGTTCGCCGAGCGTACCGTCACCGCGCCGGGCCTCGATGCCGCGACGAGTGTTCTGGACGTTGAGGACAAGCTGCTTTGCCTGGATTGCGGCGACGAGTTTTGGAGAACGGCCCGCGGCGAGGAGGTCCTCGAACAGATGCATGGCGACGTAATTGCCCAGGCTGGCATCGCGGCGCCGATACTGCTGTCCGTCGAAGAGATTCCGGAATTCAGCCAGCAGCCGGTATTCGTTCAAGGCTGACCGCGGCGCGCGTTGCGCCCACCATGCGCATCTGAGCGCAAGCGTCCGATACACGGCGCGCGGCGATGTTGAAGTATGCGCGATCGAGTTCGTTGCTGATCGAGTTGCGTCCGGCTTCGAGAGCGGCGACCGCGGTGGAACCGGTGCCGGCGAAGGGGTCGAGGATGGTGTCGCCAGCGAAGGAGAAGAGGCGGATGAGGCGTTCGGCGAGTTCGGCCGGATAGGGCGCGGGGTGACCGCTTTTTGTGGAAGCGCCGCGTATATCGTCCCAGTACGAGCGGAGCCATGCCTTCATTTCGTCGCGGGTGAGCATCGAGAGGGCTTTCTGGAGCGGATCAGCGGAACGGTACTCACCGCCCTTTCGGAGGAAGAGGATGTATTCGACGTCGTTCTTGACGATGGCGCCGGGTTGGAAAGGCTTGCCGTAGAAGCCGGATCCGTTGCCTTCGGACTCGGTGACGCCGTTGGCGATTTTGTGCCAAAGGATCGGGGTGAGGCAGTCGAGGCCAAGCTTGCGCGCGCGGACCTGAATGTCGGCGTGAAGCGGCATGACGTAGTGGCGGCCGTGGCGCTTGCGCGGCACACAGACGTCGCCGACGACGCAGCAGATACGTCCTCCGCCCGCGAGCACGCGGGCGCATTCGCGCCAGACTTTGTCGAGTTCGTCGAGGAACCGCTCGTAGTCGGCGATGTCGCCGAGTTGGCCATCGGTGCCGGGGCGGTACTGCTTCAGAGTCCAGTAAGGCGGCGAGGTGACGATGAGGTGTACGGACCCGGAGGGAATCCAGGAGAGGTCCCGCGCGTCACCGCAATGTAGGGCGTGCGTGGTGGTGTCGTAGGGATTGGGCCAGGGCTTGAGGCGGTACTCGGCGTTCGCCTTGAGGAGCGCGGCGAGCCCCTCGGGAGTGTTGTCCTCGGCGGGCAGTGCGACCAGTTTCGGGCCGGCGTTGTTGCGCGAGGTTTGCTTACGCGTCTTTTCTCCCAGTCCGGGCAGTCTTACGGTGCTCATAGTCCTTGGTCGGATGATCGACGGAAAGACGGGGCGAGATTAGGTGTTTCCGGTCGTCGGCACCTTTCTCCCGGGGGAGGAATTCTGATCATAGCAATCCTCGGCAGCCGATTTTAGGCGGCGTGGCCGAAACAATTCTTAGCAGAATTGTATCAGGATGCGGGGCGGGTGGTTGCGGGGTTAGATTGGGAGGCTTGGGAGAACATGGCTTGAGACTTTGGGCAACGTTGTTGTTGGTGGTTGCGGTGCGGGCGGGGGATGTGTGGGTGGCGGGGGAGGGCGGGTACGCGAGTTACCGGATTCCGGCGGTGGTGCGGACGGGCCGGGGGACTTTGGTTGCGTTTTGCGAGGGTCGGCGGGCGGGGAGCAGGGACTGGG
>JAJYCN010000027.1 GCA_021778335.1 Acidobacteriota bacterium | reverse complement strand
AGGCCACCGGCCGGAGCGGCTTCGGGCGCGGGCGGCGCGCTGACCGGCGCCGGAGCCCGGCGCTCGCGGCGCTCCCGGTCCCGCGACGGCGCACGCCGCGGCTCAGGCTCGTGTCGCAGCGACACCCGCCGTCCGCCTTCGATAATTTCGCCCTTGTACACCCAGCACTTGATCCCGATCACGCCGTACGTGGTGTAGGCCTGGGCAAAACCGTATTCCAAATCCGCCCGCAGCGTGTGCAGCGGCAAACGGCCCTGCAGGTACCACTCGCTCCGCGCGATTTCTGCGCCGTTCAGGCGGCCCGACACGCGGACTTTGATTCCCTTGCAGCCGAAGCGCAGCGCCGAGTCCACGGCCTTTCGCATCGCGCGGCGGAACGCCACGCGCTTTTCTAGCTGCAGCGCGATCGACTCGGCCACAAGCTGAGCATCCAGCTCCGGCTTGTGAACCTCCTGGATGTCGATGAACACCTCGCGCTTGGTCTTGGCCGCCAGGTCCTGCTTCAGCTTCTCGATCTCGGCGCCCTTGCGGCCGATGATGATGCCCGGACGCGACGTGCGGATCGTGATCCGCAGCTTGTTCCCCGGCCGGTCCACTTCCACCGAGCTGACGCCGGCCGCCTTCAGCCGGGTGTGCAGCGACTTCTTCAGCTCGAGATCTTCCTTGAGCAGCTTGGCGTAATCCTGCTTGGCGAACCAGCGCGAACGCCAGTTCTTGGTGACGCCCAGGCGGAATCCGTACGGATGTACTTTCTGTCCCATCGGCTATTCCTTCTCTCCCACCGTGACTACAATGTGCGCCGAGCGCCGCTGATAGCGGTAGGCGCGGCCCATCGGCGCCGGCCGGATGCGCTTCATCCGCGGTCCTTCATTCACGTACGCTTCCGTCACGATCAACTGGTCCACGTCCACGTCGCTTGACTTGTTCTCCGCGTTGGCGATCGCCGAACGCAGCACCTTCTCCACCACCGGCGCCATCCGCTTGTTGGCGCTCCGCAGGATGTGAATCGCCTCGCCCGCCTTGCGGCCGCGGATGAGATCCACCACGAGCCGCGCCTTCTGCGGCGACGTTCTGATATACCGGGCTTCCGCTCTCGCTTCCATCGTGTTCTTGCCTCCGCCGGGCCGTTAGGCCGGCTTGGCGCCTTTCTCGGCCGCCGCTTTCGCCGCGTGCCCCTTGAACGTACGCGTCGGGGAAAACTCGCCCAGCTTGTGGCCGACCATGTTCTCGGTCACGTACACCGGGATAAACTTCTTGCCGTTGTGCACCGCCAGCGTGTGGCCGACGAACTCGGGCCGGATCGTCGAGCGGCGCGACCAGGTGCGCACCACCTTCTTTTCGTTCTTCTCGTTCATCGCGTTCACCTTGATAACCAGGTGTTCGTCGGTGAACGGTCCTTTTTTAAGCGATCTGCTCATTCCCGTTCTCTCCGCCCTACCGCTTCTTCGCCTTCCGGCTTACGATCCACTTATCCGTCCGTTTGTTGTTGCGAGTCTTGAAGCCGCGCGTCGGCTGGCCCCACGGCGTCACCGGATGGCGTCCGCCGGACGTCTTGCCTTCGCCGCCGCCATGCGGATGGTCCACCGGATTCATCGACACGCCGCGGTTATGCGGCCGCTTTCCCAGCCACCGGGTCTTGCCCGCCTTGCCGTGCGACTCGTTTTCGTGCTCGACGTTGCCGACCTGGCCGACCGTGGCCATGCACTCGGCCTGCACCCGCCGCACTTCGCCCGAAGGCAGTTTCAGCAGCGCGATGCCGCCCTCGCGAGAAACAAGCTGGGCCTGCGCGCCGGCCGAACGGGCCATCTGCCCGCCCTTGCCCGGCTTCAACTCAATGTTGTGAACGAAGGTGCCCGGCGGAATATTGTTCAGCGGAAGCGCATTGCCCACCAGAATGTCGGCTTCCGGACCCGAGCTCACCGTCCGGCCAACGGTCAGGCCGACCGGCGCCAAAATGTAGCGCTTGTCGCCGTCGGCATAATTCAGCAGCGCGATGCGCGCCGAACGGTTCGGGTCGTACTCGATGGCGGCCACCTTGGCCGGAACACCGTGCTTGTCGCGCTTGAAGTCGATTTCGCGGTACGCCCGTTTGGCGCCGCCGCCCCGGAACCGCGAGGACACCAGACCCGTGCTCGCACGGCCGCCGGTCCGCTTCTTGCCCACGGTCAGCGACTTTTCGGGCCGGTCCTTCGTGATCTCCTCCCGCGTCACCAGCGTGGTGAAACGCCGGGAGGGAGTCGTCGGTTTGAACTTTTTCATCGGCATGGAACTCGCTCCGCGTTAAATATCCGAATACTCGGGCATCTTTTCGCCCGCCTTCAACCGCACCCAGGCCTTCTTCGTGTCGGATCGGAATCCGGAGAACCGTCCCCGGCGCCGCAGCTTTCCAACCGTATTGCCCGTGCGCACCTCGTCCACCTTCACCTTGAACAGCTTCTCCACCGCCGACCGGATCTGCGTTTTGGTCGCCTTCGGCTGCACTTCAAAGCAAAGCGTCCGCTCGGCTTCCCGCTTCGTGTGGCCCTTTTCGGTGACCACCGGCTTGAGAATCACTTCGTAGATCGTCATTTCGCCAGCGCCTCCGACAGCTTCTTCGCCGCCTCTTCCGACACCAGCACCCGGTCGTGTCCCAGCAGATCGTAGACGTTCACGTCGCGCGCCAACGTCAGCTTCACGCCCGGCAGGTTCCGCGAACCCAGGCTCAGATTGCGATTCTCGCCGTTGTCCACCAGCAGCACCTTGCGATCGGCTTCGAGCGCCTGGAGCACCGCCTGCATCGACTTGGTCTTGTGATCGGCGATGGTGAACGCCTGCACGACTTTCAGTTCGCCGTCCCGCAGCTTCGCGGTCAGCGCCGACCGCAGCGCGCCCAGGATCATCTTCTTGGGAAGCTTGTAGCTGTAGTCGCGCGGTTGCGGACCGTGCGTTGTGCCGCCGTGGCGCCACAGCGGCGAACGGATCGAGCCCATACGCGCGCGGCCGGTGCCCTTCTGCTTCCACAGCTTCTTGCCGGAACCGGAGACTTCGTGACGCGTCTTCGTCTTGTGAGTACCGGCGCGCTCGCCGGCCCGGTGATGCCGCACCGCTTCGTACAGCAGATCTTCGTTCACTTCGGCCGCGAACACCGCATCGGACAACTCGAGTTCGCCGACCTTCTCGTTATTCAGATTCACTACGTCGACATTCGGCATCGCTCGTTACCTCTTGGCCCTTCGCACCAGCACGTAGCTGCCGTTCGGACCCGGCACCGCGCCCTTCACCATCAGCACGTTGTCCTCGGCGTCCACCCGCACGATTTCCAGGTTCCGCACCGTAACACGGGCCGAACCCATCTGGCCGGACATCTTCATGCCCGGGAACACGCGCGAAGGGAAGCTCGACGCGCCGATCGAACCCGGCGCGCGATGGAACATCGAGCCGTGCGTGTCGGCGCCGCCGCCGAAGTGGTGGCGCTTCACCAGGCCCGCGTAGCCGCGGCCCTTGCTCACGCCGATCACATCGACCTTGTCGGCCGGCTTGAACTCGTCTATCAGAATGCGGTCGCCCGGTTTCGGGTCGCCATGACCGGGCGCTAGACGCAGTTCACGCACGAACTTCACGCCTTCAGCCTCGGCCTTCTTCAGGTGTCCCGACATCGGCTTGGTGTGGCGCGACTTCTTGGCGAACTCGAGCAACCCTACCTGCACCGCGTCATAGCCATCCGTGGCCGGCGTCTTGCGCTGTACCACCACGCATGGACCCGCCTTGAGCAGCGTCACCGGCACAACCTGCCCGTCCGGCCGAAACACCTGCGTCATTCCGATCTTTTTGCCTAGAATCCCTGGGCTCATATTCTTCCTCCGGCCACCTTCGGCCGCCAACGGCCCCGCTTACTTTCCCTTCCCGAACGCTTTGATCTCGACGTCTACGCCGGCTGGCAAATCCAGCTTCATCAGCGCATCCACCGTGTCCTGCGTCGGCTCCAGGATGTCCAGCAGCCGCTTATGCGTGCGGATTTCAAACTGCTCCCGCGACTTCTTGTCCACGTGCGGCGACCGCAGCACGGTATACAGATTCCTGACCGTCGGCAGCGGGATCGGTCCCGCCACCTGTGCACCGGTCCTCTTGGCCGTGTCGACGATTTCGGACGTCGACTGGTCCAGAATGCGGTGGTCGTACGCCTTGAGGCGGATGCGAATTCTTTCTCTGAGGCTCATGTCTTTTTCCGGCGCGCCGTGGAAGGCGTGATGCCTTCCTTACGAATAGATCTCCGTCACCGTACCGGCGCCTACCGTCCGTCCACCCTCGCGGATGGCGAACCGCAGGCCCTTGTCCATGGCCACCGGCGTGATCAGCTCGATCGTCAGCGTCACGTTGTCGCCCGGCATCACCATCTCCATCCCTTCCGGCAACTGCGCCACTCCCGTCACGTCCGTCGTCCGGAAGTAGAACTGCGGCCGGTAGCCCTTGAAAAACGGCGTGTGCCGCCCGCCCTCTTCCTTGCTCAACACGTAAACTTCCGCCTTGAACTTGCTGTACGGCTTGATCGAACCCGGCTTGGCGATCACCTGCCCGCGCTCCACGTCCGTCTTCTCAATCCCGCGCAGCAGCAGACCCACGTTGTCCCCGGCCCGCCCTTCGTCGAGCAGCTTCTTGAACATCTCCACGCCGGTCACTACCGTCTTCCGCGTCTCGGCGAAACCCACAATCTCGGCTTCCTCGCCCACCTTGACGATCCCCCGCTCCACGCGCCCCGTCACCACCGTGCCGCGGCCCTGGATCGAGAAAATGTCCTCAATCGGCATCAGGAACGGACGGTCCACGTCCCGCTGCGGCAGGGGCACATACTGGTCCACCTTGTCCATCAGCTCTTCCACCGACTTCTCCCACTTCTCTTCCCCGTTCAACGCGCCCAGCGCGCTCACCCGCACCACCGGCAGATCGTCGCCCGGAAACTGATACTTGCTCAGCAACTCCCGGACTTCCAACTCCACCAGCTCGAGCAGCTCGGGGTCGTCCACCATATCCACCTTGTTCAGCGCCACCACGATCGACGGCACGCCCACCTGCCGCGCCAGCAGAATGTGCTCCCGCGTCTGCGGCATCGGCCCGTCGGTCGCCGCCACCACCAGAATCGCGCCATCCATCTGCGCCGCCCCGGTGATCATGTTCTTGATGTAGTCGGCGTGGCCCGGACAGTCCACGTGCGCGTAGTGCCGGTTCGCCGTCTCGTACTCCACGTGCGCCACCGCGATCGTGATCCCACGCGCCTTCTCTTCCGGCGCATTGTCGATCGAATCGAAGCTCCGGAACTTCACCTTCGGGTTGTGCTTGGCCAACACCCGCGTAATCGCCGCCGTCAACGTCGTCTTGCCGTGGTCAATGTGACCAATCGTCCCAATGTTGACGTGCGGCTTGCTGCGATCGAATTTTTCCTTTGCCATGGATTCCTCTCCCTTACTTCGTAACCTTGCCCTGCACCTTCGCCACAATCTCCTCGGCGATGTTCTTCGGCACTTCCTCGTACTGGCCGAAGTGCATGGTGAAACTTCCGCGGCCCTGCGTGCGCGAGCGAAGCTCGGTCGCATAGCCGAACATTTCCGACAACGGCACCATCGACTTGATCAGGTGCGTTGTACCGCGAATTTCGGTTCCTTCCAGCCGGCCGCGGCGGGAAATCAAGTCGCCGTTCACCGAGCCCATGTACTCTTCGGGAACCACTACTTCCACTCGCATCACCGGTTCGAGCAGAACCGGACGGGCCTTCCGGCAGGCTTCCTTCATGCAGATGGAGCTGCAGATCTTGAACGCCATTTCCGAAGAATCGACTTCGTGATAGGCGCCGTCGAACACGGCCACCTTCACGTCCACCATCGGATAGCCGGCCAGGATCCCGCCTTCAAGCGCCTCGCGCACGCCCTTTTCCACCGCCGCGATGAACTCCCTCGGAATCGAGCCGCCCGTAACCTCGTTGGCGAACTCGAAGCCCTTGCCGGGCACGGGCTCAACCCGCAACTTGGTGCGCGCGTACTGGCCGCTGCCGCCGGTCTGCTTCTTGTGCGTGTAATCGTACTCCGCCTTCGCGCGGATCGTTTCGCGGTACGCCACCTGCGGCTTGCCGACATTGGCGCCCACGTTGAACTCGCGCTGCATGCGGTCCACGATGATTTCCAGGTGCAGCTCGCCCATGCCGGCCAGAATCGTCTGCCCGGTGTCGGGGTCGGTGGAAACCCGAAGCGTCGGGTCTTCCTGCACGAGTTTCTGGATCGCCATGCCCAGCTTTTCCTGGTCGGCCTTCGTCTTCGGCTCGATGGCCAACTGGATGACAGGCTCGGGGAACACGATCGATTCGAGCAGTACTGGAGCCTTTTCGTCGCAGATGGTGTCGCCGGTGACGACGTTCTTCAAGCCCACCGCGGCGCAGATGTCGCCGGCGAGAATTTCAGTGATGTCTTCCCGCTTGTTGGCGTGCATCTTCACCAGACGGCCCACGCGCTCGCGCCGGCCCTTGGCGACGTTGTAGATGCTTTCGCCCGCATTCAACTTGCCGGAGTAAACCCGGATGAAGGCAAGCTGGCCGACGAACGGGTCGGTCATGATCTTGAACACCAGCGCCGAGAACGGCTCGGTGTCGTTGGACTTGCGCTCCTGCTCCTCTTCGGGGTTGTCGATCGAAGTGCCCTTCACCGCGGGGATGTCGATCGGCGAGGGGAGATAATCGACCACGGCGTCGAGCAGGTTCTGCACGCCCTTGTTCTTAAACGCGGAGCCACAGACGACCGGGAAAATCCTCTGCGTGATGGTCGCCTTGCGGATGCCGGCGATCAGTTCCTCGTTGGTAACCGCTTCGCCGTTGACGAACTTTTCAAACAGGACATCGTCGCTTTCCGACACCGCTTCGACGAGCTGCTCCCGGTACTGCTGGGCTTTTTCGACGAGATCCGCCGGAATGTCGGCGTCGTCGAACTTCGCGCCGAGAGTCTCATCGCGCCAGATGCGCGCCTTCATCTCGATGAGATCCACGACGCCCTTGAACTGATCCTCGGCGCCGACCGGGATCTGGATCGGCACCGGCCGCGCCTTCAGGCGGTCGACGATCGTATCGACGGCGTGATAGAAATCCGCTCCCACGCGGTCCATTTTGTTGATGAAGCAGATGCGGGGAACGCCGTACTTGTCGGCCTGCCGCCACACGGTTTCCGACTGGGGCTGGACGCCGGCGACGGCGTCGAACACCGCCACCGCGCCGTCGAGCACTCGCAGGCTGCGCTCGACTTCCGCCGTGAAATCCACGTGGCCCGGCGTGTCGATGATGTTGATTGTGATGTCGCGCCACTGGCAGGTGGTCGCGGCGGAAGTAATGGTGATGCCGCGCTCCTGCTCCTGCTCCATCCAGTCCATAATGGCCGTGCCTTCATGGACTTCGCCGATTTTGTGCGTACGGCCGGTGTAGTAGAGAACCCGCTCCGTGGTTGTGGTTTTACCGGCATCAATGTGCGCCATGATGCCGATATTGCGCATTTTCTCAATGGGAACGGTTCGTGCCATACCTGCCTCTTACCACCGGTAGTGCGCGAAGGCCTTGTTGGCCTCGGCCATGCGATGTACGTCGTCTTTCTTTTTGATCGCGCCGCCCCGGAGATTTGCCGCGTCATTCAGTTCGTTGGCCAACTTCTCGGGCATGCCCTTGTCGGGACGCGTGCGCGCGTTCTGCAGGATCCAGCGGATGGCCAGGCTGGTCCGGCGGTTCTGCGGAACTTCTACCGGCACCTGATAGTTCGCGCCGCCTACGCGCCGCGTCTTCACCTCGAGCAGCGGCTTGCAGTTCTCCACCGCTTTCTTGAACAGCTTCAGCGGATCGTCGCCGCTCCGCTCCTTGATCCTGTCCATCGCCCCGTAGAAAATCGCCTGCGAGGTCGCCTTCTTGCCGTCCCACATCATCGAATTGATGAATTTCTCGGCCAGTGTCGAGTTATAAACCGGGTCCGGCGCAATCTCCCGGACTTCCGCTCTCCGTCTGCGTGGCATATCGTCTTCGCCCTCTTATCCGCCCCTTCTACTTCGCCGCCGCCTTGGGCCGCTTGGCGCCATACTTCGAGCGCCCCTGTTTGCGATCCGCGACGCCGGAAGCGTCCAGCGTGCCGCGCACCACGTGATAGCGCACACCAGGCAGGTCCTTCACACGGCCGCCGCGGATGAGCACGATCGAGTGCTCCTGCAGGTTGTGGCCCACGCCGGGGATGTACGTTGTCACTTCGATGCCGTTGGTCAGCCGGACACGCGCCACTTTTCGCAGCGCCGAGTTCGGCTTCTTCGGGGTCGTCGTGTAGACGCGCGTGCAAACTCCGCGCCGCTGCGGGCACGACTGCAGCGCCGGACTCGCCGTCTTATAGCGCGTCGGCTTGCGTCCCTTGCGCACGAGCTGATTGAACGTCGGCACAGATCTCCTCTCGGGAAAATACAGTTAACTAAACGACTCTCTCCGCCAGCCGCACACCCGCACACACGGGGGTTAGCGAAAAGATCTAATTCAAAAACGCCAGGGGAGAACGAAACTTCGCTTCCCTATACTTGCGAGGTACTTACTATGGACTAGCCCATGCTCTACCGGGCGCAAAATCCCGGAGAACCTCGGGGCCGGCTCCAGGCCGGACTCCTCTTAAGCAAAGGAGTGGTAGCACAGGAGCAGCAGCTTAACTCGCCAAACCCTCTCAGTCTACCGAACGCGTTGAGTTGTTGTCAAATTTGGCAGCCCTACTCGGTACTGGCTCAACTCGGGGATCAAGGAAATTTAATCGGTGTTGGCGGCAAGTGTTTCTATGACTTCGTTGGCCCATCGCGCCAGATCCTTCTGTGGGGGTTGCTTCTCGTAGTCGTCATGGGTGTATATGCAGAACGGGTATAGTGTGTTGTTCGCGGCGTGGTGGTAGGCGACTACGCGGTAGCCGTTCGAGCTTCCGGTCCTCCTGTCCCTAGAGGCGATGCGGTACTTCCATACGCTCGGCCCGCGCGGTTCCCCCGTCCCAGGAGGGCCGACTCCGATTCCTGGAACCGGAGTGGCATGCTGGGCTGTCCTCCAGTTGCGCGAAATCTCTTCAAATGAGTTTTTCAGGTCTTCATCTACGTGCGCGTAGGACTTACGTAGCCGTTTTAGGTTCCGCTGATAGATCTCGCTGGCGTTGCAGTCGATGGCGCAGGTGGCGTTAGCCACGGTAGCTAGGAGGCGCGCGAGCGAATGTCCCGTAGGGCCTCACTCGCAAAGTTTCGAAGTCCTTCGTCTGAACTCCACGCGAGTGCCTCCACCACGTCAGAGAGGCGCTCCGTCTCCTTGGATATTTTTTTGACCCAAAAATAGAAGAGAATGCGCGTTGGCAGGCTCCGATTCGCAGCCCCGTCCAGCATCTCGGCGCACGTGTCCCGAAGTTCCGCAAGGGGCCCGTACAGCTTCGCTGCATCAGCAACCTCTAAACGCGCCAAGAACTCGTTGGAAAGCACTGCATTGACGTTTGCCAGGACACGAGGGAAGAAGAAGATTTTCAGTATCTTACGGGTGATCCGTGAAGAGGCTGTGGTCATGGAAGCGGCAAGTGCGCTATCGCGGCTTACGTTCTCAAGTCCGACGGCTATGGCGGACGCAGGATGTGACAATGCTGAAGTAGAAGCCACTTTGTGCCTCCGAATTAGTAGACGCTCAATTGATCCTATCGGCTTCTGCTATTGCAAGCGTGAGGCCATACGAATTCGCTGCCGTGGCCAGACCGAACCGTTCGGCCTATATTGTGATTCAAAGGCATCTGTTATGCAATATGTTTTTCACGTTGCGAGGGTTGGCCTCCCCGCTGGCTCAGAAGGGGTTATGCGCGTTCTCCCGGCGCTCCGTCCGCACTGCCTCCTCGATCCGCCGTTCCCGCTCCTCAAGTAGGGAGACAACGTCGCCGATCTCCCAGACGCGCATCGTGACGCCAGCCGCCATCGCAGGGGTCATGCGAAGCGTCTGGTGAGCGCGGGCGAAGTTGTAGTACATGAAGTGCAGGGAGATCGCGGCAACGTGACTGTCGAGCTTCTTGCAGAACGCGTTCGTAAGCCGGGTGAAGCGTCGCATGTGCATGCGCATTGTCAGATTCTGGCGCTCCACGTAGCTAGTTGAGATGTGCTTTTCCTCCGGGCTCCCGGTCTTGATTTCCTTCCGGCATCCGACGCAGACCGCAGGACCGTAGCGCTTCTCCGCTTCCGGTGCTTCGCCGTACAGCTTCACAAGTTGCGCAAAGTCGATATCGTTTCCGAACGCTCCCTCTACTGCTTCCAAGTATGCCCCAAGTCCGTCAGTCTTAAGCTCCACGCGATTGGCAAGCCGCCCGGCGAGATCTTGCATGAACTCGTATGCCGCCGCGCCGTCCCGCGTTCCGACCATCCATGAGCAGATGAGTTTAGAATCCGCGTCCAGGGCCGTCCAGGTCCAAACGCTTCCCCACCCGAACTTGCCCTGCTTGTCTCCGGGAAGGTTCTTGTCCTTCGCTCCAACGAAGGACCAGATCTCATCGCACTGAATCCGCTTCGATTGCAGGTTACGGAGGGCCTTGTCCTGGAACTCCGCGCACGCCGCGCCGGCGTCCACCACAAGAGAAAGAAGCGTATTGCGCGCGATCCCGGTCATGCGCGATACCGAGCGGATGCTGTTCCCCTCCACCATGGCGGCGATTGCCTGGATTCTCTTCTCCCGGGTGATCCGGTTCACACTGATATTATGCTTGATCGCTCACATTACAGTCAAGTAGAAACTATTAGCCTGTATCGCAAAAGTGCTAGCTTTTGGCGCTAAACTTGGACCTATGGGCGACCAAGAAGCACCAGACCTGACGAGGATGGCCGACCAGTTGTC
The DNA here is from genome assembly GCA_021778335.1 of Acidobacteriota bacterium. Taxonomy (GTDB): domain Bacteria; phylum Acidobacteriota; class Terriglobia; order Bryobacterales; family Bryobacteraceae; genus JAJYKC01. The sequence continues at coordinate 17,619 of JAJYCN010000027.1, read as the reverse complement.
GGCCCAAGCCGCAACGGTATTCCAGCCGCGGTCTCCGATCACAACGAAGGATCTCTTCGCCGGTCGATGGAGCGAGCTAACCGAGATATCCGATGCGGTTGTTCAGCCTGGCCTCCACGTTGTTATATACGGCGAACGCGGGGTGGGGAAAACCTCGCTCGCGAATGTGGTCGGCCCAACGATTCATGCCATTGACGAGTACGGCGACGGATTGCGTGGCCAGACCCTTGCAGACCGGCTCGTTGTGAAAACAGTCGCCAACAGCGGAGACACGTTCTCCGGTCTCTGGCGCCGGTTGTTTGCCGAAGTTACTTGGGTACCTCCAGCGATCAACGGAGAAGATGCAGAAAGAGTCTCCACTACGGAGTTCTTTTCCCTCCCTCGCGAACTGGAAATCGATAATGTTCGGCGAGTTCTGGGGGAAACAGGGGGCGGCGTGTTCATCGTCGATGAATTCGATCAGGCGCCCCGAAGCGTGTCGAGGCAATTCACTGAGCTAATCAAGACCCTTTCAGATCTCGCAGTCGATTGTACGGTCATACTCGTCGGGGTTTCGGAGACAGTTGGAAACCTAGTCCAAGATCACGCATCGATACAGCGCGCGATGGCGCAGGTAAGACTCGAGCGCATGAAGCCAGACGAACTCGAACAGATTCTAAAGAACGCCGAAAAGGCCCTTCAAATCGCATTCGAGCAGGACGCGGCGAAATTGATCGTCCGTGTCTCGCAAGGTCTTCCCCATTACACGCACTTGATCGGGCTGAACTCTGTGCGATCTGCGGCTCAGCGATTGTCTTTAAGTTTGGTTGAGCGGGACGACGTATTCGAGGCGTGCCGACGCGCCGTGAAACAAGCCGAACAGACTGTAACGGAGAGCCACTCGACCGCGATTCACAGTTCTCAGAGGAGCGCGCTATATAGGCATGTCCTTCTCGCCTGCGCTCTGGCCGCCGCTAGGTCCGGTGACTCCTTGGGATACTTTAATCCAAGCGCCGTCGTTGTACCACTTCAAAGAATTCTGCAGAAGCCAGTCACTATTTCCACGTTTAACAACCACTTACGTGAATTCTGTGAAGAAAAGCGGGGCAGCGTTTTGGAGCGGGACGGGCAGCCGTGGGGCTTCAGATATCGATTCCGTAACCCACTACTTGTGCCGTATATCTTCATGGACGGCGTCGATGCTGGAGTCGCGAGTGGCCAGGAGCTGGTCACGATGCTCAGCGGAGAGTGGGCCTGAAGCTGGCCGCCTAACGGGCTTACCCCACCGCGCCCGGGCCGCCTTGGTAGCAATCGCCTTGCGTTTGCCGGGGCTCAGCTTTTGTGCCCGGGCCGGCCCTCCTTTGAGGCCCCCGAGCTTGCCTAGCGTCACTGCAGCCGGGTTCTTCTCCTTGGGCTTCTCCTTCTCCTTCTCGCCGATGGCCTGTTGCACAACGGAGAACGCCGTCACGTTTGCGTCTGGCGTTCCCTTCCCTCGATTGCTTGAGCGGTTTGGCATATCTAACCCAAGCATGTAGCAAGCCCGGTGCCAAGTCAAGAGGGACGATTTTCAAATTGAGCCACTACCCCGAAACTCACCGGCGAGACCCGGTAAAGTAGATGGACCATAGGTGTTGCGCCTCTCGATTTTCGCTGCCGCTTTGCTTGCCGCCTCCGGGCACGCCCAAAAACTGGCGCTCGATCTGTTGCCGGAGCCGCTACTAATCAAGCGGCTTTCGGAGGGCCAAGTCAAACAAGGTCTTCGCCAGGAGGAGATACATCGTGTGTTTGAAGAGGCCGGCTGTAAACCCGTGGACCAGCCAATCGACCATTCGTCGGGCAACGTTGTCTGCACCCTGCCCGGCGAGACCGGGTCAGAAATTGTTGTCGGCGGGCATTTCGACTTCGCCGGCCAAGGCTATGGCATAGTCGACGACTGGAGCGGCGCCGCGCTGTTGCCTTCGCTGTACCAGACGCTGAAGTCCCAACCTCGCCACCATACGTTCGTGTTGGTCTCATTCGGCGAGGAGGAGCGCGGGTTGTTCGGATCGCGGTGGTTCGTGAAGCACCTCAGCCCGGGCGAGAGAGCGGACATACTGGCGTTCATGAACCTGGAGTGCCTCGGCCTGGGCCACGTCAACGTTTGGACAACGCGGTCAACCAAGTCGCTCGTCTTAAGCCTCAACCAAGTTGCGCACGCTCTCTCCATCCCTCTGTTTACCGTGAATGTGGACCGCGTTGGCGATGACGACACACACCCGTTTCTCGGGGCTAAGATTCCGGTCCTTTCGATCCACTCGATCACAGAGGCTACTTTGCCTGTCCTGCATAGTCCCGCCGACCGTTTGAGCGCCGTGAAGCCCGGGTCGTACTACGAGTCGTATCGGCTCGTCGCCTTTTATCTCGCATGGCTGGACGCGGTCGATTAGCATGGCCTCAGGCCCAGAAACCGGGCCAGTGCAGCACCGGGCCGCCGCAAAAGGCCACGGCGAGCGCGGCGATGCCGAGGAAGGTCCCGAACGGCAGGCGGTAGGTGGCCATGCTCTCGCCCGAGAGAAGGATGTACGCGATTCCGGCAACCGACCCCATGACAGAGCCGAAGATCAGCGTCATGAGCACGCCCTGGATGCCGAGGAACGCGCCGATCATCGCCACCATTTTGATGTCCCCCAGGCCGATCCCCTCGCGCCCGCGGAGACGATAGTATATTTCGCCAACCAGCCACAGAGACCCGCTGGAGATCCCGGCGCCGGCGGCCGCCTCGATCAGCGAAGGCGCCCAGGCGTGGGCGTTGGGACCAAAAAACATCGCGAGACTCCCGCGCGTGGGAAGAGCGACGGCCAGCACAAGTCCGAGCAGAGTTCCGCCAATGGTGAATTCGTCCGGAAGAATGCGCTCTTCGATGTCGGAGAAGATCAATTCGATCGACATCGCCGCAAACAGGCTGGCCTTCACCGCCGCCACCGCCGGGAAAAGCCAGAAGGCCAGGAAAAACGCCGCGCCTGTGAGCGACTCGACCACGGGATACCACCAGGCGATGCGCGCGCCGCAGGCCCGGCATTTTCCGCCCAGCAGCACAAAGCTCAGCAGCGGCACGTTGTCGTACCAGGCGATGGTGCGCTCACACGTGGTGCAGTGCGAACGCGGCCGGACGACGGACAAGTCGCGCGGCAGCCTGTAAATGCAGACGTTCAGGAAGCTTCCGATCAGAAGCCCGAACAGGCCGGCCAGCAGTGGGATCAACACGCCGCCACCTGCCGGTAGACCTCGAGCACCGCCGCCGTCATCGTCGCCGGGCTGAATCGGGTGGATGCCCGCTCGCGCCCCGCGGCGCCCATTCGCGCCGCCATTTGCGGATCCAACCACATTTTTCGCATCACTTTTGCAATCTCCTCCACCCGGTTGGCGGTCAGCAATCCCGTCACTCCGTCCTCCACCGCTTCCGGTAATCCACCCACACGACTGGCGATCACTGGCGCGCCATGGGCCATGGCGAGCAGAGCCGCTGATCCAAGTCCCTCTGAATCGGAAATATACACGAATACGCGGGCCTTTTGCAGGTCGCGTTGAAGATCGGACGAAAATAAAACGTCGAAGCCCGCCATTCGCGCCGCCTCCCGGATGAGGGCGCCACCCTTGCCGGGGTCATCCGAGTCGAGCGCCACGATCGCATCCCGCGCATCGGGTTCGTACGGCGGAGGCAGTTCCACGGCGTCCGGAACAACCCGGACTTTTTCCGGCGGAATGCCCGCGGCGGCGAGTTGCCGCGAAACGAAGTTCGACACAGCGAGATAGACCGATCCGCGGGCGTATTTGAGGCGCGAGAGCAGCGAGGTCTTTACGGGAAACGCTACGCGCCGTGAGACGACAAGAGGCTTGCCCCAGGCGGTGGCCACGGCCATCGCATGCGCCCGTGCATCGTGCGCGTGTATCACGTCGCAGCGCCGCGCCGCCCGCCGGAGGTCGGTCCACCCGATCGGCGCGGCATCGATGCCGGCCTCGCGCGCGCGTTGGAGCAGCGGCGCGCCTTCTGGCGCCAGTAATTCCTGCGGCACTCCCGCGCGCGCCAACTCACGCGCCAGCAGCAGCACCTGCCATTGGCCCCCGCGCATCGAGCGGCCGGTATCTACATGCAGCACCCGGATGGTCATGCGTCAGGCGGGAGGGTTCATGTACCGCGCCTTGGCGTACTTGAGAAAGCTGTACAGGGCCGCCATCCAGGCGATCGCCAGCCCCTCGGAGCCGTCGAGGAAACCGCGCTTGACGACATAGCTTCGCGTGAAGGTCCAGGCGGGATCGAGAAGCAGGTCGCTCCAGCCGACCTGACGGCCTCGCGCCACGATCTCCTCGGCCGCCAGCGTCGTGTAACGATCCATCGTGCGCAGGTGCTCGCTTAACGAATCGCAGGTGAAGTGAAGCACATTGGAATTGATATGTCCGATGCTGCCGTCGACCTGGACGGATTCATGGACGAAGTCGCCGGCCCAACGGGCGCGCCGGCGGTCATAGAGGCGCACCTTCCGGTCCGGATACCAGCCGGAGTGCAGGATCCACCGGCCCAGGTATTGCGCCAGCCGCGGCATGCTATACGCTTCGAAGCGCGGCCCGTTTTTCTTCAGTTGCCAGATGTCGGCTTCGAGCGCTTCGCTGAGTGATTCGTCCGCGTCGAGCGACAGGATCCAGTCGTTTTCGGCCCGTTCGGCGGCAAAGTTCTTCTGCCCGGCGTAGCCGCGCCAGTTGGTTTCGATTACGCGCGCGCCGAGTTTGGTTGCGATCTCGACCGTTCGATCGCTCGATCCGCTGTCTACCACCACCACTTCGTCGCAACAGCGCAGGCTTTCGATGACCCGCGCCACATTCCGCTCCTCGTTGAAGGTGATGATGGTGGCCGAGATCTTCATCCTGCCGCCCGTTCGCCGAGGGCGCTCTTTATTATAGGCATCCGCGGCCGCGAAACCCGTGTTAACCTCCGGGATTATGTACTCTCGCCTACCGAGCCGACGTGCCTTCTTACAGACTCTCGCTGCCGGGGCGGCCGCCTCGGCTGTTCCCGGCCGTCTGCACGCGCAGACGCCCAGCCTGACAACCACCGCGCTCACCGATACGATTCATGTCGTCGCGGGCGACGGCGGCAATATCGGCGCCGTGCGCGGCCCCGACGGACTCCTGCTGATCGACGGCGGCTTCGCGAATCAGACGGCGGACCTGCAACACTTTCTGATCGAGAAAGTCGATGCTCGCAAAGTTCAGATCCTGTTCGATACCCACTGGCACGGGGATCACGTCGGCTCGAACGTCTCGCTCGGCGGAAACGGCGCCCGGATCATCGCGCAGACCGAGACCAGGAAGTGGCTCACCCAGAAGGTGAACATGGAGATCTTCCATCGCACGGTCGACCCGCTCGACCCGTCCGGGATCCCCGGCGAGGTGTTTGACCAGGGCGGAATGCTGAATTTCGGCAACGAGCGGATTCAGTACCGGCACGTTCCGTTCGCCCACACGAGCGGAGACGTTTACTTTTTCTTCCGTCACGCCAACATTCTGCAGACCGGCGACCTGTTCTTCAACGGAATGTATCCGGTGATCGACTACTCCACCGGAGGCTGGATCGGCGGCATGGCGCACGCCCTGGACGTACTCGTGAAGGTGGGGAACAAGGAGACGCGAATCGTCCCCGGCCACGGCCCGATCGGCACCAAGGACGACATGCGCGCGGCGCAGGACATGCTCCACACCCTCGCCAGCCGGCTCGACGGTTTCGCCAGCCGGGGCGCGTCGCTAGAAGAGGTGGTCGCGGCCAAACCCACCGCGGATTTCGACGCGCACTTCGGCCAGGGGTTCCTGAAGCCCGAAGCTTTCCTTGCGATGGCCTACCCGAGCATCGCCCGCCACAACAAGAAGGGTTAGAGTTAACGGCTCACGCGCGTTCGAGGTCGAGTTCGTCGCCTACCTGAGTGCCGGTGGCTTTCACGGTGCCGGCCGGCAACTCGAGAACCGAGTGCGCGCGGAGCGTGCCGGCGATGCGCCACCCAATGAGACCCTCGCGCACCTTGCACACGACATGCTTCCGGTTGAGGAACACCACGTCGATCGGGAAGCGCATACCGACGCAATGCACGGCCTCGCACGGCACGATCCATAATCCCTGGCCCGGGGCGAGGGAATCGCGGCCCAGCAGTCCCCGGCGGCGCGTGGCGCTGGTATCGGCCACTTCGGCCGCATCGGCAAGCACGGCGTTCCGGGTTCTGTTCCGGACCAGTAGTTTCTCCATCCTTGGCTGAGCGCTCCTCCGTCCATTGTCTATCAGTCTGTTATCCTTAAGGTTTACTCGCCTTGCACCTGGATCCATTCCCTTGAAAGTTGGCTTTGTAAGTCTCGGCTGCCCAAAGAACCTCGTCGATTCCGAGGTCATGATGGGCCATTTAGCGCAGCATGGGCACGAATTGACGCCGCATCCCGCCGAAGCCGACGTGATTGTCGTTAATACCTGCAGTTTCATTGACCCGGCCAAGCAGGAGTCGGTCGACACGATCCTCGAGATGGCCGAGTACAAGAAGACCGGCCGGGCCAGAAAACTCATCGTCGCCGGCTGTCTTGTCGAGCGGTATCGGAACGACATCCAGAAGGACATCCCCGAAGTCGATTTCCTGATCGGCACGAACGAGATCGAAAAAATCTCGGCGCTGTGCGAGGGGGAAACCGCGCCCAGCGGCGTGGCGACGCCGTACCTCTACCACGACTTGACCCCGCGGGTGCTTTCGACGGCGCGGCATTCGGCCTACATCAAAATCGCCGAGGGCTGCGACCATCCCTGCACGTTCTGCGTGATCCCGCAGTATCGCGGCGCTTTCCGCAGCCGGCGGTTCGAATCGGTGATTGCGGAGGCGGCGCGGCTGTTCTCGCAGGGCGTTCGGGAAATCAATCTGATCGGCCAGGACACGACGTGCTACGGCGAGGATCTGGGGCTGAAAGACGGTCTGGCGATGCTGCTTGATCGCCTGGCCGCGATCGAGACGCCCCTGCCCAAGTGGGTTCGTTTCCTCTACTGCTATCCGAACCGGATCACGCAACGGCTGCTCGATACGATTGCCTCGCATCCGTCGCTGGTGAAGTACATCGACATGCCGCTGCAGCACGCAAGCGCCGGCGTCCTGAAGCGGATGAAGCGCGGCGCCAACGGCGATATCTTCCTGAAACTAATGGAACACATTCGGGCCTCGATTCCCGGCGTCGCAATCCGCACGAGCATGATCGTCGGTTTTCCCGGCGAGACGGACGCCGATTTTGAGACCCTGTGTTCCTTCGTCGAGGAAGCGAAGTTCGACCGGCTCGGCGTGTTCTCGTATTCAGATGAAGACACCAGCGCGAGCTACGATCTGGACGGCAAAGTGGGCGCCAGGGAGATTTACAACCGCAAGCGGAGGCTGATGGCCATTCAGCGGCGTATCTCCCGCGCGCGGATGCGCTCGCTGATCGGGCAGGAGTTCGATGTGCTCATCGAGGGCCCGTCCGCCGAGTCTGAACTGTTGTGGCAGGGGCGGCTTTCCACGCAGGCCCCGGAGATCGACGGCGTCTGCTACATCACCGATGCACCCGTTGGCGAGCCTCCTGCCGCCGGAGAAATTCGCCGTATCCGGATCACCGGCGCGCACGATTACGACCTGACCGGCGCACTCATCGGAGTCTCGGAAGACCGCCCGCCTCTTCCGCCCGCCCCGCTGTTCCCGATCTTCACTCCGCCAACGGCCCTCCCGGCGCGCTAACCTCACGGATGGAGCCATGCGCTGCCCGACCTGCAAGCAGGAAATCCCGGTTGACTCACCCTCCGTTCCATTCTGCGGCGAGCGCTGCCGGATGATCGACTTGGGCGCCTGGATGTCCGGCAGGTACGTCATATCCACGCCGTCGCCTTCCGCGGGCTCGATCCCTGCGCCGGAAGACACGGAAGAAAAGGAAGGTCCGTCTCATGAGCACTAGCGCCCAGCCGCCGGTCACGCACCGCGCCCGGCTTCTGTCCCGCCTCGTGGGCACCTGGTTTGGCATCGGCTACTTCCCGGTAGGCCCTGGGACGCTTGCCTCGGCGGTCGCCCTTTGCATGGCCTACGCGGTTCGCATCCTGGTGCATACTCACGCGAACGCCTTCTTTTTTTGGGGATTGTTCTTGAGCGTACCGGCCATCGGCGCGGCTCATGACCTCGCCCAGCAGGAAAACAAGAAGGACCCGCAGATCGTTGTCGTCGACGAGGTAGCCGGGCAGTTGATCGCGCTCTCCGGCGCGGCCACTCTTCGGCACTTTCACATCTGGGTGGCGGCCTTCGTCCTGTTTCGCTTTTTCGACATCTTGAAGCCGTATCCGATCCGGCGCATCGAGAAACTGCCGGGCGGATTGGGCATCGTGCTCGACGACGTGATGGCGGGAATATATAGCGCCGTGATCTTATTCATCGCCGGAAAATTCGACATTTATTGAGTTCTATTAACACTATGGCAACCCCCAAGGAATCCAACAGCCGCCCGCGCATTTCCGAAGTGCTCCCTCCCGCTGCGATCCCCGGCGGTGAGTTTTTTGTCCGCGGCAAGGGGATGACCGGCGGAGAACTGCCCGAGGTGACGCTCGGCGAAATCGCCGCGCCCGTCGTGATCGGGTCGGACTCCTGTCTTGTCGTCCGCGTGCCTGAAGGGGCCTCGGTGGGCGAACTCGTCGTTGCCTCGCGCGGCAAGGCCAGCAGCGCCTGGACCTGCGATATCGGCGTCCTGATCGCCGAAGGACTCCACCCGGTGGCCAATCCGGCCATCGATCAGCTTGGGAACATTTACGCCACCTTTAGCGGCCAGCGTGGGCAAAAGTCGGCGGTCTCCATTTTCAAAGTCGACGCCAACTACGCCGCGAATCCGTTCGCCACGGGGATTGTAAATGCGACCGGTCTCGCCTTCGACCACGAAGGACATCTGTTCGCCTCCAGCCGCCACGAGGGACTCGTCTATCTGGTGGACGAGCGCGGTGGCACTTCGGTCTACGTCGAGGGCATGGGCGTTGCGACCGGCATCGCTTTCGACGACGAGAATAATCTCTACGTGGGCGACCGAAGCGGCACGATTTTCAAGATCAGCCCTTCGCGCCAGATTTACGTCTTCGCCACGCTCGAGCCTTCGCTCGCGGCCTATCACCTCTCGTTTGGACCGGAAGGGTACCTGTACGTGACCGGCCCGACAACATCGAGCTTCGACGTCGTTCACCGCATTTCGCACGCCGGCGAAGTGGAGGTGTTCTACCGCGGGCTTGGGCGTCCGCAAGGGATGGCCTTCGACGCCGAGGGGAATCTGTATGTGGCTGCTTCCATGCGGGGAAGGCGTGGGATCGTGCGGATAAACCCGGACCGCGAGGCGGAGCTGTTCGTCTCCGGACCCGGCATCGTCGGTCTGGCTTTCTCTCCGTCGCGCGCGCTCATCGCCGCCACCAGCAGCGCACTTTATCGCATCGACGCCGGCATCCAGGGCCGGCCGATGCCCTAAACCCGCATGGCGGATGCCGAAATCATCGCCGTCGGCAGCGAACTGCTGACGCCGTCGAAAGTCGATACCAACTCGCTGTTCCTGACGCACGAGTTGAATGCGCTCGGGGTGGAAGTGGTGCGGAAGTCGATTGTCGGCGACGACCGCGCGCGGCTGACCGGCGCCATACGCGATGCGATGCGCGACACGCGCATCGTGATCCTCACCGGAGGACTCGGCCCAACCGAAGACGACGTCACTCGCGATGCTGTTTCCGCGGCAACCGGCCGCGCGCTGGTATTCAGCCAGGAGATCTGCGACGTCATCGCCGAACGTTTCCGCCGTTTCAACCGGCCAATGGCGGAGATCAACAAGCGCCAGGCTTATCTGATCGAGGGCGCCGAGGCGCTGCCGAATCCGCGAGGCACCGCACCGGGCCAATGGGTGGTCTCGGACGGCTGTTCGATCCTGCTGCTGCCCGGGCCGCCGGGCGAATTGAAGCCGATGTTCACCAACGAATGCGCGCCGCGATTGCGGGAGCGGCTTCCGAAGCTCGTGATTCGTACCCGATGGCTCCGCGTGGCCGGAATGGGGGAAAGCGACCTCGACGCCCTGATCGCGCCAGTGTACACACGATACACAAATCCGGTAACGACGATCCTGGCGGCCGTCGGCGACGTTCACGTGCATCTTCGCGCGCGTTCGGATCGCGAGGACGAGGCTGAATCGCTGCTGGATGAAGTGGAGAGCCAGATCGCGGAACTGCTGGGAGACCGGATCTATTCGCGCGGCGGAGCGTCGCTAGAACAGGTGATCGGCGACCTTCTAATGGACCGCGGCGCGACGCTCAGCGTGGCCGAAAGCTGCACTGGCGGGCTGGTGGCGATGCGGGTGACCAGCATTCCCGGCAGTTCGCGGTATTTCCGCGGAGGGTTTCTCACCTACACCGACGAGATGAAAACGTCGCTGCTCGGAATTCCGCCCGGGTTGATCGCCGAGCACACGGCCGTGAGCGAACCCGTAGCAGTCGCCATGGCGGACGCGGCGGCGAAGCTGACGAATTCGACTTACGCAATTTCAGTGACCGGATACGCGGGACCGGGCGGCAAGGCTCCGGGGCTCGTCTATCTGGGCATCGCGGGCGGAGGCAAGGCGGACGTGCGGCGGCTGCAATTTTCCGCCGACCGGGAGCGCGTCCGCGCGCTCGCCGCGCAGATGGCGCTGGATCTACTACGGCGCAAGCTGCTCGCCCCATGAGCGCAGGTTTCCCCATCTTTCAAACGCAAGCCCGGAGCATCCTCAGCCCCACCACCGGATTCATCGCCGCGGCAGGCTTTACGCACTCGCTCACGCCCGCCCGCAACTGCACCTTCGGCTGCACCTACTGCTACGTGCCGACACTCCGCATCTACGGCGGACTGAAGCCGGAGGATTGGAAGCGTTGGGGGCAGTTCACGACCGTGAAGGCAAATGCCGCCGCATTGCTTGGCCGCCAATTGCAGCCGGCGCAGCGGATCTACTGCTCGCCGCTCGTCGATCCCTATCAACCGGCCGAAGCGGACGCAAAGCTCATGCCGGCGATTCTCGAAGCGCTCTGCGCAAATCCGCCCGCGGTGTTTGTCGTGCAGACCCGCGGTCCGCTGATCGTCCGCGATCTCGACGCGCTGCGGGCGTTGGCCCGGCGGACTCGGCTTCGCGTGAGTTTCTCGCTGACCACGGACCGCGAGGACGTGCGGAAACTGTTTGAGCCGCGCTGTGCCCCGCTTCAAGAGCGGCTGGAGGCGATGGCGGCCTTGCGCGAGGCGGGGATCGAGGTTTATGCCGCCCTCGCGCCAATTCTTCCGTGCGACCCGGAAGCCCTGACACAGATCGCTTTGGAGAACACGTCGTTTCCGATTGTTGCCGACCCGCTGCATATCCGCGCGACGAAAGCGTGCGGCGCCACGACGCGGGAGCAGGGGGTTCGCCTCGCGGCGCTGCGCGGCTTTACCCGTTGGCTTGAGGCAGAATTTCAGACAGAGTGTACTGCAGCGATGCGGCGGCTGGCCGGGAACGCCGGACGAGGCTTCGCCACGGGACCGGAAGGATTTTCATGTCTGGCGCAACTATGACGCAAAAGGTGCTTCATGAGCTGGGCATCGAGCCGCTGAATTCGGGGTGCTCTTCCGTCAAGGCCAAGGGGCCGGTGCTGGAATCGCGCAACCCCGCTACGGGCGAGGTGATTGCGCGGGTCCAACTGGCGACAGAGGCCGACTGCGAAGTCACGCTGGAGGCGTCCGAGGCGGCTTTCGACCGCTGGCACAGGGAACCCGCTCCGCGGCGCGGCGCGATTGTCCGCGAGATCGGCGATGAACTCCGGCGGCACAAGGACGCGCTCGGCGCGCTGGTGACGCTCGAGATGGGCAAGATTCTGGCCGAAGGACGCGGCGAAGTGCAGGAGATGATCGACATCGCCGACTTCGCCACCGGGCTGAGCCGCCAGCTTTACGGCCTGACCATGCACAGCGAGCGGCCCGGCCACCGCATGTACGAGCAGTGGCATCCACTGGGTCCGGTGGGCGTCATCACGGCGTTCAACTTTCCGGTTGCCGTGTGGAGTTGGAACGCGCTCATCGCGGCGGTTTGCGGGGATACCGTCATCTGGAAGCCGTCGCTCAAGACGCCGCTCTGCGCGGTGGCGGTGCAGAAGCTCTGCGCGGGCGTCCTGGACCGGCACGGATTTTTCGGCGTGTTCCAACTCATGGCCGGCGCCGACGCCGTGGCCGGACGCTGGTTGCTGGAAGACTGCCGGGTGCCGCTGGTGAGCGCGACCGGGTCGGTGCGCATGGGGCGGATTGTGGCCGAGACGATAGGGAAACGGCTTGGGCGAACGCTGCTCGAGTTGGGCGGGAACAACGCGATTGTCGTCATGAACGACGCGAATCTGGACCTGGCGCTGCGCGCGGTGCTGTTCGGAGCCGCGGGGACGGCGGGCCAGCGCTGCACCACGACGCGCCGGCTGTTCCTGCAACGCGGCATCGCGGCGGAGTTCACCCGCCGTCTGGAAGCGGCATATAGCCAACTTCGCATCGGCGATCCGCTGGACGAGCAGACCCTCGTCGGCCCGTTGATTGACGAAGAGGCGGTGCGTACCATGCAGCGGGCGCTCGCTGCCGCGCGGGAGCAGGGCGCGGAGATCGTGCGCGGGGGCCAGGCGCGCGGCGGATGCTTCGTCGAGCCGGCGCTCGTTCGCGCGTCCGCTTCCATGCCCATCACCCACGAAGAAACCTTCGCGCCGATCCTGTACCTGATCGAGTTCGACACGCTCGAAGAGGCGATCGGAGCTCACAACGACGTGCCGCAGGGATTGTCGTCGGCCATCTTCACCACGAATCTCATCGCCGCGGAGACTTTCCTCGGCCATCGCGGGAGCGACTGCGGCATCGCCAACGTGAATATCGGCACCAGCGGCGCGGAGATCGGCGGTGCGTTCGGCGGCGAGAAGGAAACCGGCGGCGGCCGCGAATCCGGCTCGGATGCGTGGAAGGCGTACATGCGCCGGCAGACGGTGACGGTGAACTGGTCCGGCGGACTGCCTCTGGCGCAGGGAATCCGGTTCGATCTCTAACCGCACAGGACCGCGAGCGGCGTCAGCCGCGCGGTTCCGTTGTGCGCCGTGTAACTGGAGAACCTAAGCAGCCGAGCGCATCGGCCAGGCCCGGAAGCGGCGGAGCGAAGAGGGGTTGATCACCTCGAAGCCGGCGCAGTCGGCGGCCGGATAGATGCGCGACGTCATCACGACACGATCATTGGCGAAAACCTCGACGATCGAGCGATCCAGAAAGACGCGGAGGCGCAGAGGCTCGGCCGGGGCGAGCGAAACGTGCGCGTCGCGAACATCCTGCTCGTTGTCCTTGTTGTCGCTCGAATGCGTCCGGTCTATCGAAAGTCGGCGTGTGCTCGCGTCAAACCTCACCACGGTGCGGAGCCGGCCGTCCGCCGAGGCGCGCAGCACAAGGCCGCTCGAGCCGGAAGCTGCAAACTCAACCTCGATTTCGTAGGAGTCGCCTTTGAGTTTTGCTGGTTCACGAATCTCAGCGCCGCGCAGGACTTCGAACTCCGGGATCGGGCGCATCAGGACATCGCCGCCGGGCGACACTTCGAGGATGCGCGGGATCGACTGCGCTCCCGCCCAACCCGAGGCCTTCTGCGCGGCCACGGTGCGGCCTTCGGGGATCCAGCCGAATAGAATCTGGCGCCCTTTGCCGTCGACGAACACCTGCGGTGCGTAGCAGTAACCTCCATCGTCGATGGCGCCCATCTTCCGGGCCTCGAAGCGCCGGTTTTCGTATTCGCCCGTCCAGTAGAACGGCTTGCGGATCGGATGATCGGCGGACACAATCAGGACCGAGGTCGGGTGCAGCGGCAGGAAGTTCGGGCATTCCCAAATCACGCCGTCCTCCGCGCGAGCCGATTCCGCCAGCGGGTGGAGATACTCCCAGTGCGCCAGATCCCGCGACCTGTACAGCAGCACCATTCCATTCCCGCCCTTGCGGCCGGAACCGATCGCCATCATCCAGTCTTCGCCCTCCTGCCAGACGTTGGGGTCGCGGAAGGCCGTGACTTCGAGCCCTTCGGGCGGATGTGCGATCACGGGATTGCCGGGGAAACGGCGGAAGCTGGTGAGGTCGTCGTTGGCGAGGATGATGTTCTGCGTCTCGGGCGAGACGCCGGTATAGAAAAATGTCGGGACTCCGTTGTGCATGCGGCAACACCCGGAGAAGACGCCATCCTTGTCAGGCCCGCCTGGCGCCGGCGCCAAAGCGACGGGGAGATGCTTCCAGTGCACCATGTCCGGGCTCGTGGCGTGTCCCCAATGCATATCGCCCCAGTAGGCGCCATTGGGGTTGTATTGATAGAAGAGGTGATAGAGGCCCTTGTGATAGATGAGCCCGTTGGGATCGTTCATCCAGTTCCGCGGCGGCAGGAAATGGTAGCGCGGGCGTAGCGGGTCGTTTTCGATCGACGAGGGCTCCGAGGCCAAGAGCGCCGGAGAGGCGAGAGCGGCGAGGCATTCACGGCGAGTCACACAGGGCCCCCTCCTTGGGACACTGTTGAGAATTTAGCAAGGATGGGCAGGCCCGTGGCCGGCATGCAGGCGTTTTCTTACTTTATGCCTCAGCCAGATTCTGAAACGCACCCTCACGATGTGCATCCGGGGTATCGGTCTGGTGCACGTCGTCTTCGCCGCCGGGCTTAGAGTCGGCCCAGCGATGATGGTCGTGACCGCGCTGCTCTTCCTCCCGGCCATGGAGGTCGAGAAACCCCTGGGGACCAGTCTCGCCGCATTCATTCCTTGAGTCCGTTTGTCCGGCGCGCTCGAATACTACCGGAATGGAACCATCGACCACCGTTACTCGGCCCGGACTCCGCACAGCCTGTGGCATCTGGATCGGGCATTCCGGCTGCTGCGTTCCGCCAAACTCCTGTTCGACCCGAAAAAGCGGAGCGGGCATCGGAACCACGTCCGCCGCGAGCGGCGCCGGGTCGCCGAATGTCGCTCCCGGCGGCAGGGCCAGCAATTCTTCGCCGCGGTCGGCCGCTACCAATCGTTCCGTCCACGGAGTCAGCGGGATTCCTCGAAAGCAGAGCCGTTCCTGAACGATTAAGACCGCGCCTGACTGCGCCGAACGGCCACGGCGAAGGAACCGCCGCTCCTCGGTACGAATTTCCCGCAGCAAGTCGTCCACCGCTTTTCGCCGGGCGGCTTCTTCTATCGCCTTGACCTTGTCGCTCCAGGCGTTGTTGTGATTGGAGATGATGCTATTGGCTTCCGCCAGCGACGTGCGTTCCTTGGCAAGCGCCGTCTCCATGCGTGCTTCCATGAAGATCCACACCAGCATCCCGGCGCCGGCAGCCACGAAAATCGGCAGGACGATCTGGATCAACATGTCTACGTTCATGCCAACCACACTATCGGCGGCCCGGCAGGAAACTTTAGACTTTGCCTCGGGAGGTGCTAGGGTACGGCCGCGAGGGCTTCAGGACCCGGTTCGGTCAGGCCGGTATGCTCTGGGGCTCCATTGCCGTGGGCCGGCGGACATGGCGCCGTCCGATCGCCGTCAGCAGAAGCTTAGCCTGCGACTTCACGTTGCGGAACTGATTCGGCGTAAGTTGCAGGTCGCGGCAGATCCGGTCTTTCCCCTGATCCTCCAGGTAGAATCGCCGCAGCACCTCGCGGTCCAGCGGGGACAGCGCGCCCAGCATTTCGCTCACGATACGCCGCTTCTGCTGGCGGTAAACTCTCTGCTCGAGATTGGAAGGATCGGGAATGTCCATGCCGTCGAGCACCACGTAGCGCGAACGGCTGCGGACGCGGCGCTCGATCCGGGAGTACGTGTGAAAGCGGGTCACGGCCGTGAGAAACGCAGTCAAACGCTCGGGATTCCGCAACTTATCCTCGTGAATTGCCTGCACAACCGCCAGAAAAATGTCATGAAGACTGTCTTGAAGATCCTCGGCCCCCAACTGGCGCATTACGAAATAAGTGAAATTCTTCACCAGGCCGTACAACTCCTCGAGTGCCTCCGGTTGGCACTGTTTGACGTTGTCGACCAGCGCCACGAACCGGTGCTCGCTTGGGGCGGGCACCACTTCGAGGGCCGGCGGGGCCGAAATGTGCGTCGTCTTCATCCTAAGGATAAGTGTAATGTCATCAACAGGTAAGACGGAATTCTTGAGAATCGGTATTTTGAGGTCTGCACCACTGTACTCGACACTAGGGATTCTCCTGTACCCGGCTACATCTGGTTGGAGGGTTTCAGGTTGCCTCCGGTGACGGGCCGCGGATTGAGATAAGATAGGCGGTTTCACATGAAAATTCCTGCATTTCTGCTCGGCGTATTGGGATTGCTGGCTGCCGTGTTGGCCGCTCAGCAGCGTCCGCAACTCAACGATGGGGACGCCCACGGCGACCCTCCGTTTATGGTCGAAGACGGCTGGATGCCGCTGTTGAACGGTCACGGCGTAAGTGGCTGGCATGCGCGCGACGGCAAGCCCGTGGGATGGTTCACCACCCGCTACGTGTTGTGGGATCGCCTGCTGGGCCCGACGCGTCTGTCTGGCTCTCCGGCGCCAAGCGGGGAGATCCTCAATGGGCCCCACGGACGGGAATCCGACCTGATCACGGACCGGAAGTTCGGCGACATCGAGTTGTACGTCGAGTTCCTGATCGCCAAGGGGTCGAACTCCGGCGTTTTTCTGCAGAGCCTGTACGAAGTACAGATTTTCGACAGCTACCAGTCGACCGAGCCCATGACGTCGTCCGACGCGGGCGGCATCTACCACCAGTGGGTGGACAACAACCACGGCGTGGGCGGGTCGGCGCCGTCCCGGAATATGTGCCGCCCGCCAGGCCAGTGGCAAAGCTTTCAAATCTGGTTCCGGGCGCCGCGCTTCGACGCCGCGGGCCACAAGACGGAGAACGCCCGCTTTCTGCGGGTCCTGTTCAACGGGATGAGCGTGCAGAACAACGTGGAGACCGCCGGGCCGACGCGCGCGCATCTCGACATTCCCGAGGCGGCTGAGAATCCCCTGATGCTGCAGGGGGACCACGGTCCGGTGGCATTCCGGAACATATACTGGCGGCCGCTGCGGCCGATTATCGAGCGCTGAGCGGCGCACCTCCCGCGGTTCTCACGACACCAGGCCCGCGGCCTCCGAGAGCAGCCGTGTGATCGTTTCGCGCGAACGCGACGCGGTTCGAACCGCCGATTCCATGGCAATCCGGTAGACCACCACGCCGAAGGCGGCTCCGGCGCCGAGCACCAGGAAGAACGCCGCTTCGCTGGCAAATGCGTAGCGCGCCAGGTAGGCCAGCACGACGGGAATACAGGCTACGGGGAAGACGAGCAATAGGAGCGGCTGCATTTTGACGCCAGTTGAGGAACGGAACATACCGCCGGGGTCCTGCGGCCAGGGGCGGGACACGGAAACAAGATTTCCGGCGGCCAGCAGATAGAGGATTAGAACGATGGTAGCGGCGTCGCACTCGGCGCAGGCGAGCAGGGTAAGCGGAAGCCGGAGCACCGCGCAGACAAGCGCCACGAGCGAAATCTCCAGCAACAGAAAGAGCGCGGCGGCGAGATTCTTCGCGGCGATGGCCGAGCCGAT
>JAJYCN010000327.1 GCA_021778335.1 Acidobacteriota bacterium | reverse complement strand
CCACATCACTAAGATCATCGTTAAGCTGTGTGCGGGAAAACCGCACGCACAGTTTGAAAGGGGGTTACATGGAAACGGGCCAGCGGTGACGCTGGTACCGCGCCATAATCTACCAATGAGTCTCAGGAACGTCCGAGTGGGTATCGGGAGCGGGCTCCTGCTGCTGCTGGTGGGCGTGATGGGCGCATGTCACCGGGATCCGAAAGCAGCCAGCCGGAGGTACGTCGAGACGGGGAACAAGTACTTCGCGCGGGACAAATACAAAGAAGCGTCGATCATGTACCGGCGCGCCTTGCAGGAGGACATGAAGAACGCGGACGCCTACTACAGGCTGGGATTGGTGGACCTGAAGGAACAGCGGTTCAGCGAGGCGGCGCATGCGTTGCAGCGGGCGGTGCAGATTGACCCAAAGAATGCCGACGGAGCGTCGAAGCTGGCGGATCTGTACTTTGCCAGTTACATACAGAATCCGCCGCAGCGGAAGCCTGAACTGGATGAAGTGAAATCGCTGGACGCGACGCTGTTGAAGCAGGACGCGAAATCCTACGACGGGCTAAGGCTGAAGGGGTATCTGGCCTTAACCGAGCAGAAGCTGCCGGAAGCGATCGCGGCGTTGGAGGCGGCGGACAAGGTGAAGCCGAATCAGCCGGACCTTGTGGCGACACTGTGCCAGACCCTGGTGGCCAACAAGCAGGCGGACGAGGCGGAGGCAAGGGCGAAGGGGATGATCGCGGCGCGGCCGGACTACGGTCCGATTTACGACTTTCTTGCCAGGTACTATGCGCGGAACGGCCGGGCGGGCGACGCCGAGCAGGTGCTGCGGTTGAAGTGCAAGAACAACCCGAAGAACGGGGACTATCTTGCTGAGCTGGCGGGATTCTATCTGGCGACGAAGCAGACGGACAAGGAGACGGCGGCGATTCATCAACTGACCGGATCCGCACAAACGATTCCGGATGCGTACCTCATTGCGG
Source organism: Acidobacteriota bacterium (assembly GCA_021778335.1). Taxonomy (GTDB): domain Bacteria; phylum Acidobacteriota; class Terriglobia; order Bryobacterales; family Bryobacteraceae; genus JAJYKC01. The sequence continues at coordinate 5,260 of JAJYCN010000327.1, read as the reverse complement.
GCAACTTCTATTTACACACGCAGCGGCCCGATGCCGCGCTTGCCGAATACCACAAGGGCGAGAGCGCGCAGCCGGACCGGCAATCGATTTATTGGATGGCGGAAGCGCAGGCGCTGGCAGGGACGGGCAAGCCGGATGAAGCCGCCAAGCTAGTGGACCGGATCATTCAGAAGGACGCGAAGAACACCGATGCGATTGTGATGCGCGCGGCGCTGCGCATGCGGAAAAACACGATACCCGAAGTGGACAGCGCGATCACAGACCTGCAGGGGGTATTGGCGAAGCAGAGCGACGCGGCCAACCTGGCGCAGATCCACTTTGCTCTGGGGCGGGCGTATGTGATTAAGTACCAGTTGCAGCGGACGAGCGCGAGTAAGTCGGTGCTGCTGGGGGATCTGGATCAGGCGCGGATTCAGATGGAGCAGGCGATTCAGGTCGCCAAGGACAAACAGGGCATCCAATTCACGGCGGCGCAGATTGCGCTGGCGCAGGTTTCGATCTACCGCGAGGAACCGGCGCGCGCGGCGCAACTGATGACGGACGTGCTGTCAAATGAGCCCGGGAATCTGTCGGCGTTGATGCTGCGGAGTTCGGCGGAGATCAGTCTGAAGAAGTATGAGGACGCACGGAAGGACCTCGACGCGTTCCTGAAGGTGATGCCGAGCGACCGCGACGCCGTCTACCAGTTGGCGACGGTCAATTTCCTGGAAGGGAAATACGACGCCGCCGACGAAGGCTATGAGGCTCTGATCAAGGCAGGAGACGCGCGGGGATTGCCGGGTCTGGCCGATTCCAAGGACCGCCAGGGGAAGTATCAGGAGGCGATTCAGTTACTCGAAGGAGCATTGGCCAAGGGGAAGAACGCCGATTTCTTCCGCTTCATGCTGGCGAATACGCAGGCGATGGCGGGGCAGTACGTTCCGGCGATTCAGAACTATAACCAGCTCATTGCGTCGAACCCGAAGGCGGAAGATCTGTATATGCGATTGGGAGAAGCGGAGCTTCGCGCGGGGCAGGCGGAGCCGGGGATCGAGGCGCTCAAGAAAGCGTATCAGCTCTCGCCGAACAGCACCGGGGCGCCGCTGCGATTGGGGATTGTTTATCAGAGCCTGGGACGGGACGAGGAGGCGAGGCAACAATACGAAGCGGTGCTGAAGATGGACCCGAACCAGGCGGTTGCGCTGAACAACCTGGCGTACATGAGCGCCGACTCGGGAGGGGACCTAGACCAGGCTCTGACGATGGCGCAACGGGCCAGCCAGCAATTGCCGGACAATCTCGAAATCAAGGACACGCTGGCCTATATTTACACCCGGAAGGGCCTGACCGAGGAGGGTTTGCAGATGTTCCAGGATCTTGTGGCGAAGGCGCCGGACAGCGCCCGATTCCGGATCCACCTGGCGATGGCGTTGCTGCAGAAGGGCGACAAGACGTCGGCGCGGAAGGAACTTGATACGGCGATGGGTGAAAAGCCCTCTCAGGACGAGCAGCGCCGCATCAAGGAACTCATGGCGAAGGCAAGCTGACTTTTGCTCCGGTGAAGCTCTCCGCGCTGTTACAGCGGCCCAGTGTGGCCTACGTGGCGCCGTTCGCGATTTTCCTCGCGCTGTTGCCCGTGGGGGACATGCTTCCGGCGCAGATAGACGCTCCGTTACGGCTCATTTTGCCCGCGCTGGCGATCTGGGTTTTCTCGCGCGATGTGGTGAGCTACAAAGCGCGCCAGATTCCGCTGAGCGTCGGCCTGGGCGTGGCTGTTTTCCTGCTTTGGATCGCGCCCGACGTGCTGATTCACGGCTATCGGGATTCGTGGCTGTTTCAGAATGAACTGACCGGAATGATTCATATTTCGATTCCGGAGCAACTGAGACGCGATCCGTGGATTTTGTTGGCGCGGTGCGCGCGGGCGGTGCTGATTGTGCCGGTGATCGAGGAGTTGTTCTGGCGGGCCTGGCTGATGCGGTGGCTGATCTCGCCGGATTTCGAAGCGATACCGCTGGGCGCTTTCGGCTGGTTCTCTTTTGTGGCGACCGCGATTCTATTCGGGCTCGAGCACGGTCCGTATTGGGATGTGGGTCTGGCGACGGCACTAATTTACAACGCCTGGATGATCCGGACCCGTTCGCTGGGAGACTGCATTCTGGTCCACGCGGTCACGAACGCGTGTTTGTGCGGGTACGTGATCGCCACCGAGCATTGGGAGTATTGGCTGTAGGCGCGGAATCAGCGCGCCAGACGCTGGTGCTCCTTGAGGATGCATCGGTCCATGACGACAATGAGACCGGCGGCGCGGGCTCTTGCGGCGGCTTCTTCGTGGATGACGCCTTCCTGCATCCATACGGCGCGAGCCCCGAGCCGGATGGCATCCTCGACGATGGGCGGGACGAACTCGCTACGCCGGAAGATATTGACGATGTCGATTTTTCCGGGCACTTCGTCGAGGCTCGGGTAGGCTTGTTCGCCGAGGACATCGGTTTCCTGGGGATTCACCGGGACGATGCGGTATCCGTGCTGCTGCATGTAGCCGGCGACGCCGTGGCTCGGGCGCAGAGGGTTGGACGACAGGCCGACGACCGCGATCACACGGCTGGCGCGAAGGAGATCCGCGATTTCATTCTTCTCCAGGGGCATGAGTCCGGCTCTGTTCGAAGGCTAAGGTCTTCTGGAAGCGGGCGACTTCGGCGGGAGAGAGGTGTCGGAATGCTGCCGGCGGCAGGTCTCCGAGTTCGAGGAATCCGATCTTCACGCGGCGGAGTTTCTCCACCATTTTTCCGAAGTGGCGAAACATCAATCGGATTTGGTTCTGTCGGCCCTCGACCAGGCGAACTTCGTACCAGGGATTTTCGGCGCGGCGGAGGAGGCGCAGTCCGGCCGGGGCGGTTTTGCGTCCTTCGAGTCGAATCCCGTCGCGGAACTGCTGTTCCTGGTCCGGGGTGAGTGGGCCGTTTACCTTTACCTCGTAAACCTTTACGACGTGGTTGCGGGCGGAGGTGATCCTGTTGGCGAAGTCGCCGTCGTTGGTCATAAGCAGCAGGCCTTCGCTTGCGTAGTCGAGGCGGCCGACGGGGTAGAGGCGCGCCTTGACGCCGCGGACGAACTTCATGACGGTTTCGCGGCCCTGGGGATCGGAAACGGTGGTGACGCAGTTCTTGGGTTTGTTCAGGGCGAGGTAGACGAGCTTTTCGGGGGCGTGAATGAGCTTGCCGTCAACCTTGATATGGTCGCGCGAGATGTCGGCCTTGGCGCCGAGTTCGGCGATGACGACGCCGTTGACCCGGACGCGCCCGGCGGTAATGAGCTCTTCGGCGTGGCGGCGGCTGGCTATGCCGGCGTGAGCGAGGATTTTCTGCAGGCGCTCTTCGGGCAAAGCTAGGTGCTCTCCGCGGGGACGTCGGGTGTTTCGAGGGCTTCGGCGGCGGCTTCGGGGTTTTCCGCTTCGGTTGGCGGAGCGGCTTCCGGCCCGGGCGTGCTTTCTTGGGGCGCCTCGGGCGGCTCGGGCTCCCCGATGGCGAGGCGGCTGAGTTCCTCGAATTCCTTCAGGGTGGGCAGCTCGCTGAGGTCCTTGAGGCCGAACTGGATGAGGAAGTCCTTGGTGGTCTTGTAGAGGATCGGTTTTCCGACGACGGCCTTGCGGCCGGCCGGGGCGACGAGCTTTCGTTCGATGAGGGTTTTGAGAACGCCGGCGCCCTGCACACCGCGAATCTCCATGATTTCGGGCGCGGTGATCGGCTGTTTGTAGGCGATGACGGCGAGGGTTTCGAGAGCGGCGAGGGAGAGTTTCAGCGGCGGTTTGAGATTCTTGACGAAGCGGCGGATGGCCTCATGGTGCTCGGGCTTGGTCGACAACTTGTAGCCGCCGGCGAGCTCGCGGATGCTGAGGCCGCGCGAGGGCTGCTGGTAGTCGCGGCCGAGTTCCTCGAGGATGCTTACCACGTTTTCCATCGGCTGCTCTACGGCGGCGGCGATCTGCTGGGCCGAGAGAGGTTCGTCGGTAATGTAGATGACGGCTTCGATCAGGGCCTTGAGTGCGGCCCTGGCTTCCTCGTCGTCGCTGGGCCGGGTGTCTTCGGCGAGCAGTTCCGCCGAGATGATCTCTTCGGCGGGCGTGAGTTCGGGTGCACCATCCGTTTCCCGCTCTCCGGCTTCAACCGGGGCGGCCTGGGGTTCCACTGGTTCCATGCGTTTCTAGCTGTATTCCTGTTCGATCGATTCGAGGGGCGTGCCCTGCGCCATAGCCTGCTCGAATTCGGCGTGCTTTTTCAGTCCGATGTCGCCGAAGGCTTCGCGCTGGGTGAGCACGACAGCTTGGCGGCGTACTAACTCCAGTATCGCCAGAAACAGGCAGATCATGGCGCGGCGGCTGTGTTGGGCTTCGAGAAGTCCCACGAAGGAGAGGTCGTCGGAAGGGCGGGCCCGGCGCAGTTTCGCTTCGAGGAAGCGGATCATGTCCGGGATGGTGACGTCTTCCTTGGTGATGTCGTAAACGGGGCGCGAGCGCGTGCGTTCGAGCACCTGTTGGAACGCCTTCACGAGGTCGACGAGGGAAACGGCGAGGTCCGGCGTATCGTCTTCGCTGACGAAGTGCTCCAACTGCGGGTTGGACCATACGGCTTCTTCGAGGAGGCGCTTCTGCTGGAGCATTTCGGCCGCGTTTTTGAACCGCTCGTGCTCGAGCAGACGCTCCACGAGTTCGCTTCGGGGGTCCTCGGTGGGTGAAATCTTCTCCAGTTCCGGATCCGTCGGCAGCAGAAGCTTCGACTTGATGTGGATCAGGGTGGCCGCCATGTAGACGAACTCGGCGCCCAACTCGATATCCATTTCGAGGGCTTTCTGCATGTAATCCAGGTACTGAGCGGTGATCTGCGCGATCGGGATGTCGTAGATGTTGATCTGTTGCCTGCGAATCAGATCGAGCAGGACGTCGAGCGGGCCCTCATACTGCGCTACCTGAAAATTCAACGGCAGAGACACTTCCCTCACGATAGCATGGGGCCGGGCCAGGGCTCTCCTGAGAGTCCTTTCTCATACAAGATGAGCCCGAAACGATTATGAATCGCGGACGGGGCGAGGGGAATCGCTTCGCTGCCGCCTTCAGGCCGGAATGACGTGGCGGTAGTTGGCCAGGCAGCGGCGGGCGGTTTCGAGCGAATCGAACCGGCTGCCTTCCTGCTCGATGAGGAAGTACTGGGCGCCGCCGGTCTTTTCGGCCGCGGCGAGCACCTCTTTCCACTTCACGACGCCTTCGCCAAAGAGGACCTTGTAG
>JAJYCN010000326.1 GCA_021778335.1 Acidobacteriota bacterium | reverse complement strand
GGCGAACCCCGCGCTCGGAGTCTGCTGCGATAAACTCGCCGCCATCAACGCAACATCGGTCCTGGCGGAAACCACCGAAATCTTCGGCGCCGAGCACTTACTCGTCAAGCGCGCCAGAAACCGCGCCGTGGCCGAGAAGTTACTCGGGTTTGTCGAACAGTACAAGCAGTATCTCCGCCAGTTCCCGGGCGCCAGCTTCGACGACAATCCCTCGCCCGGAAACAAGGAAGGCGGCCTCACCAACATCGTCGAAAAATCCCTCGGCGCAATCGCGAAAGCCGGCTCCTCGCCGCTGATGGACGCCGTTGGTTACGCCGAAACAGTCCGTTCCGCCGGTTTCGTCTTCATGAACACGCCCGGCTATGACCCGGTCTCCCTGACGGGCCTCGCCGCCGGCGGCGCGAACCTCATCGCCTTCACCACCGGCCGCGGCAGCGCCATCGGTTTTCCCACCGTGCCGGTGATCAAGATCGCAAGTAACTCGCCAACTTACAACCGCATGAGGGATAACATGGACGTCAACGCCGGCCGCATCGCCTCGGGCGACGCCACCGTCGAACAGGTCGGCCGGGAGATCTTCGAACTCGTGTTGCGCACCGCCTCCGGCGCGAGGACGTGCAGCGAGCGCCTCGGACACAAAGAGTTTGTCCCCTGGCGCATCGGCCCGGTGATGTAGCAGTGGCGGCCTGGATCTTCTGGATCTCCGCCGCGTTGGTCGTCTACCCGTTCGCGGGCTACCCCCTCGCGCTCCTCCTGCTGCGTTTGCTCTTCGCCCGCGAAATCCATCGCGGAGAAATCGAACCCCAGGCGTCCCTCCTCATCCCCGCCTACAACGAAGCCGCCGTCATCGAAGCGAAAATCGAAAACGCTCTGTCCCTCGACTATCCGCCCGAAAAACTCGAAATCGCCATCGCCAGCGACGGCTCAAAGGATTCCACCGTCGCCCTCGCCCGCGCCTGCGCTGAACGCCTCGGCGCCTCCAGCCGCGTCCGCATCTTCGATTACCCCATCAACCGCGGCAAAATCGTCGCCCTCAACGAAACCGTCCCCCAACTGACCGGCGAAATCGTCGTCCTCACCGACGCCGCCTCCATCCTCGCCCCCAACTCCCTCCGCCGCCTCGTCTCGAACTTCGCCGACCCCCGTGTCGGCGCCGCCGGAGGAATCTACCGCATCCGCGGCGAAGACTCCTCCCTCACCGGCGCGCAGGAGAAAATCTATTGGTATTACGAAAGCTTCCTCAAGCGCTCCGAAGCCGCTCTCGATTCGACCCTCGGTGCGCACGGCTCCATGTACGCCATCCGCAAGGACCTCTACCCGTTCCCTCCGCCCGGCACCATCAATGACGATTGGGTCATCCCCGTCCGCATCGCCCAACGCGGCCGCCGCGTCGCCTATGACCCCTCCGCCGTCGCCTACGAGGAGGCCCACGAGATGAGCGGCTTCGGCCGCCACGTCCGCATCATGGCCGGCAATGTCCAGCAGATGAAGGAACTCCGCGGCTTCCTCTGGCCGCCCCGCCCGCTCTGCGCGTTCTTCTTCCTCTCGCACAAAGGCCTGCGCCTCCTCGCTCCGTTCGCGATGCTCGCCGCCCTCGGCCTCAACTTTCTCTTGTCAAACGCGCCCCTCTACCGCCTGCTGCTCGCCGCTCAACTCGCCTTCTACTCGCTCGCCGCGCTCGGAGGCATCTGGAAACTGCACCCCAAGCTCCTCCGCCTGCCCTTCTACTTCTGCCGCGTCAACGCCGCCGCCTTCTTCGGCGTCTATCACGCCCTCACCGGCCGCCGCCGCATGAGCTGGAGTTAACCAGCCTCAAACTGCAATCGTCGTCCCGATCTGTTCCCCGCGAAGCAGCGCCTCCGCCAACCCCTCTCGCGCCCCGCCCGCAATCAACACCTCGCCCACCCCGCCGCGCACCGCCGTCAAAGCGGCCTCCAGCTTCGCCTGCATCCCACCCGTCGCCGCGCCGGATTCAATCAGCCGCCGGCAAGCCGGCTCGTCAAGCCGCTCGCACAAACGCCCCTCGCCATCGAGCACGCCCTCGACATCGGTAAAGAAGAACAGCCTCTCCGCTCCGAACCCGATCGCGCACGCCACCGCCATCTGGTCCGCATTCACGTTGTACAGCGCGCCGTTCCGGTCCCCCGCCACGCACGCCACCACCGGCAGATAACCCTCCGCCGTCAGCACCCGCAGCAGCCTCCCGTTCGATCGCACCGGCTTGCCAACGAAGCCCAAATCCGGATTCAGCGGCTCCGCCTCGGTAAGCATCGCATCCGCCCCCGTCAACCCCACCGCCTCCGCCCCCTCGGCGATAAACGCGCTCACCAGGTACTGGTTCACGCTCCCCGCCACCACTTTAATCACCGAATCCAGCACCTCGGAGCTCGTCACCCGCAGCCCATTCACGAACCGGCTCTCCACCCCGCGCTCCTTCAAAAACGCGGTGAGCTGTTTTCCTCCCCCATGGACGACCGCGATCTCCGCACCCTCTTTGCGCGCGCCCGAAATCTCCCGCGCAAGTCGCCGCCGCGAGCCCTCCGCTTCAAGCAGCGTCCCCCCCAGCTTAATCAGAACCCTCATGCAAGGCCCATGGTCTCGGGCAGACTGAAGGCGAGATTCAGATTCTGAATCGCCTGCCCGGCCGCGCCCTTCTGCAGATTGTCGATCGCGCTCACCACCACGCCCCGTCCGGTCTTCGCATCGAACACCCCGCCAATTGCGCAACGGTTCGTGTAATTCACCGCGCGCAGGTCCGGAATGCTCCCCGACGGGCTGACATACATAAACGGTTCATCCGCATAGCGGGCCGCGTAAATCGCCAGCAGGTCGCGCTCCGAATGCAGGTTGCGCGAGCGAAAATACACCGTCTCCAGAATGCCCCGGTTGATCGGAATCAATTGAGCCGTGAAACTCAGCTCATCCTCATCGAGCCCGCTCACCATCAGCACTTCCGGCACATGGCGGTGCTCAAGCACCGCGTACGCGGAAAAGCTTTCAGCCACCTCGGCAAAACTCGTGCGCAGGCTGGCCTTGCGGCCCGCGCCCGTCACGCCGCTCTTGGCGTCGCACACCAGCCCTGCGGATCGGTCAACCACGCCAGCTTCAATCAACGGCGCAATCGCAAGATTCGCCGCCGTCGGATAGCACCCCGGATTCGCAATAAGCTGCGCGCCCGCGATCTTCTTCCGGTTCACTTCCGGCAACCCGTATGCCGCCTCGGCAAGCAGTTCCGGCGACGGGTGCGGCATCTTGTACCATCGCGCGAACGTCGCCGCGGGAAGCCGGTACGCCGCGCTCAAGTCGATCACCCTCACGCCCGCCGCCAGCATCTTCGGAGCCAGTTCCAGCGACACCTCGTGCGGCGTCGCCAGCAGCACCGCGTTCAAACCCTCCGCGCGCACCTCCTCCGGCGTGCACCGGATCTTCAGCCACGGCGAAGCGTGGTTCAGCGCCTCCGGCTCCGCGGCCGCATCCTCGCGATGCTCCAACAACACAGGCTCGATGGCGGGATGGCGCCCGAGTAACCGTACTAACTCAGCGCCGCTGTAACCACGAAACCCGGCAACTCCGGCAAGAAACGTTCGAGACACCCCTTGAGTTTACCAACCGGACCCCTCGCATCCCCTAAAGAAACGCCGCCGCAAGCCGATACAAACGGGGAAGGAGTTTCGTTCTAATGATGATTAATCCCGTATCGAGCGCCCCCAGCGCTCCAACCCCGGCTACGCCCCCCGCGCAGCCGCAACCCAAGTCCCAAACCACTTCGTCTTCTTCGCCGCGGGACTCGGTCCACTTAACCAGTGCGGCCGGCCACGACGGCGACGGCGACGGTCACTAACTACCCATCCGGCCGGCCGCCCACCCCGGCGTCCGGCCACCCCTTCCACCCTACCGCTGCTCCGCCACCGACTTGTGCGCCAACTCCCCTAAAATCGGCAACTCGTAATTCTCATCGTGGCTCACCTTGATCATCATGAAAATCCACGCGCCGATCAGGATCGCCTTCAGTAGCTCGGGGATCGCGCGGTGAATCTCCGTACCCGGCGCCACCGGAAAATGAAACAGCGGGTCGACAACCCAACTCACGATCAGCCATGCCACGAACAGGTACAGGCCCTGAAAGCCATGAAACCGCACCCGCGCATCATGCCGGAACCGGTTGCTCGCCAGCACCACAATCGCCGCAATCCACCCAACCACAGGCACGTAACACAGCAGCGACGCCGTCTTCGCATTGATGCCCGCAAAAACGTCGGCCCCGGCGCTCGACTTGGGCTGGCCCGCGCCGCAGGAGGCACAATAAGCGTCCGAATTCCGAACCTGGGTTCCGCATTGGCTGCAGTAAGGCATCGTGTACTTCTAATTGAGGATACGCGCCGCGCATCCTGCCTGTTCCAAGCATATTACACGGATGTGATACGATTCGCCGCATGGCCCGATTCCCCCTCTTCGCCGTGGCGCTCGCCGCGCTCTCGCTCGCCCCCGCCCGCGCCGCCAAAACCCTCGACGTATTCTTCATCGACGTCGAAGGCGGCCAGGCCACCCTCTTCGTCGCCCCCTCCGGCCAATCCCTCCTCGTCGACACCGGCTGGCGCGGCTTCGACGGCCGCGACGCCCAGCGCATCAAACTCGCCGCCAAGAAAGCCCACATCAAGCGCATCGACTACGTGATGATCACCCACTACCACCGCGATCACGTCGGCGGCGTCCCGGCCCTCGCCAATCTCATGAAGATCGGTACCTTCGTCGATCACGGCCCCAACCGCGAGGATTCCAAAGTCACCCGCGAGGACTACGCCGACTACGAACGCACCCTCCCCAAGGCCTCCGGCCACATGGTCGTCAAACCCGGCGACAAGATTCCCGTCAAGGGCCTCGATATCACCGTCGTCGCCGCCGACGGCAACCACATCACCACCCCGCTGCCCGGCGCCGGTCAGCCGAACCCCTTCTGCGCCAACGCCGCCCAGCATGAAAACGACCCCAGCGAAAACGCCCGCTCCGTCGGCATCTTCATGCAGTTAGGCAAGTTCCGCCTCGTCGACTTGGGCGACCTCACCTGGAACAAGGAACTCGCCCTCATGTGCCCCAACAACCCCATCGGAACTGCCGACGTCTTCGTCGTCTCCCACCACGGCATGTTCCTCTCCAACAGCCCCCAACTCGTCGACGCCCTCCACCCCCGCGTCGCCATCATGGACAACGGCGCCCGCAAAGGCGGTAGCCCCCAAGCCTGGCAAACCGTCCACGACTCCCCCGGACTCGAGGACCTCTGGCAGCTTCACTTCGCCCTCGCCGGCGGCAGCGCGCACAACTCGCCCGACCCGATGGTCGCCAACATCGACGAAAAATGCCAGGGCCTCTACCTCCGCCTCATCGCCAACTCAGACGGTGGCTTCACCGTCTACAACTCCCGCAACAAATACGAAAAAACCTACGCCCCGCGCTAACCGCCGGGCCTCGGTCACAAAATTCTTCCCGGATCTAACTCGTTCACTTTCAACACAGTGCGGGCAGCGCTCGCCCGCGCTCCGCCGCCCCTCGTGCTCCACTCGTGCCAGGAGCACACTCATGTCCCAAACCCCTAACCCCGCGCGCGTGGCAACCCGCGAATCTGTTCCCCGCCGCCTTCTTTCTCTCGCCGAAGCCGTTACCCCCTTCGCCGCCCTCACCGGCCAGCCGTGCGCCGCCGTCTCCTTCGGAACATCCGGCTGCGAAATCTGGCCCATCCGCGGAGCCCGCCTCCGCCAATGGCTCCTCGCCGGTTACGTCTCCCTCTACGGCGAGTCCCCATCCCACGCGGCCCTCAGCACCGCCATCGAAACCCTCGAAGCCCTCGCCCTCTATAACCCTGACCCCGCCCGCCCCGTCGCCCTGCGCATCGCCGCCCTCGGCGACCCCTTCCACCCCTCTTCCCTCCTGCTCGACCTCGCCGACGCCGCCGGCCACACACTATCCATCGACGCCGCCGGCTTCTCCGTCCTCCCGCAACCCTCCCCGCTCTTCCGCCGCGCCGACTCCACCATCGCCCTCCCAACGCCCGTCGAAAACTCCGGACCCTCCGGACTCGAACGCCTCCTCCCCCTTCCCGCCGAAGACCTCACCCGCATCCACCTCTGGCTCACCGCCGCCCTCCGCCCCACCGGACCCTATCCCATCCTCGTCCTCACCGGCCCCGCCGGCTCCGGCAAGTCCATCGCCGCAAAACTTATCCGCTCCATCCTCGACCCCTCCCTCGACCCCGTCCGTCAGCTTCCCGCCCGCCGCAACGCCCTCCTCGACCTCGCCTGGCAAAACCGCATCCTGGCCTTCGACGGAATCGCCCACCTCTCCCCCTCCATCTCCGCCGCCC
>JAJYCN010000325.1 GCA_021778335.1 Acidobacteriota bacterium | reverse complement strand
AGGTCGCGGTCTTCGAGAACAATCCGGGCGTGAACGCGGGAGATGCGGTTGTCGCGGAGGACGACATGGTTACCCGCCTGCCGACCGATGAGGAAGGGGAATTCGCGGATGGCGACGCGAGTGCGGTTGCCGGAGGGGTTAACGATGGTGAGGCCTGCGCCGGCGAGGCGTTCGGGGAGGACGGTTTCGGTCATCGGGGTTTTCGGGCGCGGGCGGCGCGGCAGGCGGCGCAGTAGCCGCCGACCTCGGTGCGGGCGACGACGACCTCAAACGAGAACTTGGCGGCGATACGGCGGCGAAGCTCGCCGAGCGGTTCGCCGAAGTACTCTTCCACGCGGCCGCAGCCGAGGCAGACGACGTGGGCGTGTTCCTGTTTGCGGCGGGTTTCGTAGTAGTGCTGGTCGCCCGCATGGTGCATGAGGTCGAGTTCGTCGACGAGGCCGCCGTCTTTCAGCATTTTGAGAGTGCGGTAGACGGTGACACGGTTGAGCTTGGGGTCCTTGAGGCGGGCGAGGTCGTAGAGGCGTTCGGCGTCGAGATGTTCGCCGGAATCCTCGAGGAGGTCGAGGAGGATGCGGCGCTGGCGGGTGAGCCGGACGCCCCTTTCTTTGAGAGTTTCCCCGATGCGCTCGCGCACAGCCATTTCCGGTTCCGTCTTAGCATAGCGCATCACGGAGCGAAATCCGCCGCCTCGCGCCGCCTCTGCCCTACAATCGGAAGTTATGCCTCTCACCGTGACGTTTGGGGAAATCATGCTGCGGCTGGCGCCGCCGGGATTTGAGCGGTTTCTGCAGTCGCCGATGTTTCAGGCGACCTTTGGCGGAGGCGAGGCGAACGTGGCGGTGGCGCTGGCCGGGTTCGGGGCGCGGAGCCGGTTCGTGACGCTGCTGCCGGACAATCCGATCACGAGCGCGTTCCGCGGGGAGTTGCGGCGGTTCGGGGTGGACGACAGCTTCGTGCTGGCCTCGCCGGGGCGATTCGGCATTTACTTTGTCGAGCCGGGGGCGAACCAGCGGCCTTCAAAGGTGGTGTACGACCGGGATCAGAGCGCGATTTCGCTTGCCCGGCCGGGGGCGGTGGACTGGGAGAAGGCGCTCGATGGGGCGGCGTGGTTCCACATTACGGGGATCACGCCGGCGTTGAGCGAGAGCGCGGCGGAGTTGTCGCTGGAGGCGATGCGGGCGGCGCGGCAGCGGGGGGCGGCGGTTTCCTGCGATCTGAATTTCCGGAAGAATTTGTGGAAGTACGGGAAGAAGGCGCGGGAGGTGATGCCGGCGCTGTTTGCGTTGACCGATGTGGGAGTGGCGAACGAAGAGGACTGCCAGGCGGCGCTGGGAATTGCGGCGCAGAGCGACGTGCACGCGGGGAAGCTGGATCCGGAGCATTACCGGCGGCTGGCGGAGGACGTGCTGAATGCGTATCCGAACCTGCGGATGCTCGCCATCACGCTGCGGGAGAGCCATAGCGCGAGCCACAACGGGTGGTCGGCGTGTCTGCATACACGGGACGAGTTTCTGCTCAGCCGGCATTATGAGGTGACGCATATTGTGGACCGGGTAGGAGGAGGGGACAGCTTCGCCGGCGGACTGATCTTCGGGTTGCAGGAGCTTTCCGGGCCGCGGGAGGCGCTGGAATTCGCGGTGGCGGCGTCGTGTCTGAAGCATTCGATTCCGGGGGATTTCAACCGGTTTACGCGGCAGGAGGTCGAAGCGCTGGCCAAGGGCGCGGGGTCGGGGCGGGTGGAGCGGTAGAAAGTTTGCGTGCCGAGGGGACGGGACTACGCTAAACGGGCGGAAGCGCGGCTATAATCGAGATCAGGCGTCTTTATCCCATGCAACTCCGTTCGTCGATTGTGTTCTTAGCCTTAGCTGCCGGCCTTGCCGCCGTTCCCGCGCCCGCCCAACAGGCTGAGACGGCGAAGGTGGTGCAGCCGAAGGCTCAGCAGGCCGAGCCGCCGAAAGAGGGCGGGAACACCAACATCAAGGTTCAGGTGAACGAGGTTGTGGTGCCGGTGACGGTGACCGACGACCACGGGCGTTTCGTTTCGAACCTGGACGAGAAAGATTTCAAGATCCTGGACGAGGGCAAGGAGCAGACGATCCAGTACTTCAACCGGGACCGGAATCAGCCGGTCGTGGTTGGATTTGTCATCGACATGAGCAACGCGTCGCGGCTGCAGTGGAAGCACTACCAGCAGTCGGCCTCCGAGCTGGCGTTGACGCTGCTGCCGGGCGATCCGAAGTTCAGCGGGTTTCTCATCACGTATACGAACGAGCCGGAGCTGCTGATCGACACGACCAACGACGGAGACGCGATCGCCGAAAAGATCCGGCAGTTGAAGCCGGCGGGCGGGGCGTCGCTGTACGACGCGGTTTACATGGCGCTGACCAAGCACCGGCAGGTGAAGGGCGAACCGATCGAGCCGCGCCGCATCCTGGTGATCATCAGCGACGGGCACGACAACGCGAGCAAGCGGACGCTGGATCAGGTGCTGGAGTTGTGCCAGAGGCAGCTTGTGACGGTGTACGGGGTGAGCACGGTGGCCTTCGGCGACATCACACCGGACGAGCGGAACCTGCTGCGGCTGGCGGAGGAGACCGGCGGACGCGTGGTAAGTCCGCTGCAGAAGGTGTACGACGACATTTCGGGCTACCTTTCGACGCCGATGGACGACGGGAATTACAAGTTCGCTTTCGGCAGCGGCGGGTACTCGTCGGAGCTGGCGCAGGGCATGTTCCGGGCGATCACGGACGTAGCGGGCGAGGTGACGACGCAGTACATTTTGCGCTACACGCCGGCGATTGCTCCGGACGACGCCAAGAAGAGGGTGTTCCGGAAGATCGACGTGGTGGTGGACTATCCGAACATGCGGGTCCGGGCACGAAAGGGTTATTACCCTTTCGCCCCCTAACCGATAAGCGAGATTTGGAGGATACCTGCATCCTATGACCGGCCCGCTGGTGGCCACCTGGAGTGCGCGATACGCCGTAGTCCGCGTGGAGTTGCCGGGGCGCGGCGCCGAAAACGTGGGCGTGCTGGTCGAGGACGCTTCCACGGATATGCTGCACATCCGTTTCCGGCGGGACTGGCTGGAAATGGGCGCCGAAGAAGAAGACGCCGAAGTGCTCGAGTTACTAGCCGAAGACCTGGCCGCAAAGGCTCGGGAAATGGGGGCACGGGAACTGCTTGCCTGGCTCGAGACCAACGTTTCCGGCACGGTTCAGATCAGCGAGTTTGACACCGCGCTGGTGGACGATTATGGGCGGACGGTGAACCGCCTCTACCGCCGCCACGTCCCGTCGAACGTGCTCGAATTCCGCACCCACCTGCCAAAATACACGCTGCGCGTGGCGGCGGGCAAGTTCCTGGAAAACGAAGACATCACCGCCGAAGGTTGGGTGGAAGCCCCGGAGGACCTGCGTGTCACGCCGGACCTTTTCGTGGCGCTGATCCAGGGCCACTCCATGGAGCCGCTCATCCCCGACGGCAGTCTCTGCGTCTTCCGCTACGGCGTCACCGGCTCCCGCCAGGGCCGTCTCGTCCTGGTCGAGGACACCACCTCGGGCGGCGCCAACCGCTACACCGTCAAGCGCTACTTGAGCGAGAAAGCGCCGGCGGAAGAGGGAAGCTGGCGGCACACGCGGATCCGGCTGGAGTCGCTGAACCCGGAGTATCCTTCGTGGGACCTCGATCCGGACGACGAAAAGTACCGCATCGTCGGCGAGTTTCAACGAGTGCTCGAATAACTGGCCGGTCACTCCTGCCGGAGCGCCTCGATCGGGTCCACCCGCGTCGCCCGCAACGCCGGAATCAGGCTCGCCAGAGCGCCCACTGCAATCAATAACGCCGCCGCGCCCACGATGCTCACCGGGTCCGCCGGACTTACCCCGTACAGCAGCGGTGCGATCCGCGGGGCCGCGGCGAAGGAAACGGCGAGCCCGGCCGCGATCCCGGCCACCGTCAGCCGCAACCCTCGCCGCATGACCATCCCCAGCACACCTTCCGCCTTTTCCCCCAGCGCCATCCGGATGCCGATCTCCCGCGTCCGCTGGCTCACCGCGTAGGCCATCACCCCGTAAAGCCCCACGCCGGCCAGCAGCAGCGAAATCGCGCCGAGCACCCCAAGGAACAACGACGCCAGCCGCGGACCGAACCACGCGGCCGAGATGTAATCCGGCAGGGGCATCACCGTCAGGCCGGCCGAGTCCGGATCGATCGCCGGCATCTCGCGGCGAAGGACGGGGACAAAGCCGCGGGCATCGCCGCCGGTGCTCGCATACAGCGCCACGCCGCCTTCGCCGCTGCCGTCGTGTTCCTGGTCGAACGGCATATAGAAGTAGGGCTGCGGAGCTTCCGCCAAGCTGAGGTACTTGCTGTCCTTCACCATGCCCACGATCGTGAACGGCTTGCCGAAAACCTGCGCGCGGCGCCCCACGGGATCGCGTCCGCCGAAAAAGCGCCGCGCGAAAAATTCGTTGACGATCATGACACGAGGCGCCTTATCGTTGTCCTCGGCCCGGAAATCGCGTCCGGCGAGAAGCGGCACTTTCAGCAGGCCGAAGTAGCCGGGCGACACCGAAGCGTGATGCAAGTCCAGCTTCTCGCCCGGCCTCGGCGCGTACCCGTCCACCTTGACGTTGGTCCACTTCCCGAGCCCGAAGCCGAGCGGAATCGTGTCGGAATACGCCGCGTCCGTCACCCCCGGCGCCGCAAGCAGGCGCGCGCGGAGCTGCCGCGAGAACTGTTGCTCCTGGCTTGCGGTGTAGTTGTTCGTGGAAAGAAACAGGCGGCAAACCGTCACGTTCCGGGCATCGAAACCGGCCGGCGTGTTCTTGAGCCCATAGAGGCTCCTCAGAAATAGTCCCAGCATCACCAGAGCCGCCAGCGCCAGCCCCACTTCGCTCATCACCAGCAGCCCGGAGAGGCGCCGCGCGTATCCGCTCTGTGTCTCGCCTCTTCCTCCTTCTTTCAGCACCTCCGAAAGTCTTCGCCGCGCCAGCGGAAACGCGGGCGGCAGACCGGAAATCAGGGCCGAGCCCAGGCAGACCACGGCCGCAAACAGGAACACCCGGCCGCCCGGATGCACGTCGAGGTTCAGCGGCAATCCCGTGGGCGGCGCGAAATAGATCAGGGCGTTCTGAAGCGACAGCGCCAACGGCAGCCCGGCCATCGCCGCCAGAGCCGCCAGAAGCAGGCTCTCGGACACCATCTGGCGCGTCAGCCGGCCCGGACCGGCGCCGAGGGCGGCGCGGATGCCGAACTCCCTCTGCCGCGCCGCGGATCTCGCCAGCAGAAGATTGGCCACATTTGCGCACGCAATCAGCAACACGAGTCCGCAGGCCGCCCCGAGAATGGTCAACGGCCACGCCAGGATGCCGGAGGCCCCCGACTGCGCCTTCCATGCCGGTACGATCCGGGCGCCGATCCCCGCGTTGGTCCGGGGAAAGGCGCGAGCAAGCCGCGCGGCAACCGTCGCCGCTTCGGCGTTCGCCTCCCGCACGCTCACGCCGGGCTTGAGCCGCACCAGGGCTTTGAAGTGCCGCCCATCGCGCTCGCCTTCGCCGATCAGCCGCGCGGGAACCCATCCGTCAAACCCGATTCCCGGAATATCGCCGTGAAACTCCGGAGGCGCCACGCCGACGATGGTCACCGGGTACCGGTTGATCCGCACCGTGCGCCCCAGCACGGACGCCTCGCCATGAAAATAGCTCTGCCACACCCGGTAGCTGATCACCGCCGTGAACGCCTTGGCCCTGTCGCCGTACTCCTCCCGGGCGAACGCGCGGCCCAGCACCGGCTTCACGCCCAGCACGTCGAAGTAGTTTCCCGAAACCAGTTCGAACCACGCCGAATAGGCGCGCTCTCCCTCGCCGATCGAAGCCGGCGCCGTTTGGTGCAGCACCAGTCCGGAAATGCTTCGCAGGCCGGCTTCGAAGTCGCGTCCGTCGAGATAGGAGACGATGTCGTCCTCAATGCCGTTCGACCGCACGGTCTCGAGTACCGCGAGTTGTCCGTCGCCCGAGGCGCCGCGGAACGGGTGCAGCACCAACCCGTCGATCCAACCAAATACCGTCGTGGCGACGAAAATGCCAAGGGCCAGCGTAAGCACCGCCACCGCCGTCAAGGCCGGAGTCCGGCCCAGAACCCGAGCGGCGTAGCGGAAATCTTCTAAAATTCCGCGCATGGCTTCTCTGAAATCCCCGCACGTTTGCGCCCCTACGTATGGCCCTCATTCCATGTAAGGCTGACACCACGCGCTGACCGCTTCCGCGTCCAGGCCTATGTCAACAATGTCGAGGACACCGCGGTCATCACCCGGGCCGTCTATAGCAACCACCGCTCGCAGCTCGCCAGCTACGGGCTGCCGCGTACCTACGGCATCCAG
>JAJYCN010000026.1 GCA_021778335.1 Acidobacteriota bacterium | reverse complement strand
GTCGATGTTGTCCTTCAACACGTTCACGGGCACCTTGCCGACGGCCTGCACTGCGTCGCTGTGGAACAAAACCCCACGTTCACGGGCGATCTTTCCGATTTCCGCTACGGGCTGAATCACCCCGATCTCGTTACTGGCATACATCACGCTGATCAGGATCGTTTTGTCCGTAATCGCGTCCCGCAGCATGTCGAGATCCACCAAGCCGTCCTGTTTCACCGGAAGATATGTCGCGCGGATCCCGTGCTTTTCCAAATGCTTACAGGTATCGAGGATCGCCTTGTGCTCGGTCGCCACCGTGATGATATGGTTGCCCTTCTCGGCATACATCTCGGCGGCGCCCTTCAGAGCCAGGTTGTTGGACTCGGTCGCACCGCTCGTAAAAACGATTTCCTTCGCCGTGGCGCCGATCAGTTCGGCAATCTGCTTCCGTGCCTTTTCCACCGCTTCTTCGGCTTCCCAACCGAACGAGTGATTCCGGCTTGCCGCATTGCCGAAATGCCCGGTGAAGTAGGGTTTCATCGCCTCGAAGACGCGCGGGTCCACCGGCGTCGTCGCGTGGTTGTCCATGTAAATCGGCAGCTTCATAATCCCGTTGTTCCTTCGTGTCGCGTCCCCGCCGCGGCGATCCCGCCAGGCAGTTCCAGACCATACAGGCGCGGCGCCTCGTCGTCGCGCGCCATCACATCCATAGTGATGCTCGCCAAAAGCTGGAGGATACCCTCATGTACTTTCCGCAGCGGCTCTCGAACAATACACCGCTCGGTGTGGCTGCACTCGCCATGTTCGGTGAAGCAGGCTGTCAGAATGATCGGTCCGTCAATCTCGCGGATGACTTCGAGCGCGTTGACAGTCTCGGCCGGCCGCGCCAACCGGTATCCGCCATTGGTCCCCTGCTCGCTAGCCAGCAGTCCGGCCCGAACCAGCTTTTGCAGGATCTTGGAAAGCAGAGGCAGCGGAATCCCGTAGCACTCCGCTATCTCTTTGGCGCTGGCCGCACCGCCCCCTTCGCCCTGAGCCGCCCGCACCGCCAGGTGCTTGATGGCGATCAGGCCGTAGTCGGCCTTCTTGGTCAGCTTCAGCATAATCTCAGACTGTTTAGGTCTGAATTCATTATCCCCATTCCTTGCCGCTCAGTCAACCGCATCTGAGCCCACTCAGCCCGCCCTTGCCGCCTTGCTGTCTTCCCGCCTGTTTTCCTACGACCTCCCGATTCACTCTAGAGCGATTTACTGCCGCATTTTCAAAATGATGGCGCGAATTTCCTATGGCGGGTATGATAGAGTCTCCTGTGGGCAAGACTTACCGCGTATGATCCGCCTGTTTCGTGTGTTTGTTCCGGCCAGTGTGCTTGGGCTGCTGGTGTCGGAAGCCATCCTCATCTTCTTTTGCTACGCCCTAGCTGCCTTCCTCACCCCGGGTGTCGTCCCTGAAGTTTTCTTCCTTGACGAGAACGGCCTGCTTCGGATTGGGGTCGTGGCGGGCTGTGTCATTCTGGGCATTTACTTCCACGATTTGTACTGGAAGTTTCGGATCCAGAGCAAGATTCTGCTGGTCCAGCAGATCTGCCTCGTTCTGGGGATAGCGTTCCTCGTTCAGGCGACACTGACCTACGGCCACCTGACCTCGATCACGCTTCCCAAATGGATCATGATCTTCGGCAGTTCCCTCATGCTGATCCTGCTGCCCTCCTGGCGCATTCTCTATGAGGTTCTCGTCCTGCGCGCCCTCCGCCGCAGCCGCCTGCTTTTTCTCGGTTGGTCCCCGCTGGCGTCCGACATCGTTGACCGGCTTGCGGAACGGCCGGAGATGGGCTTACAGGTCGTCGGCTACCTCGCCGAGGACTCTGCCGGTATGGATTCTGCCGCCGTACCCTTACTGGGCGAACTGGCCGATATCCGTCGTTTGATCCCGCAGATTAAACCTGACCGTATCGTTGTGGACATGCCCGAGCGCCGCGGGGTCATGCCGGTCCACGATCTGCTTGAGCTGCGGTTCTCGGGAATTATCATCGAGGAAGCGCAGACCCTGTTCGAAAACGCCTTTGGCCGCGTTCCCACCAAGAGCCTCCGGCCCTCCCAGCTGATCTTCACCGCCGAACTCGGCCCCCGGCCCAGCCGCGTTGCTTTCCAGTCGGTATATAACTTCTCCATCGCGCTGGCCGGCGTCCTGATCACCCTCCCTCTCATGTTGCTTACGGCTCTCGCCGTTCGACTGACATCAGCCGGGCCGATTCTGTTCCGGCAAAGCCGGGTCGGCCGTTCCGGTCGTGTCTTTATTCTCTACAAGTTCCGGTCCATGTACCGCGACGCTGAAGCCCGTACGGGAGCCGTCTGGGCCACCCGCGACGACCCCCGCATCACCCCCGTTGGCCGCTGGATCCGCAAGCTTCGCCTCGATGAACTGCCACAACTTTTCAACGTGCTCCGGGGGGAAATGTCAATTGTGGGGCCGCGCCCGGAGCGGCCCGAATTCGTGGAAGTGTTAAGCGAGCAGATCCCCTACTACCGCCAGCGCCTCTGCGTGAAACCCGGCATCACTGGTTGGGCCCAAATCAACCACAAATACGGCGACACTCTGGAAGACACCATCGTCAAGCTCGAATACGATCTCTACTACATCAAGAACCTCACGTTCTCGCTCGACCTGTACATCATGTTCCAAACCATGAAGGTAATGCTTCTGTTCCGCGGCGCCCAGTAACCGCCCTGGCAACAGCCACTTCGCGGCGGCCGCGATTATCCTGCAAATCGCACATTTCAAATATGCCATTGTCCCGAGGCTCGCTTCCCGTGCGGGTTCGGCCACCCCAGGGGGCCCGTTGCTCGCTCGTCCGCGCTGACGGAGCCGCCCTCACCCCTGCCGTCGTCGTGCGTCTACAATAGTGATTTCATGTCACAACTGCTAGAAGGCCAGACCGCCTTGATTCTCGGTCTGGCGAATAAGTGGAGCCTTGCCTATGCGATAGCCCAAGCCTACCGCCGCGAGGGCGCGCAACTCCTGCTCACCTATCAGGGCGAACGGCAGCGTCGGACGGTCGAGGATCTCGCGGCGGAACTAGGAGCCAAGGCCACGTTTGCTTGCGATGTGACGCAGGACGGGGATGTAGATCGGCTTGTGGAGGCGGTCCGCGGCGTCGTGCCTTCGCTTGACACGCTTGTCCACTCGATCGCTTTCGCCGACCGCGATGATCTGGCCAGGCCTTTTGTTGAAACATCGCGGGCGGGATACCTGCTGGCGCAGGATGTGAGCGCGTACTCCCTGGTTGCGGTGGCACGTGCGTTCGCGCCGCTGATGACGGGCGGCGGCTCAATTCTCACGTTGAGTTACCTGGGCGCGGTCCGCGTCGTCGAGAATTATAATGTGATGGGTGTGGCGAAGGCGGCGCTCGAGGCATGCGTGCGGTATTTGGCGAGCGATCTCGGCCCCGCGGGCATCCGGGTAAACGCGATTTCGGCCGGCCCGGTGAAGACCGCTTCAGCCCGGGGTATCAAGGATTTCTCCAAGGTATTGGAAGGTGTCGCTCGGCTGTCGCCGCTTCGGCGCAACACCGATCCGGCCGAGGTCGGCGACGCTGCCGTGTTCCTGGCGAGCGGTCTTGGGCGGGGCGTCACCGCGAATGTACTGTATGTTGACGCCGGGTTTCAGGTCATGGGCCTTGCCCATTGATTGCAGCTTACATGCCGGTCTGCCGGCCGGCCGCGAATTATTAAGTACGGTGAAAGAGTGAAAATGATAACCGTCGAAGGACTTACTAAGCGATACGCGCGTCACGTCGCGGTAAACAACATTTCGTTTTCGGTGGAGAAGGGGCAGATCGTCGGCTTCCTCGGCCCCAACGGAGCCGGGAAAACCACAACCATGCGGATTCTTACCTGCTTCCTGCCTCCGACCTCCGGAAAGGCGACTGTAGCGGGTTTTGACGTGCTTGAGCAAGCCATGGAGGTGAAGCGGCGAATCGGCTACCTGCCCGAGACACCACCGGTATACCCGGAGATGGAGGTCGCCGAGTATCTCCGGTTTGTCGGAAAGCTGAAGGGCCTTTCCGGCGCCAATCTGGACCAACGGGTCGATGAAGTGTCCAGCCGCTGCGCCGTTGCTGACGTGAAGCACAAACTCATCGGCAAGCTCTCGAAAGGCTATCGGCAGCGCGTGGGCTTGGCGCAAGCGATCATACACAACCCGGACGTCCTGATCCTCGACGAACCGACCGCCGGTCTCGATCCGAAGCAGATTAACGAAACCCGGGATCTGATCAAGGGCTTGGCCGGGGACCACACGATCATCCTCAGCACGCACATCCTGCCCGAAGTCGAGCAGACTTGCGAGCAGGTCATCATCATCAGCCAGGGCCGCGTCGTCGCGACCGATTCCGTGCAGAATCTGCAGTCCGGAACACGCGGCGCCGAGACGATCCGCGTCGAAGTGTCCGGGCGCGACGGCTCGATTGAGGCCGGCGCGGTCCGCCAGAAACTTGAACAGGTCGCCGGCGTGAGCCGCGTCGTGTTGCGCGAGTCGTCGCCGGTGCTGGCGGTGCTCGAAGTGGAGAGTCTAAAAGGAAAGGTCGTGCGTGGCGACATCGCCCGCGCCGTGGTGCAAGCGGGCTGGAACCTGAACGAACTCCACACCGCGGCCCACACGCTCGAAGAGATCTTCCTGCAGTTGACCGGCGCCCCGCCGACACTCGAATCGTCCGTTTCCGGAGAAAAAGAATGAGAAATATCGCCATTATCTGGAAAAAAGAAATCGACAGCTATTTTGTTTCACCCGTCGCCTACCTTCTGCTTACGATGTTCGGGCTGATCTTCGGCTTCTTCTTTTGGAACGCCGTCAGTTATTTCGTCATCATCGGCATCGAGAGCCAGATGCGCGGCGGAGGCGGCCCCATGAGCGTAAACGAGTACGTCATCCGGCCACTGCTGTCGAACGTGAGCGTGGTGGGGTTGTTTTTCATCCCAATGATGACCATGCGGCTGTTCGCGGAAGAGAAGCGCACCGGTACGATCGAGTTACTCGCCACGTCGCCGATCCGCGATATCGAGGTGATTCTGGGCAAATGGCTCGCGGCATTGACGCTTTACGGCTGCATGCTGCTGTTCACGGCGTTGAACTTTTCATTCCTGTTCCGTTACGGCAACCCGGACTGGAAGCCGCTTGCCGTTGGTTATCTTGGCCTGTTGTTGCAGGCCGGAGGGCTGCTCGCCGTCGGCACGTTGATTTCGACGATGACTCGGAATCAGATCATCGCCGGCGCGGCGACCTTCGGCGTCTGCCTGTTGCTCTGGGTCCTCGAGTGGGTTAGCGGCTATGAAACAGCGACCTGGGCGGTTGTGTTGTCTTACTGCTCGGTGATCACCCACTTTGAGTCGTTCGCCAAGGGAGTGATCGATTCCAAGGACGTCGTCTTTTATGTCTCCCTGATCTTCCTCGGGCTGTTCCTCACCTCGCGGTCGATGGAAAGCTTGCGGTGGAGGGCGTAACGAACGTGAACGCACGAAATCTGAATACCCGTCAAACCCGCTACGCCGCCTATGTGACGGTGTACATCCTTGTCGTAGCGGCGATCCTGGTGGTGGCGAATTTCCTCGCCAACCGGTACAACAAGAGTTTCGACTCGACCGCCAACAAGCGCTACAGCCTCTCGGATCAGACCAAGAAGATCGTTGGGGATCTGAAGCAGGACTTGAACATTACCTATTTCGACCAGACCTCCGGCTTCCAGAGCGCGAAGGACTTGTTGGACCGGTATACAAACTTGTCGCCGAAGGTCCATGTCCGTTACGTGGACGTGCTGAAGAACCCGCAGCTTACTCGCGCTTACGGCATCAAGAACCTTGGCACGGCCGTCGTTGAGATCGGGCAAAAGCACGAAGAAGCCCAGACCATGACCGAGGAAGGCATCACTGGCGCGATCGTCCGCGTGATCAAGGGCGGGCAGCGAACCGTGTGCGTGATCAGCGGCAACGGGGAGCATCAGTTGGATGACACCGGCGACAACGGCTTCTCGGCATTTAAGGACACGATCTCGAGGGACGATTACCAGTCGAAGACCATCAGCCTTCTGCAGTCGGCGGCGATTCCGGGCGACTGCACGGTTGTGGTCGTGGCCGGCCCGACGACCGATTATGCGGATCCGTCGGTGGCGGCGCTGAAGACCTACGTGGAAAACGGCGGCCGGGCGTTGTTCCTGCTCGATCCGCCGCTGAAGCAGCGGCGGATCGACATCGCCCCCAACGACAAACTGGACGACATGCTGGCGGGCTGGGGCATCACGGCGAACAAGGATCTCATCCTCGATGAGAATCCGATCGGACAACTGGCAGGTCTGGGACCGGAGGTGCCGTTAGTCACCAGTTACGAGTCTCAGCCCATCGTGTCTCCGATGAAAGGGCAGGCGACCGGCTTCCCCCTGGCGCGCTCGCTCGACATCAAGAACGCCGGCAAGACGCAAGTGGACAAGTTGTTCTCTTCCTCCGACGGCAGCTTTGCCACGGCCACGCTGGGCCCCGGCGAGATTACTCTCGATCCGAAAAAAGACAAACACGGTCCCTTTACCATGGCCGCGGCAGGTACATACACAACGGGGAAACCCAGCGGCCAGGGGCGATTCGTCGTGGTTGGCAACTCGGGCTTTGCGGCCAACGGTTTCTTGAAGTTCAACGGCAACCGCGACCTGCTGCTCAACATGATGAACTGGTTGTCTTCCGACGAAGATCTGATCAGCATCCGTCCGAAGGAGCCGGAAGATCGACGCCTGACTTTGAACCGCGCGCAGTTGAGCATGATCCGCATGTTCAGCCAGTTCTTCCTGCCGCTCATTGTCGTCTTTGCCGGGATCATGGTCTGGTGGCGTAGGAGATAGACCGATGAAATTTCGTGGACTTCTGATCGCGGCCGTCTTGCTGGCGGCCCTTTCAGGCGTACTTTGGTGGTCGAACAAAAAGAAAGCCGCCGAGGAGGCCAAACCGGATACATCGGCGACCGTCAAGCTCGTGGACATTTCACAGGCGCAGGTGACGAAGGTTTCGATTACTCACAAAGGTTCGCCGGCCGTGGTGCTGGAGAAAACCGGCGGGCAGTGGAGGATCACTTCGCCGGAGCAGTACGGGGCGGACCAGGACACCGTGAACTCACTGCTGAGCGCGCTGAATCCGCTGAACGCCGACAAACTGGTGGAAGACCACCCAAGCGACCTGGGGCAGTTCGGGCTGAAGGATCCCAGCCTGACGGTCGCGGTGGCCACGACCAGCGGGCGAATAACGACGATTCTCGCCGGCGACGACCTACCGACCGGCGGCAGCAGCTACGCCGAACTCGCGGGCGATTCGAAGGTTTATACGATTCCCACTTACGCCAAGAGCGGTCTGGACAAGAGCGTCAATGACCTTCGGGACAAGCGCCTGCTGACCTTCGATTCGGATAAGATTACTCGCGTCGACTTGACGGCGAAGGGTAAGACCGTGGAGTTCGGCAAGAACAACCAAAACGAATGGCAGATTCTTGCACCGAAGCCAATGCGAGCGGATGGATTGCAGGTGGACGAGCTGGTGCGGAAGTTGAAGGAAGCGCGGATGGACCTGAGCGTCTCCGCCGATGACGCGAAGAAAGCGGCCGCGGCGTTTGCGGGCGGAACACCGGTGGCCGAAGCGAAGGTGACCGATTCCGGCGGGACGCAGACGCTCACGGTGAAGAAAGACAAGGCCGGCGATTACTACGCAAAATCGAGCGCGGTCACCGGTGTTTACAAAGTAACCAGCGACCTCGGGACCGGCGTGGACAAGACGCTCGACGACTTCCGGAATAAAAAGCTATTCGACTTCGGGTTCAACGAGCCCAGCCACATGGATATTCAAGATGGGACGAAGTCCTACTCACTGCAGCGCAACGGCGAGGACTGGTTCCAGAATGGCAAGAAGCTGGATAATCTAAGTGTGCAGAACCTGGTTGATAAGTTGCGCGACCTGACGGCCGCCAAGTTTGTCGACAGCGGGTTCGGCACACCGGCGATTCATATCAACATCGTTTCGAACGACGGCAAGAAGAGCGAGAAGGCCGCGTTTGCTGCTTCCGGGGCCGATTTCATCGGGCAGCGCGAGGGTGAGACATCGCTCTACTTGGTGGACGGGAAAACGATGAAGGACATCGAGCAGGCGGCTTCCGACGTCAAACCGGCCCCAGAGAAGAAGAAGTAAAGAATGTCCACCGGGCTGCTCACGGATCTGTACCAGATCACGATGGCGGCCGGTTATTTCGCCACCGGCAGGGGCCGCGAGCGCGCGTGCTTCGAGATGTTTTTCCGCCGCCTGCCGCGGTACCGCAACTACGTCATTGCGGCGGGGCTAGAGCAGGCCGTCGAGTATCTTCTAAATCTGCGCTTTTCGCGGGATGAGGTCGACTACCTGCGAGCCCTTCCGCAACTGAAGCGGATCCCGGCGGAGTTCTTCGACGCTCTTGCCGATTTTCGGTTCACGGGAGATATATTCGCATTGGCCGAGGGTACGCCGGTGTTTCCCGAAGAGCCGATCCTGACGGTTTACGCGCCACTGATCGAAGCGCAGATCGTCGAGACGTATCTGCTATCGATGATCGGATTCCAGTCGCTGGTTGCGACCAAAGCTTCGCGGATTGTCGAGGCGGCAGGCGGGCGGGACGTGGTGGAGTTCGGCGCGCGGCGGGCGCACTCGCCGGAAGCGGGCGCGCTGGCCGGACGGGCGGCGTTTGTAGGCGGTTGCGTCGGGACGAGCAGCCTGGCGGCAGGGCATCGTTTCGGTTTGCCGGTATTCGGCACAGCCGCTCACTCCTGGGTATTGTCCTTTGAAAACGAACGCCAGGCGTTTCGCAAACTGCAGGACTTGCTGGGTGAGCAGACGGTGTATCTTGTCGATACGTTCGACACGGTGGAAGGCGCCCGCCTGGCGGCTTCGCTCGGCCAGCCGCTCTGGGGCGTGCGGCTGGACAGCGGGAACCTGGTTGAATTAGCGCGAACGGTGCGCGGGATTCTGGACGAAGCGGGGTTGCGGGAGACGCGGATTATGGCGACGAGCGATCTGAACGAGTACCGCATTCTCGAATTCACCGCCGCCGGCGCGCCGATCGACGTTTACGGCGTGGGAACGGACTTGGCGACCTCGGCGGACTCACCGAGCATGGGCGTTATTTACAAGCTGGTGGAACTCGAGGAGAACGGGCACAAACGCTACACCGCGAAATTCAGCGAAGACAAGCACACTCTGCCCGGAGCCAAACAGGTGTTCCGCTTCCCGCGTCATGATGTGATCGCTTGCGCGAACGAGTGCATGGGGTGCCACGACGCCGAGCCGCCAATCGCGCTGTCGCGCCCGGTCGTCATCGGAGGCGAACCGGTGGAGAAGGTGCCGGATGCGTTCGCGGCACGGGAGAACACGCTCGCAAGCGTGCGCAAGTTGCCCGCCACGGTGCGCAGTCTGTTCGACACACACGAGCCATGGCCGGTGGAGTATAGTGCGGACTTGAAGTCGCTCTACGAACGCGTGCGAGGTAGCCGGCGGGAGCCACAGGCGTGAAGACAGCATTCATTGACATTGACACGCAGCTCGATTTCCTTTACCCGGCCGGCGCGTTGCATGTGCCCGGCGCGGAGCGAATCGTAGATGCGATCGGCCGGTTGAATGCGCATGCGGTTTCTCAAGGCATTCCTCTGGTGTCGACCATGGATGCGCACTTAGAAGACGATGCGGAGTTTCGCTCCTGGTCTCCGCATTGTGTCGCGGGGACGCTGGGGCAGCGGAAGCCGGCGGCGACACTGAGTGCTCGGACGGCGATTGTGAGAAACGCGGCTGGGGCGGACCTTGGCTTCGACGCGCCTCAGATTCTGGTGGAAAAGCAGAGCGTGGACGCCTTCTCGAATCCGTATTTCCCCAGGCTGATGGAGGCGCTGGCGGTGGAGCGGTGCGTCGTCTACGGTGTCGCGCTGGATGTTTGCGTGCGGCACGCCGCCTTCGCGTTGCTCAAAATGGGGCGGCGGGTCGAAATTGTTCAGGACGCCGTGCGCGGGCTATCCGCTCAGAACGAATTACGGATGCTCAACGAGTTCCGCGCCGCGGGTGGGCTCGTAATTTCCGCATCGGCCCTGCTCGACTGATTCGCCGGCTTCGTGCGCATGGTAGGAACTGCGCACCAGCGGCCCGGCTTCCACGTGGCCGAAGCCCATCGCCATGCCCTCGCGCTTGAGTGAGCTGAATTCCTCGGGGCTCACGTAGCGGAGGATGGGCAAGTGATTCGCCGATGGTCGCAGATACTGGCCCAGAGTGAGGATGTCGACGTTGTGCTCGCGGAGGTCGCGCATAACCTGCCGGACCTCATCGAGCGTTTCACCGAGACCAAGCATGAGGCCGCTCTTGGCGGGAACGTGCGGGCGGATGCGCTTGGCGTAAGCAAGCATGCCGAGCGACCGCTCGTACCGGGCGCCAAGACGCACCTGACGGTAGAGGCGCGGCACCGTTTCGATGTTGTGGTTCAGCACGTCCGGGTGCGCGTTCATGACGACATCCATGGCTGCGTGCGAACCCTGAAAATCGGGCACCAGCACTTCCACTCTGCAATGCGGCAGGCGTTCGCGGATTGCCGCAATCGTGAGGGCAAAGAGTTCGGCGCCGCCATCCTTGCGGTCGTCGCGGTTCACGCTGGTGATGACTGCGTAGCGCAGGCCGAGCGCAACACAGGCTTCGGCGACACGGCGAGGCTCATCGTAGTCGACTTCGAGCGGCGCTCCCTTCTGCACCGCGCAGAAGCCGCAGCGGCGTGTGCAGAAGTTGCCCAGGATCATGAAGGTAGCCGTGCCGTGGTTCCAGCACTCGCCCGAGTTGGGGCACGCGGCGCTTTCGCAGACCGTGTGCAGTTTCAGCCTCTTGACGAGGTCTTTCATGCCGCGATAGCGCTCGCCCACGGGCGCCGGAGCACGGAGCCACGCCGGGCGCGGCGGCGGATTGTCAATCGTAACCAGCACCTCTTCTATTGTCGTATACGCGCCGCCCGCACTAAACTCAAGAAACCATGCGACGGTTTGCTCTCCTGATGACTCTTTCCGTGGGGATCGCGCTCGCCGCCGGCGAGCCGCCGCGAGAGTGGGTGGATCCGGATACCGGACACCGCGTCGTGCGGTTGACGGACGAACCCAACAGCGCAAGCTTGTATTTCAACCAGAACGGGTACACGCCGGACGGCAAACGCATGGTTTACACCACGCCTGACGGCGTGTCGGTGCTCGATCTGGCGACGCGTGCTTCCAGGCGCATCGTCGACGGGCGGGTACGGCTGCTCGAAGCCGGACGCAGGAACGCGAGGGTTTACTACGTCAAGGACGGTGCAGCGTGGTGGGCTGAAATCGATTCCGGAGCGGCTCATCGCATCGGCGCGCTGCCGCCGCGCGGGTCTGTATCGACCGTGAACGCCGATGAAACACTTCTCGCGGGAACTTACATCGAAGGAACGGCCGGTCAGGACTTCGGGGGCCAGCGTCTCGCGGGCGGTGCGCAGGTACATGCGCTCGATCAACCCAAGAACAAGGGACAAATGATGGAGGAACGTTGGGCGGCGCGGTTGCCCATGGCGATGTTCACTATGAACGTCAACACGGGCGATATCCGCGTCATCCACCGTTCGCGCGACTGGCTGAATCACCTGCTCTTCTCACCGGCTGATCCAACCCTGCTGATGTTCTGTCATGAAGGCCCGTGGCACAAGGTGGACCGGATCTGGACGATTCGAACCGATGGGACGCAATTGACGAAAGTTCACGCACGGACGATGGCGATGGAGATCTTCGGGCACGAGTTCTGGAGCGCGGACGGCAAGACCATCTGGTACGACCTGCAGACGCCTCGTGGGGAGGACTTCTGGGTCGCGGGCTACAGCGTCGATACTCATGCGCGGATGTGGTATCACGTGCAGCGGAACGAGTGGTCGATCCACTTCAATGTGTCGCGCGACGGGAAGCTGTTCTGTGGCGATGGAGGCGATCCGGGGCAGGTTGCGCACGCCCCAGACGGAGAATGGATTTACCAGTTCGAGCCGGAGTTAGTTCCAAACCGGGGTGTGCAGAACGCCGGGTTTGTGCAACCCGGCGTCTTCCGGACCGAGAAGTTAGTCAATATGTCGCGGCATCAGTACCGCCTTGAGCCGAATGTAAGCTTCACGCCGGATGGGAAGTGGGTTGTGTTCCGCTCGAACATGTTCGGGCCCACGTATGTGTTCGCGGCGGAAGTGGCAAAGGCTGGAAGCGTTCGCTGACGCGCTTCCGCGAACCGAAACCAACACATGGGAGAATTGACAACGTGAGATCAAACGGAACGAAGACGAATTCGCGGCCAGGCCGGCTGGGTCCGTGGCTGGCATGCGCGCTGTTGTTATGCCTTTCACCCGGCGCCTTCGCGCAAAACAAAGCCATCGGCTTCAAGAAAGGTATGCCGTTCAGCGACGGCTACGTCGCAGGCAATACGCTCTATGTGGCGGGCCAGCAAGGGCCCGACGCACACGGAAAAGTCACGGGGACCGATATCGCTCTGCAGACGGCGAACGCCATCGCCGCCGTAGAAAAAGTGGTCAAGCAAGCAGGCTTCCAGATGACGGACATCACTTCGGTGACCGTATACGTCACGGATCTGAACGATGTTCCGAAAATGAACGAGGTCTACAAACGGCTGATGCCGGATCCGAAACCAGCACGCGCCACGGTGCAAGTGGCCGGACTGATTGGGGGCGCCAAGATCGAGATTTCCGCCATCGCCGTGAAGCACTGAGTCCGTCGCGGAGGGGCGGCGAATGACCAGGCGCGCCGGCGAGCGTAGTGTCTATACGGCCGAAGTCCGAGCGGGGCGAAAATAGCGGCTCGCGGAGGGGCGAAGGAGAAAATACGCCAGCACCGCGAAGAACAGGCTGTGGATCGCCAACTCGGGGATCGTGTGGAAGACGCTTAGGACGACGTGGAACGCCATCCAGGCGAGCGCAAGCCAGCGGGCCCATTCCCGGGCGCGGAGCAAAAACGCCCCAGCAACGATGGCCGCGGCGGCGGTAAGTTCAATCCAGATCAGATCGGATGAAAGCGGCCGGCGGGCCCAGGTTTGCGTGAAGTGAAATGCGCCGGTGACCGCGCCGGTCAGAATGTACACACAGCCGATGATTGTGACCGGCAGAGGGCGGCGGTTCATTTGGGGATCCTCGCGATCAGCGAGATATGGGTGCAGGGATGAAGGACAGCGCCCTGGACCATCCTCCTAATTGGCCGTGGGCTCGCGGTTGCGCATCGGTGTTCGAGGACGGGGCTGTGTTCTCCGGCACCGGCCGCCGGAGCGCGTCGGTGGACGCCGGCGGGGTTGCCCCATTGATCCGGGCTAAGGCCGTGCGCGTGCGGCCAGAACATGTTTGCGGACGCGGAGCGGTTCCACGTCATTAGGGTAGTCTCCTGAGTCAGGTTTGCGGAGTGGGTCTGGGTCTGTATTGTAGAAAATCTTCACGGGGGCCGCGCAGCGTGCGTCAATCCGTGATCATGTGCAAGGCGACGATGGCGAGGATCGCGGTGGCTGTGAAGGTGGCGGCGGCCAGGAGAAATTCGGAGAGGTAGGCGCGCAGGATGGAGAGAGACTCGCGCGCGGCGCGGCGGAAGTCCGCGTCGTTGTTCCAGAGGCGGAGGAGGGCTACGCCGCCCGTAACAAGCACCGTGAGAGGAAGCGCGATGAGCAGGACCCACAGGCCGATGGCCGTGTGGCTGGCATACCAGTTCACGATGCGCTGGGCGGTATGGGCGGGTTCGAATTGCCCGGGCTGGAAGTTGCGGACGACGAGAGCGGCCATGAAGAGCGTTGCCGGAAAGACCAGGAGCAGTTCGGTGCCGGCGGTAATGCGTCTGTAGTGTCGCATTAGTACTTTATACTACAAAGTACCTTTCCTTAGCAAGTAAATTCCGCGGCCGGGGCGAAAACCGGCGGCTCAGAGCCGGGGATAGTACGGAAGGGCTTCAGCAAGCCGCGCTTCCAGAATGCGGTGCGTGCCGAAGTCCTCGCACACGGCGAAGGCCCCCGGAGAGGATTCGACGGAGGCGCGCGGGATGAGGCCGATCAATTCTGTGCTGTGGATGTCTATGCCGTGCCTGGCCGCCTCCGCCTCGACGGCGCGAAAGACTTGCTCGGGGTTGGTGGCGTCGAGATTGGTGAGGTTCATTGAAACTTGCGCTAAGTGACGGGAGGCGAGAAACACGCCCATGGCTTTAACGCCGGGAAAGCCGCCGTTCGATGCGCGGATCTTGTGCGCAATGGCGCGCGCCGTGACAATGTCGGCTGAGTCGAGATTGATGTTAAAGGCGGCAAGGAGCCGGCGGGCGCCCAGAATAGAAGCCCCCGCGGTCGGATGGAGCGCAGGACCGCCGAGGTCGGGCAGCAGGGCAGGAGCCTCAAACTGGCCCCGGCGGACTACTTCCAAACGCCGTCGAGAGGGTTCGAGGGCCGACGCTTCATAAAAGTACACGGGGATGTGGAGTTCGCGCCAGACGCGCTCACCCGTTGTGCGCGCCAGTTGCCCGCAATCGTGTAACGTTATGCCACTGAGGGGAACGAACGGGACGACGTCGGTGGCGCCGATCCGGGGGTGGACCCCGCCGTGCCGGCGCAGGTCGATAAGTTCGGATGCCAGGGAAATGGCACGGAAGGCCGCTTCAGAGACAGTTTCCGGGGAACCGGCGAAGGTGATTACGGAACGATTGTGATCGCCGTCGGAGTCAGTGCGGAGGACAGTTGCGCCCGCCTCCCCGATGGCGGCGGACAGGGCGGCGACGGCGGCGGCGTCGCGGCCAACCGAGAAGTTCGGAACACACTCGACAAGCTGGCGGGGCAAGTTCAGAGACGGTCTCCCAGCCACGATTCTGACAGACCGCCAATTCCCTCCGCGCGAGTCGAGAAATTGTTGGGGCCGTGGCGGCTATGCTAGTGTCGCAACTGAAGATGCGTAATGCGAGGATTGCATTTCTTCTGGCCGCGGTCGTGGGGCCGCTGCAGGCGGAGTGGGTTTCCCGAGGTCCCTTTGGGGGAAGCGCACAGAATCTCGCCATTGATCCCCAGCATCATTTGACGCTGCTGGCGGGCACGCGGACCGCGCGTCTTTTTCGTAGTGTGGACGGCGCCGCGACGTGGCAGCCGCTGCCGTTTCCGAGGCTGTACCATGTGTCGATCTATTCGCTGGCCATCGACCCGCGGCGCGACGGAGTGTATTGGGTTGGCGTTGCGGCCGAGGTCCGCGGCGCGCATGACCCATCAGCGGGCCTGTACGAAAGCGACGACACGGGCAAAACCTGGAAGCAGTTGAGCGGGATGCGAGGCAGGAGTGTCTACGCCCTTGCGGTCTGGCCGGGCGACGACCGTGTGATGGCGGCGGGAACTGACGAGGGCGTGTGGCGGACCACGGATGCGGGGGCAAATTGGGAGCGTGTGTCGCCGGCAAGCAATGACGGAATGCAGACGATCGTTTCTCTGGCGTTCGATCCGAAAGACCCCGGCGTGATTTATGCCGGCACACCACACCTACCCTGGAAGACGAGTGATGGAGGGAGGAACTGGCGGTCGATTCACGACGGGATGATTGACGACTCCGACGTTTTCACAATCCGGGTGGATGCGAGCCAGCCGGACCGGATATTTGCGAGTGCGTGCAGCGGCATCTACTGCAGCCGGAACGCAGGAGGGGAGTGGACAAAGCTGCACGGGATTCCGGGAACGGACCGCCGGACACACGCGATTGTCCAGGATCCGCGGCATCCCGAGACGCTATACGCCGGAACGACGGTTGGGATCTGGAAGACGACGGACGGCGGTGCGACGTGGATCAAAAAGTCCACGCACGACATCAACGGATTAGTGGTGGATCCACTGGATGGACGGACGCTGTACCTGGCGTCGGAGGCAGGGGGCATTTATAAAAGCACGGACGGCGGCGAGACTTACCGGGCGGTGAACCACGGGTTTGTGAACCGAAATATCACCGGATTCGCAGCCCGCGCCGGCGGACCGACGACGATGCTGGCGACGACGGCGTATGACGGAGAGTTCGGAGGGCTGTTCCGAAGCGAGGACCAGGGTGGGTCATGGGCGCTGGTGGCTGATCATCAGCGGCTTCTCGACCAGAACATCGTTTCCTTCACGGTGTCGCCCGTGGATGGGCAGCGGATCTGGGCTGCGAGCTTCGACGGGCTGCTGCGCTCGAACGATGGCGGTGTCCAGTGGGAGAAGCCGAACTGTTTCGTTGTGCGCGAAGAAGAGAAGAAAACCTTGCCGAGGAGACCAAGGGCCGGAGCCCGGCGCGTTCCTGCGCCACAGCCGCTTCCGTTCCCCCTCGAAGGGATGCGCGTTTTTGCGCTCCGCTACGATTCGGGCGGCGGAACACTGTACGCGGGGACGAGCGGCGGTTTGTTCGTAAGCACGGATGGGGGGGTGTATTGGAAGATGATTCGCAGTGTAGCCACGGGGCAGGCGGTGTTGGACGTCTATGTCGCGGGGCGGGGAAGCCGCGCGCTCGCGTTGCGGACAACCGCGGGCTTGTGGTTCTCCTCCGATGGGGGCGCGACATGGACAACGCTTACCCTGCCGCGGAAGCCGGAGGCCATCTACGACCTGGCGCTCGATGAGGGCGATGCCCGGACAATGATAGCTGCAACGTCAGCCGGATTGCTGCTCAGCGTAGATGAAGGCAAGTCGTGGACTGTCTGCGAGAAGGGTCTGCCGGTCAAAGGCTGGTTCAATGCCGTGGCATTTGGCCTCGGCGAGAAGCACCGTCTCTATGCGGCGGAAGGGGACAGGATTTATGAAAGCGCTGACGGTGGCGCGACGTGGAAGAAGCGGGATACGACCGGACTGGATCAGATCTGGATCCGGTCGATCTTGCCGGGTGCGGACGGGGCTTCAGGCGGTCTGGTAGTGGTGAGCAGGGCGAGCGGGGTGTACACGGAAAGAACGACGGTGTCGGCCGCATCGACGCGCGCGGCAGGGGCTGGAGAGTCAAATTGATGAAAACAAAGAACCGGATTTGAGATATTCTAGAAGAAGTGGTTTCGGCCGGTCCCGAAGTCGGGCGGTCC
Source organism: Acidobacteriota bacterium (assembly GCA_021778335.1). Classification (GTDB taxonomy): domain Bacteria; phylum Acidobacteriota; class Terriglobia; order Bryobacterales; family Bryobacteraceae; genus JAJYKC01. The sequence continues at coordinate 12,118 of JAJYCN010000026.1, read as the reverse complement.
GGCTGGTGTGGTTGGTCAACATAATCTAAGCAGAAGAAATTTTAGCTGCGGAGGGATATCAGTGAGTCACTCGCGAAAATCCATTCTGGCCGGGGCGTTGTTGTGCCTCGCCTCTGCGGGTTCGTTGCTCGCCCAAGAGGGCAAAGACATTGTAGAAATCAACTTGTTCGGCGGCATCCAGGGTTGGGACACCAAACAGGCGACCCAATTCAGCGGCGCGCCGCTGGGTGTGAAGATGGTCACGGGCGGCGTGATGGGCCTGCGCGTCGACGAAAACTGGTGGCGCTATGTCGGCCTCGAAGAGTCGTCGGTGCTTTTCGGTGACCAGAACGTCCGCTATACGAACGTCCCGGGAGTCTACGGAAACACCACTTCCTTCGGTGCGCGGACCCGCCAGTTTACGGTGGGGCCGATTCTGTACTTGACGCCTCCCGAGAGCAGATTCCGCCCATTCCTGACTGTGCAAGCTGGGTTGAACTGGTTTGGTCCGATCCAAAAGGCAAAGGACCAAGCCGGGGATCCGAACAACCCATTATTTGGCGCGGCAGGGCCGATCGCCCTGGGCAGTAGCTGGAAGCAGGCGTTCAATTACGGGATCGGTATCATTCAGTACGGTGGCGGTATCAAGTACAAGATGACGGATCGTTTCGGCCTACGCGTGGACTTGCGCGGAAACGTCATTCAGACCCCGACGTTCCGGCTGCCACGCTCGGGTCCGGATACGGGGATCACGATCGCCCAAGGCGGAGCAATTCCCGGCTACCAGGCCACAGCAGGCTTTACGTTGTACCTGGGTAAGGGCGCGCCGCCGCTGACGCACGTGTTCACCGTTCCGGCGGCGATCGACGGACCGGCCGCGCTGTGCCCCGGCGAGAAGGCAACATTCAAACTGCCGGTCACCGACAACTTCGGCAATCACACTCCGAAGTACAAATGGACTGTGAATGGCCAGGATCAGAACACCAACGCGCCCGAACTCACCGTGACGGCGCCTGATAGCGGCCCGTTGAACGTGGCCGCGCACGTCGAGCCGGACGCAAGTTCTTACACCAAACCGGAACTCCGGGCGAACAAGAAAACCCCGGCAATGCCCGCGGACCGGACGCTCGAAGTTCACATGAAGGAATACAAAGCGCCGACCCTGGCGTGCTCGGCGAATCCAACCGGGTTCGAGGTGGGCGGCACGAGCGCCGTCACCGGGAACGCGACGAGTTCCGAGTGCAGCGGCCAACTGACGTATTCGTGGTCTGCGAGCGAAGGTTCGATCGAGGGCAACTCGAATGCAACTTACAACTCGCAGGGCGTGTCGGTTGAGCCGGGCGCCTCAAAGAACGTGACGGTGAACGGCAAGGTGACGGACGCCAAGGGCGCGAGCGCGAACTGCGAAGTCGCGCTTAGCGTGACGAAGCCCGCCCCGCCGCCGCCGCCGCCGCCGGTCGAGAAGAAGGCCACGCAGCTTGACGACATCGTATTCCCGTCGGGAAGCTCGCGCGTGAACAACTGCGCCAAGCGCATCCTCGAGGATCTGTACAAGCAGATGGCGGCGGATCCCGACTCGACCGTAGTGCTGATCGGTCATGAGGACTCGCGTGAAGCGCGTCATCACGGCACCAAGCGGCATCCTCGCCACATCGACGAGGAGCGCGCGCTGAACAGCGCCGCCGTGCTGACCGCGGGCACCGGCACCTGCCAGAAGCTGGAACTGTCGCGCGTGAAGCTGGACTGGACCGGGACGACCAACGACCCGAACTCCGAGTTCAAGACGCGGACTTGCGAGGCTTCGGTGCGGGAGCGCAAGGGCCAGGCGGCTGGCACGGACTCCGACGCCAAGTACCGGCGCGTCGAGATCTGGCTGGTGCCGAACGGCGCTCCGATGCCGCCGGCGGCTGCCGGGGCCAAGCCGGCGCCGGAGCAGGCCGTCAAGGCGAAGGGCTGCCCGAAGTAAGGGCGGCTCTCTCGCAGACGCGAGAGTCGTAGACAACGAAGGCCGGGGAAGCGATTCCCCGGCCTTTTTTTCGATGGCGGAAGTGATTCAGGCGCGTGCGATCAGGCGTTGGCATAGAGCCGCATCATTTGCGAGGTCGATGCAGGTCCAGGCCATCGCGAGGGCCCCGTCCGCGAGGGCTTTGTCCGCATCTGGCGTCACGCACTGGGCGGTGAATTCGGGCTGATGATTCACCGCCGGTAACGAGTTGATGCCGATCATGGGATGAATCGAGGGGACAGCGAGCGACACATTACCCATGTCTGTGGACGCGAGGGGGCGTGTTTCCCACTCTCCGAGATTGGGAAAGGGCCGGCCCAGAGCTTCGGAGTTCCTCCGGTAGAGCAAGGCCATCGCGTCGTCGTGCCGCATCTCGGCATACGGCTTGTCCCCGCCGAGAACGGCGAGTTTTGCGCCCGTGGCGAGGGCTCCGGCTTCAAAGCAGCGGTGGACCTTGGGCCGCAGGTCGTTCAACTGAGCGAGGGTTTCCGAACGGATGATGTATTTCGCCGCCGTGTTGGCGGGGACCACGTTGGGAGCGGCGCCCCCGTTGGTGACGATGCCGTGGATGCGGTCCGCGGCGCGGATGTGCTGGCGGAGAAGGCCGAGGGCGGTCTGAGAGATCGTGAGCGCGTCGGCTGCGTTGATGCCCAGCTCGGGGAACGCGGAGGCGTGGGATTCTTTGCCGGTATAGGTAACCTCGAACATGGACGCGGCAATGATCTTGGCGCGAAGCATGTCGAACGGAGCGGGATGGACCATCATCGCCGCGTGTACGTCGCCGAATGCGCCGCGTTCGAGCAGAAGGATCTTGCCACTTGCGTTGCCTACTTCTTCCGCCGGAGTACCTAACACGGTCACAGTGAGTCCAATCTCATCGGCGACCTCGGCGGCGGCGAGTGCCGCGCCCACGGCGGAGGCGGCGATGATGTTGTGGCCGCACGCGTGGCCGATACCCGGCAAAGAATCGTACTCCGCGCAGATGGCGACGTTCAACGGTCCGTTGCCGAAGCGGGCGCGGAACGCGGTGGGAAGATCGCAGATGCCCTGCTCGACGGCAAACCCGAGATCCGCGAGCGTTTCGCAAAGCCACGTCGAGGAACGTTCTTCCTCAAAGCCTAATTCCGGGTGCGCGTGGATGCGGTGGCTGAGTTCGACGAGGGAGTCGCGCTGGGATTCGAGACGTTGGCGGGCAGCGGTTTTGGCGTCCATGTACGGTCAGTGTATGCCTTCGCCACTCGATTCGCTCGACGGGCGCTGCGGCGGATTCAGTTCGCCGTTCCGCCCGCGGCCTTCGCCGCGCCCAACATGTGAATCGTCTGAAGCCACGTTTCCACCCTGCGGGGCCACGTCGTGATGGGAAGCGCGGTGCGGCGGAGACCGTAGCCGTGGCCGCCTTGAGCGTAGATGTGCAGTTCGGCCGGAACTTTGGCGCTCTTGAGGGCCTGGAAATACACCATTGCGTTTTCGACGTGGACGGGGTCGTCTTCGGCTTGCAGGATGAATGACGGTGGTGTCTGGCTGGTGACAGGAATGTCGGGGTTCGGCGCGAAGTTCTTGTCGGCGACCGCGAGATAGCCGGGGTAGACGATAACGGCGAAATCGGGACGGCAACTCAGTTCGTCGGCGGCGTCGACAGGTTCGTAGAGGCGGTGGTCGAAGTGGGTGCTGAGTGCCGCCGCGAGGTGAGCGCCGGCCGAGAAACCCAGGACTCCGACGCGGTGAGGATCGATGTGCCAGTCGGCCGCATGGGAGCGGACGATGCCGGCGGCGCGCTGCGCATCTTCGAGGGCGGCGGGAGACTTTGGATACGGTCCCGTGCCGGGAACGCGGTACTTGACGAGAACGCAGGTGATGCCCTTCGAATTGAGCCAGGAGCACACCTCGGTACCTTCGAGATCGATGGCAAGGATGCGGTAAGCGCCGCCAGGAAAGACAACAACCGCCGCCCCGGTGTTGTTCGTGCGGGGCGGGTACAGGGTCAGCGTGGGGTTTGTGACGTTGCCCAAACGAATGACTGGCCGGCCGGCAACGAGGTTATCCTTCGGCGTCGTCATGTCGGCTTCGGGCGGGAGGTTTGTAGGTGCGCCGGGCGCCCCATTCGGCCACAGCGGAATGGTTTGGTGGGCGGTCGATGGCGGCCAGGACGGTTTCTGGGCCAGAGCGGTAGCGCAGGCCAGCGCGGCGGCAAGGATTCGGATTCGCATGGCGGTTGGATTCAGTCCGACAGCAATCATGTCAGTGCCGGAGGCGCGATTGCAAGTACACTACCCGGCTCTCAATGCGTGCCCTGCTTGGGTGGTTTGGGCACCGTCCAGAGGTACTGCGTCGGTTCCAGCGACGCCGGATTGATCTCCCAAGGCTCAAAGATCAAGATTGCGCCCCCGGATGCCACAGGAGGCTTTTTCGCTGCATCGACTTTAATAGAGTGAACGATTATCGCGATTGACCGGCTCGGATGGCTGTTTCGGTGTTTAACTTCATTCTTCGTCACGATAACGGCCTCACCCTTGCCCTGGGTGCCCTTGACCTCGACGTAATACCCAAGTCCCTCGCGCTCGCACTCGAAATCATAGGGCATCGAGCTGGACCGGTCGTTAATGCTAGCGAACCCCCGCCGGGCCAATTCTTGCTTTGCCAGTCGCATCGCATGCTGCTCCACTGCGTTGCGAACCTCGATATCAGGCTGGTACCCCGCTAGCCGCTCCTGAGATGCCAGAGCGTGGTCTTCGGCAAGGATTTCCTGCTCGCGCCTTGCCTTGGAGAGCCGGGGTTCCGCGGCCTCGACGAGAATAATTGAGCCGGGGACGAGGACAGGGGCAATGTCTTTGCCGTAGATCTCCGAGCCGGACTTTAGCGTCTTCCGGCCTTGGAAAAGCTCTTTGCCGTCCTGATCCCGGACGACGAGGTGCACGCTGTCCTCGGACCAAATGCCTAACGCATCGCACGTTTTCTTGGGGATTGAGAATTCTCTCGTCTTAGGGTACACCCGTCTGCGAAACCTCTCGACATGGGACGAAGCCATCGGATCAATATAGCGCGCGATGCTTCGTCGCCGGGTCGCGCCTACTCGCTCACGCTGAGCACCGCGCGGAAGCGAGCCTCGCCTTTCATCATGCGTTCATAGGCTTCAGAGGCCCGGCTGAGCGGATAGACCTCGTTCAGGGACCGCACGCCGGTCAGTCGACAGAATTCGAGCGTGTCCTGGGAATCGATCGACGTGCCGGAGTACCAGCCTTTCACTGCGCGGCGGCCGCTAAGCAGCGTGAGCGGCGAGACCTCCAGCGTGGGGACGGCGCCGATAATCATGAGCGTCCCGTTCGGAGCGAGGCCGCTGATGGTGGAGGCCATCGCATGCGCGTTCGTCGCAGTGGCAAGCACCGCTTTCGCCCCGCCCATCGAACGGAGAGACTGCGCGACGTCCTGCACCGTCGAATCGATGTACTCGGCTGCGCCAAGTTTCCTCGCGAATGGATCCTTGTCCGCACCCCGTGCAATCGCAACCGTGCGGAAACCCATTCTCGCCGCGAATTGAACCCCAAGGTGGCCCAGGCCGCCGAGACCGAGAATGGCAACGGTATCGCCAGGCTGAGCGCCGCAGTGTCGAAGGCAGTTAAACGTGGTGACGCCGGCGCAGAGCAGAGGTGCGGCTTCAGCGGGAGAGAGTTCGTCGGGGACTCGCGCGAGCGCCGAGGCGGAGGCGAGCATATATTCGGCGTAGCCCCCATCGCAGGTAACCCCTGTGACGCGGGTGGCGTTGCGGCAGGCGAAGTAGTCCCCGCGGCGGCAGAAGTCGCAGTAGCCGCAGTAGCCTCCATTCCAACCCACGCCAACGCGGTCGCCAGCGGCCCAACCGTTCACACCGGGGCCCGCAATGTCGATGACCCCCATCACTTCGTGCCCGGGGATGCGTGGATGCTCGACGCCGGGGAAGGCTCCTTCCTGCACCAGCGAGTCACTGTGACAAATACCACAGGCCTGGACCTTGATCCGCACGAGTCCCGGCCCGGGCTCCGGAATCTCACGCTCCACAAGTTCGAGCGGTCCACCAGCACAGGACACTTGCACGGCACGCATTCTGGGCACGTTATCCTCCAAACGGTTCCTGAGCCTGAACGAGAAAGGCTCCCAAAGGCGAGGGTAGCTGACTAGATCTGGAATGAGCAAACTCGTGGGCGAATGGGGGGAACCTTGGCACAAATCGAGCGTATTAGCGGATATGAGGCTCAGGCATGTGCTGCGGCGGCTGACGAAGGCGCCCGGGTTTGCGCTGGTGGCGGTGGTCACTCTGGCGCTCGGGATCGGGGCGAACTCGGCGATCTTCAGCGTGATCGAAGGCGTGCTCTTGAAGCCCCTCCCCTATCCGCAATCCGAGCGGTTGGTGGCCGTCAACCACGCGGCGCCGGGCGTGAAGATAAAAGATGCCGGGATCGCGCCGTTTCTCTATTTCACCTACCGTGAGGACTCGCGGACGCTACGCGATATCGGGATGTGGAACGGGGATTCGGTGAGCATTACCGGCGTGGCTGAGCCCGAGCAGGTTGATGCCGAGGACGTAACGGACCGGGTGCTGCCGGTGCTGGGCGTACAACCGGCGCTAGGTCGCGTGTTCACTAAGTATGACGATTCACCGGGGAGCCCGGAGACGGTAGTGCTGACTTACGGTTACTGGCAGCGGCGGTTCGGGGGCGACCGCGGCGTGCTGGGACGCCGGATTCAGATCGACGGACGGCCTCGGGAAGTGATCGGAGTTCTGCCGGAAAGCTTCCGGTTCCTCGATCAACATCCGTCGCTGTTCTTGCCGATGCGTCTGGACCGGAGTAAGATCTACCTGGGCAACTTCAGTTATCGGGCCGTGGCGCGTTTAGATCCGGGTGTAACTATTCCTGAGGCAAGCGCCGACGCGACACGCCTGATACCAGTTTCTCTAACTAAGTTTCCGCCGTTCCCCGGGTTCACGCCGAAGATGTTTGAAACGGCCCGGCTTCAGCCGACCTTCCAGCCGCTCAAACAGGAGATGGTGGGCGATATCGGGAATACCCTCTGGGTCTTGATGGGGACGGTCGGGATCGTTCTGCTGATTGCGTGCGCCAACGTTGCCAATCTCTTACTGGTGCGAGCCGATGGACGCCAGCAGGAGTTAGCGATCCGGGCCGCGCTAGGTGCTGGCTGGGGAGATATTGCGCGGGAGTTATGGACGGAAAGCGCGGTGCTCGCGGCGGTCGGCGGCGCGGTTGGCCTTGGTTTGGCGTTCGGCGGTCTCCAGTTGCTGCGGACGCTTGCTCCGGCACACCTGCCGCGCCTTGAAGATATTTCAATCGATGGGGCCGTGCTCGGGTTTACTGTGTTGGTGTCGATGCTGGCCGGCGTGCTATTCGGCCTCATGCCCGCATTCCGCTACGCCGCACCGCATTTATCGCCTGTGTTGCGGGCCGGCGGACGCACCATGAGCATGAGCCGCGAGCGTCGGCGTGTGCGGAGCGCGTTGGTAATCGGGCAGGTGGCTCTTGCGCTTGTCCTCTTAATCTCAAGCGGGCTCCTCATCCGGACATTCCATGTACTACGCAGCGTCCAGCCGGGATTCACGTCGCCCGCGAAGATTTTGACCGTGCATCTCTCGATTCCGGAGGCCCAGGCGAAGGATGCGGACAAAGTGATTCACATGGAGCAGCAGATCCTATCGCAGATTCAGTCGGTTCCCGGCGTGGATTCAGCGGCGATAACGACGATCATCCCAATGGACGGGCAAGGATGGCACGACCCAATCTACCCCGAGGGCAGCGAGTACTCGGCAACCCAGATCCCACCGCTTAGAACTTTCAAGTTTGTATCGCCCGGCTTTGCGCGGGCAATGGGAAGTACGCTCGTGGCAGGCCGGGAATTCACATGGGAGGATACGTTCGACAAACGCCCCGTCGCGATGTTGACCGAAAACACGGCTCGCGAAGTATGGGGCAGCCCACAGGCGGCGGTAGGGAAACGGATCCGGGATGCGATGAACAAAGATTGGCGCGAGGTCGTGGGCGTGATGGCGGATATGCGCGACGACGGGGTGGATCAAAAAGCTCCGACAGAGGTGCTATGGCCGCTTCGAATGGGCAACTTCGCCGCGGATAAGGACTTCGTGCGGCGCGACCTGGCATACGTCATTCGCAGCAGCAGGACAGGCTCACAAGGGTTTCTCGACGACGTCCGGCGAGCCGTGTGGGCCGTGGATCCGAACCTCCCGCTGGCCGATGTGAGAGCACTCGATCAGATCTACGCCCGCTCGATGGCGCGGACGTCGTTCACACTGGTCATGCTCGCGATTGCCGGAGCGATGGCGTTATTGCTGGGAATCGTCGGATTGTACGGTGTGATTTCGTATTCCGTTTCGCAGCGGCAAAGGGAGATTGGCATCCGCGTGGCTCTGGGCGCGAGACCGGCGGAGGTCGGAGCACTGTTTGTCCGGCAGGGACTGATGTTAGCCGGTTTGGGGACTGCGTTCGGGGTAGTGGCAGCCTTGATCTTCACGCATTGGCTTGCCTCATTGCTGTTTGGTGTCAGCGCGCTCGACCCGGCGACGTTCATGCTCGCACCTTCGGGCCTCCTCGTTGCCGCTGCTGCCGGGAGTTATGTGCCGGCTCTGCGTGCGTTGAAGGTGGACCCGGTAGAAGCCTTGCGATCCGAATAAGGGCCGGGTTAGCGGAACTGAGCTTCCAGTGCGTCGAATCGGCGTCTAAGTTCGGCAAGCTCGTCACGTAGCGAGCGCACTTCATCTTCCAGCCGTTCGATTGTGCCGGGTGGCGGCGAAGAAACATCCTAATCCGCTACGGATTCGAGCTGCGGCTCGCCGGAAAGTAAGTGGGCATAGCGTGCTTCCTTCTGGCCCGGCTGGCGCGGAAGCTTCACCGTGAGCGGCATTGCCGGCCAGGCGGCGAGCCGGTCTAACGTAGACGAGGCTTCGTCAAGGTCGGCGAAATGGTAGAGCCGCTCCGAGCGGTCCTTGATTTCGCCGAGCGTCTGCGGGCCGCGCAGAAGGAGGACGGCCAGGGCGGCGAGTTCACGTCGGCCCAAGTTCAGCGTTTCCGAGATCCGCTGACCGTATTTCGCGACGCGGCTGCCTCCGGTGATCGTGAGGGCCAGGCCTTTCGCACGCAGGCGGAGGATGGCGTGGGACACGTCTTCGTCGGTGTAGTTCACTACCGGATGGCGGTTCGATTTCTGATTGCAGGCGTTGACCAGCGCATTCAGCGAGAGCGGGTAGTATTCGGGCGTGGCGGCTTCCTTCTCGACGAGGGCGCCAAGGACACGCACTTCGACCGGATCGAGCAGTTCCATAGAGTTCCTTCCTTAGTTTAGGCGGGGTGGCTGGGATCGATCCAGGGTGTCGAACTCGGTTCCTCCGGACTGGGGATGTCCAAGTTGACAACGATGGGTTCCTGGCCGCTGCGAACCACGACCGCTTCGACGGGGAAGCGCGGGTCGGCGTTCAGCTCCTGATGCGGGACAAAGGGCGGAACGAAGACGAAATCGCCGGGGCCGGCCTCATCCACGAACTCAAGATGGTCGCCCCAGCGCAGACGTGCCCGGCCTTTCACGATATAGAGGACTGTCTCAAGTTCACCGTGGTGATGGGCGCCGGTCTTGGCGTTTGGAGCGACGACAACCGTTCCGGCCCATAGTTTCTGCGCCCCGGCTGTGGCTGTGGTGATGGCGGCGGCGCGGGACATGCCCGGCGTTTGCGGCGTATTCGGATCGAGTTGGCCGGCGCGGACGATGCGAATGCCGCGGTGATGCCAATCCGGAGAATCGTTGGTGAGCATGTGTAACTAAGATATCGCGAAGCGCCGCGTGGATCCCCTTCCATGCGACACAAGAATCGAGTAGCATGATGGCTATGCCAACTCCAAAAGTTCCGCTGGAAGCGAGCAGACGTCAACTCCCGCAGGGAGCCAGAATCGTCGGAGCACCACAGGTGGCGGAGCAGATCGAGGTGACCGTGGTAGTGAGGCGGAAGGCGCCGCTGCCTCCGCCGGGTACTGCGCCCCAACGCATGAGTAGGGAGCAGTTTGCGGAGTTCTACGGCGCGACTCCAGCGGACATCGCCAACGTGGAGCAGTTTGCCGTCTCGGAGGGGCTGCGGGTTGTAAGTTCGAACCTGGCGCGGCGGACCGTGGTTGTCGCCGGAACGGTAGCGGCGATGCAACAGGCCTTTGGCGTGGAGTTGGTTACTGTCGAACACGAGGGAAAACAGTTTCGCGCACGAGGCGGGCAAGTGCAAATTCCCGCCAACCTTCACGGCGTCATCGAAGCAGTCCTTGGACTTGACAACCGTCCCCAGGCAAAGCCGAAGCTCCGGCCGCGCCCAATGGGAATCGCGCCGCGGGCCGTGGGCGACATGTCTTATACACCGCTGCAGGTGGCGCAACTCTATAACTATCCCACCGCCGGGAACGGCACGGGACAGACGATCGCAATCATTGAGTTAGGTGGAGGATACAGCGATTCCGATCTTAGTTCATATTTTTCGGGCCTAGGAATAAATCCGGCGCCGAAGGTGACAGCGGTTGGGGTGGATGGAGGCAAGAACCAGCCGACGGGTGACCCGAACAGCGCCGACGGAGAGGTTCTGCTGGACATCGAGGTCGCTGGAGCCATCGCGCCGGGTGCGTCGATTGTCGTGTACTTCACGCCAAACACCGATCAGGGTTTTCTCGACGCAATCACGACGGCGGTACACGATACGGCAAATGAGCCGTCCGTAATATCGATCAGTTGGGGTGGGCCGGAATCGAGTTGGACGCAGCAGTCGATGCAGTCCTACGACCAGGCATTCCAGGACGCGGCGACCCTGGGGGTGACAGTGTGCGTAGCCGCTGGCGACAATGGATCGACCGACGGCGTGAGCGACGGCCAGCAACACGTGGACTTCCCGGCATCGAGCCCTCATGTGCTGGCTTGCGGCGGCACGAGACTGCTTTCGAACTCTGGCGCAATCACCAGCGAGACAGTCTGGAACGATGGACCGGGACAGGGTGCGACGGGCGGCGGTGTGAGTGAAGTCTTCCCGTTGCCTGGCTTCCAGACAAATGCAGGTGTTCCGGTATCTGTAAATCCTTCGGGGTTTGCAGGACGCGGCGTGCCGGATGTGTCGGGGGACGCTGACCCGGTCACGGGCTACCAGATAGTTGTCGACGGCCAGAGTGGCGTGGTTGGCGGGACAAGCGCCGTGGCGCCGCTCTGGGCCGCGTTAGTCGCGCTGATGAACCAACAGATCGGGCGGTCATTGGGATACCTGAATCCAACGATTTACACGCCCGCCGTGTCGAGCGGCGCGTTCAACGATATTACCTCAGGCAACAACGGCGCTTACTCTGCCGGACTGGGATGGGACGCCTGCACCGGGCTGGGAAGTCCTAATGGCGCGAATCTGCTGCGAGCGTTGACAACTCCGCCGGCGGGCTCTTGATTCCGTTCTTCAGCGCTGGCAGCCAGGGCAGTAGTAAGTTGAACGTGCGCCTTGCGTGACGCGGCGAATCCGCCTATCGCAGCGCAGGCAACGCTCGCCCACGCGGCCGTACACACTCAACAGAACCCCGGCAGTCTCACGGAAGTGCCCAGGCGCCGCATACGTGACCTCCGCATGGCGGGTAGCTGCCTGCAACGTCTCCTGGATGGCAGCATGTAAGCGTCCGAGACGAGCGAAGCTCAGACTGTTCATCTTGCGCGCCGGATCCATGCGGGCGGCGAAGAGAGTTTCTGCCGCATAGATGTTGCCGATACCTGCAATGACGGCCTGATTCATCAGGAAGAGCTTGGCCGGAAGACGGCTGCGGCGGGCGGCAGATGTCAGCAAAGCGGGAGTGAACTGCGGCGAGAGTGGTTCCGGTCCAAGTGAGCGGTTGAGCGCTTCAAGGCCCTTGGCATCGACTAACTCAGCGTGGCCTAACGCGCGTGGGTCGGTGAACAGGATGCCCTCGTGCTTATCAAACTCGACAGTGAACCGGGTGGCAACCGGGAAAAACCGGACGTCATGACACGGCACGAGGTCGCCGGTCATCCGAAGGTGGATGCGGAGGGCGGAATCGTCGAAATGAAAGAGTAAGTTCTTGGCCCGGCGGGAGACGGATGTTATGGAGCGGCCTAGATCGG
>JAJYCN010000025.1 GCA_021778335.1 Acidobacteriota bacterium | reverse complement strand
CGGAGACCCGGGGCATCGAGGCGCTTCGGGCGGCCGTTTTCGAAGGCGACGCGGGCGCGGAGGGCGGGGCGGAAATAGCGCAGTGCCAGGCGGGGCGTTCGCACGGCTTCCTGTTGGGGGGTGGCTTGGGGGCTTTGATGCGGGGCGAGGGTGAACGGCTCCGGGCGGTGCGTGTCGAGCAGTTGGGCGAGGCCGACGTTTTCTTCGCCCACCCAGCCGCGGATCCGGCCGAGGGTGAGTTCGAGTTTGGCGGGCTCCGGCACGGGCGGCTCGAAGAGGCCGTGCTGCGCGCGGCGGGGCGGGGTGGAAGCGAGTTTCACTTCCACGCGGCGCACGGCTGCCTGTGGCGGATGGGCTTCGAGGTCGGCGTGGACGATTTTTATGAGCAGGCGGGCGTCGACGACCGGGACGGGGAGGCGCAGATTGCGCTGGTGTTCGGAGCCTTCGTCCAGGAAGAAATGCAGGCCGATTTCTCCGATGGCCGCACCGTCCGCCTTCATGCGCGCGGACAGTCCGGTGAGCAGGCCGTTCAGCACAAACAGGAGGCGCTCGACTTCGGCGACGGGGTGTTCGAGTTCGGCGTGGTCCTCGTAGACGCTCTCGGCGCGGTGAACGCGCAGCGGGCGGCCGAGACGGCCCTGGGCCAGGCGGAGCAGGCGCAGACCTTCTTCGCCGAACCGCGCGGCGAGGCCGGGTTCGGGCAGGCGCGCGAGATCCCCCAGCGTGCGGATACCCCACATTTCGAGCACGGTGAGCATGGTGGGGGGCGCGATGGATTCGACCGGGAGAGGCGCCAGCGCTTTGGCGGCGTCGCGGGCGACGATGACGCCGGTGGTGTTTCGCGCCAGCAGGATGGCCGCGCCGGCATCGGGCGCCAGAGCCACGCCGGCCGCGCTTCCGGCCCGCGCCGCCACCGCGCGCGCCACTCCCTGCGCGCCTCCGTAGAGCTTGCCGAGGGGCGAGGCGTCGAAGACGGCGGTATCCGTGTCCGTTTCTTCCCACTCCGGGGCGAATTCCGCCGCCACCTCCGCCGCCCGCTTTCCGTGTACGCAGACAAACATCAGCCCACCGCCCCGGCGTTGAGTTTGCCTTCCGCGTTCCGGATGGGTTTGCGCGTCGCGACGGCGATTTCGATGCCGCGGAATAGTTCGAAGCCCGGGGCTCCGGGCCAGGCCGCGGCAGACCGGCGCAGTTCGAGTTGCAGGGACGCGCAGGCGTGACCCTGGCGCGCCGAGGCGAGCACGGCGAGGATGGTGGGAGTGTTTTCAACGGCCCGGCGGAAACGGTACCAGTAGGAAAGCGGCACGCGCTGCCAGTCGCGGCGGGTCATGCGGCAGAGGTCGAGCACTACCGCGCCGAATCCTCCGGCGTGGAGCAGGGCGTCGGCGGCCCGGAAGGCCTTGCCCGCGTCGCCGCCGCAGCGGACCCAAACAAGCTGGGGCAGGCGCACGCCCGCCGCGTCCGCCGCCGCGGGGTCGAAGCCGCCGTGGGTGTCGATGAGCGCGCAGATCTCGCCTTGCCCGGTTGCCGAGGCGAGCAACAGATTGGCCAGCACCGCGCGTCCGGAGGATTCGGGGCCGGCGATTTCGGTGATCGCCCCGCGGGGGAAGCCGCCGGTCAGCTCGTCCAGGGTTTCGACGCCGCTTGGGAGCGTGGGCTGGCGCGGGGTAGTGCGGCCGAGTTGGGGATCGCCCCAGGTGACGGTGTTTGGGCAGAGTTCGAGTAAGGTGGCTCGGGCAGCGGCAGGGTTCATGCAATTCGCCTTTTCTTCGCCTACTGGAATTGTGCGCCTGTGGGGGCGGAAAGTCAATGCGGGAGTGACTGCCGCACTCGCAAAACCGTTGCGAGTATGTACGCGTTATGCGAACATTTTCTTGTGAACGTGATCAGCCGGCGAGGCCTCATGATTGAGGCCAAACGGCACCCTGAGGCCACGGCGTGGCTGGCACATTTTTACCGGGTTGCAAGGAAGTCTGCCTGGCGCGGACTTCACGAAGTCCGCTTGCAGTTTCCTTCGGCCGATCAGGTGGGAAATGTGCTGATCTTCGACGTGCTGGGCACGAAATACCGGCTGATCACAACCGTGAGCTACAAGCGTCAGAGCGTGTTTATCAAAGTGCTGCTGACGCATCGCGAGTATGAACGGAAGGAGTGGATGAAATGGGCGTGACGATTGAGGCGGGGATTGACGAGAGGAAGTACGGGAGGTTGTTGGCGAAGACGGTTCCGAAGGTGATTGAAACCGGGGCGGAGTTTGAGCGGATGGTGGCGTTGCTTGAGTCGCTGTCGGTGCCTGAGCGCGATCTGAGTCCGGAAGAGGAGGCGCTGGCCGCGCTGCTGGAAAAACTCATTTCCGATTACGACAGCCGGCAGCCGGAGATTCCCGATGTGGAACCGCGCGAGACGGTGAAGTTTTTGATGGAGCAGCGCGGGCTTCGCCAGGTTGATTTGGTTCCGGTGCTTGGGTCGCGGGCGCAGGTGTCGGACCTGATCAGCGGGCGGCGCGGCGTCAGTAAGGCGCAGGCGAAGAAACTCGCCGCATTCTTCCACGTGGCGGCGGACTTGTTTCTCTGAGCGTTCGCGTCCGAGCCGGTGGTTATTTGGGCGAGGCGGTTTCGCGGATGAAGGCGGCGACGTCGTCGTGGAATTGTTTTAGCGAGGCTTCGTTGAGGTAGACCATGTGGCCGGCTTCGTAGTAGTGGTAGCGGATGTTGGTCTGGAGGTTGTCGGCGATCGGGAGGTGGTGCATTTCGTAGATGCCCTCGAAGAACGGGGTGGCGAGGTCGAAGTAGCCGCCGGCGACGAGGATTTTCATGCCGGGATTGGCTTTCATGGCCCGGGCGAGGTCGGGCATGACGTTGGCGCCGCTGGCGGTGGCGGCGGCGGGTGGGGCGCCGGGGGCCTGATGGCGCTGGTCCCATTGCGCGAAGGTTGGCTCGGCGTAGATGGCGGGGAAGTAAGTCTGGTTTTTGCCGTAGTGCAGATCGGTTCTCAGGTATTGGTTGATGGCGGTAGTGTAGGCGGCTGAGATGGCGTTGGCCTGCGGGTCGTAGTCGGCTTCTTCGCTCAGGCGGTGGTAATCGGGGCCCTGAAAGCGGGTGTCGAGGCGGCCGACGGTGAGGCCTTCGCCGTCTTCGAGTTCTTTGTTGAACGCGCCGACGCTGACGCGGAGGTTCGCTTTGAGCAGGTAGGCGACGGGAAGGCCGGTGTAGTCATGAAGCTTTTCGGCGACGGCCTGTTTGCGGGCCGGGGTGAGTTCGGAGCCTTCGAGCAGCGCGGTCATGTAGTCGCTCATGGCGAAGGTTTCGACTTCCTTGAGGAACGGTTGGAGAGCGGGCGGCTGTTTGGGCAGTTTGTGGTGGTAGTAAGCGGTTGCCGCGAAGGTGGGGAGCTCGAGGACATAGGGCTGGTCGATGCCGGGATTCCAGCGCGGAGCGTCGGCCCAGTTGTCGAAGCTCAACGTGGTGGACAGAAGGACGATGCCGTTGAGGTCGACGCCGTGGAGCATGGCGCTGAGGACGGCGGAGCGGGGCGTGCCGTAGCTTTCGCCGAGTAAGTATTTCGGGGAGTTCCAGCGATCGTATTTTGTGAGGAACCGGCGGATGAAGCGTTCGAAGGCGTGTGCGTCCGGATCGGTTCCCCAGAAGGCTTTTTCTTTGTCCTTGCCCGTGATGCGGCTGAAGCCGGTTCCGGGGGCGTCGATGAAGACGAGGTCGCTTGCGTCGAGGAGGCTGAAGCCGTTGTTTTCGATTTTGTAGGGGGCGCCGGGTTGGTGGCGGGTGCCGGGAACTGTGACGCGGCGGGGGCCGAAGGCGCCCATGTGGAGCCACATGGTGGAGGATCCGGGGCCTCCGTTGTAGAGGAAGGTGATGGGACGGGTTGGGGCGGAAGCGCCTTGCTTGAAGTAGGCGACGTAGAACATGCGGGCGAGCGGCGGGGCTTCGTCGGGCTTGGACGGGTCCGTGGGCTTCTGGTCCGCGCCGGGGAGGAGGGAGCCGTCGGGCGACAGCATGGCATCCTGCGAGTCGGTTGCGCCGACGGTTAACGTGCCGGCGACGGCCTGATAGGCGATGGCCTGGCCGCCTACGGTGACAGTTCCCTGGGATTGGGAGTCCGGTTCGGTGGCGGGGGCGGGCGGTTTGGCGGGCGGTTGGGCTTTGAGCAGGAGGGTCGAGATTGCGAGCAGGAGGGAGGCGGCGCGCCAAGGCCGGGGCGGTTTCGTTTCAGGCATCCTTTCGAGAGTAGCCGAGGAGGACGGTTGGCTGTTGGTGCGGGTTAGGCTCCGAGGCGTTCCGGCGCTGTGTTTTTCCGGACGCGGATCATCTCGACGGGCGAAGTGGCCATCAGTCCGGTGTCGAGCATCGGTTCGATGGCCGGGACGAGGCGGCGGATGTTTTCGGCGGTGTCGACGATGCTGATGAGGATGGGGCGATGGCTGTGGGCGAGGTGGGCTTTGTGGAGTTCGGCTGTTTCGCCGTAGCCTTCGAGGCCGGTGAAGACGGTGGCTCCGGCGATATGGAGTTCGCGGCATTTGGCGACGATGGCTTCATACAGCGGCTTGCCTTGATAGCGGTCCGACTCCGAGATGTGAATCCGGAGGATTTCAGCTTGTTGCGCGGGTTGCACCGGGAGCCTCCGCTGGGGTTTGACTGCGAACGAGCCTGACGATATCGGCGCCGGAGACGACGATGAGGCCGTCTTCGAGCATTTCTTCCACGGCCTGTGCGGCGGCGGCGATTTTTTCGGCGGTGTCGATGACCGAGATCATGATTGGCAGGTCGCGCGAGACGTGGAGGAAGCTTTGCTTGTGTTCGTGACCTTTGGCGCCATAGCCGAGGATGCCGCGGTAGACGGTGGCGCCGGCGATATCGAGCATGCGCAGTTTTTTGACGATGGCGCCGTAGAGCGGCTCGCCGTGCCACTGGTCGGCTTCCCCGAGGAAGACGCGCAGGATTTTGGCGGGGCCTTCCTGGCGGGTGTGAGGGAGTTTGGGTTCGGCATGAGTGGACTTGCGGGCGTGCTTGACGACGGTGGTGTCCTGGACTTCGATGAGGCCGTCGGCAACCATTTCGTAGAGAGTGGGCAGGACTTCGTCGACCTTGGCCGGGGATTCGATGAATTCGATGCGGACGGGGAGGTGCTGTGCGAGGACCTCGACCTGGGGGGTGTGGAGGGTCTGGTGCGCGCCGAAGCCGGCGAAGGCCCTGGTAGAGGTGGCGCCGGCGACGCCTTTGCGGAGGAGGTAGGTGAGGATGGCGTCGTGGAGGGGGGTGAGGTGGTGGCGCGCGTCCTCGTTGAGGAAGATGGTGACTTTCTTGGCTGGGCCTTTGGTCAGCATGATTTCTCCTGTGCTATGGGCGCGCGGCGAGGGAGGCGCCAAGCCAGACTCCGAGATAGCCGAGCACAACGCTGCTTGTCAGATACAGCATAGCCATCCAGCGGGCGCCCTCGACGGCAGCCTGATAGGTTTCGTACTCGAAGCTGGAAAACGTGGTGTATCCGCCGAGGATGCCGACGACGAGAAACAGGCGCCAGTAGGGATGCGGGTTGAAGCGCGTGGTGAGCAGCGTCATCAGGACGCCGATGAGAAAGGAGCCGGTGACGTTGATGATGAGCGTGCCGAGGGGGAAGCGGCCACCGTATTTGGCCATGATCCAGGAGCCAGCCGCGTAGCGAGCCACGCCGCCGAGGCCAGCGCCGGCGAGCACCACAAAGTATCGATCCAAAACGAAATGTCTCCTTCCTCGTCATGATTCCAGATCCCCTACCGGTTCGCCGAGGACCGATTGTTTCAGTTCCTTCTCCGCGGCGGGCAGGAGGTGGCGCGGCAGGAAGCGCGCGTTGGCGATGGCCGTGGGGATCACGGCGCTGCCGATCACGGTTGCGACCAGATAGGAATACTGGGCTTGCGTAATGATGCCGTGGTTGAGGCCGAACAGCGATGAGATGGTGCCGAAGGTCAGGCCGGTGGACATCATCAGGGAGTAGTAGATGCCGTCGTGGCCCTCATATCCGAATCCTCGCACGGCGGGCAGGAGGCCGAAGAGTTTGGCGGACATTTTGGCCGCGAACAGCGCGACGAAGGCGAAGGGCGCGGCGATGAGGGTGGGCACGGAGACGAAGCTACCGGCGCGGATGAAGTAGAACGGCGTCAGCAGGCCGAAGGTGAGGGTGCGGAGGCGGCGGATGAGGAAGTGGTCCTGGCCGATGGTTCCGGCGAGCACCATGCCGATGATGTAGGCGGGCAGGACGGCCTCGCCGCCGGACCAGACGGCGAGTCCTCCGAGGCCGAAGAGGAGGAACAGGAGGTACTTGGTTTCCATCTCGGAGACACGGCCGCCGTAGCGGTCGAAGAACCAGGTGGTGAGAAAGGGGAGGAGGAGGAACAGCACGACGCTGGCGCCGGCGAAGATGAGGGTTTTAAGGGTGAAGGGGGAGAAGATGAAGGCGAGGGCGAGAACGGTGCCGAGGTCGTTGACGAAGCAGGCGGCGAGGATGGCCTTGCCGCAGGGGGGCGGTTGAAGCCGAGCTCCAGCATGACGGCGTAGACGACGGCGACCGAGGTGGTTGACAGGGCGACGCCGGCGAGCCAGCTTGGGCGCCAGGCCCATCCGAGAAGAAAATGGGCGACGGCGGCGGCGCCGAGAAATGGCGCGAAGAAGCCGATGAGGCCGATGACCATCGATTCTTTCCACTTGGCGCGGAACACGGTGGGGTCGAGTTCAGCGCCGGCGAGGAAGGTGAGGACGATGGCGCCGGTGCCGGCGAGGAAGGTGATCCAGGGGGCCTTGGCGTCGAGGGCTTCCCCGCCGGCGAGGGCGCCGATCAGCAACTGCGCGACGGTGCCGACGACGATCTCCGACAGGGCGGTGGAGATTTTCAGTAAGTTGGCCAAAAGCACGGCGACGAGCGCCAAGAAGAGCCACAAAGCAGCGGTGAACCACACTTGTTCCATGTGCGAAACTCCTACGTCCAAGTTGTCTGTGGGTTGCTGCAGGGCGGGCGCGGGAGCCTCCTACAGCACAAATCCACTGTAGGAGTCATTGGCCGTTTGCGGACGGCATTAAGCGAACTCCACCGCTTTACTTACATCGCGCACAACGGGTCCGCGCGGCTTGCGCCGCTCGCGGCCCTGTGCGCTAATTTCAGCGTACAACGGCGGCACGAGGCGGGCAACCGACGGCGGCTGTCAGGGGCGGGTGCGGCCGCTGGATTTCAGTTGGTTGAGTTCGGCGGCCAAATGCTCGACGCGGCCCGGGAACTTGGCGGCGAGGTTGTTCTTTTCGCCGGGGTCTTCGCTGAGGTTGTAGAGTTGCGGGTCGGGGTTATTGCCGAGTTCGGTGTTGGTGTTGCGGTTGTAGCGCGGGGCGTGGCTGGGCTCGATGTATTTCCAGTTGCCTTCGATGAGGCCGAGGGAGTCGGCATCCTCGGCGAGGCTCTGGCGGGCTTTTTCGGTTTTGCCGAGCAGAGCGGGGAGCATATCGAGGCTGTCGGGAGCGGCGTTGTGAGGGACCGATTGACCGGTGAGGGCGGCGAAGGAGGAGTAGAGATCGACCTGGCTGATGAGGGCATTCGAGAGGGTGTCGGGGCGGATGTGGCCGGGCCAGCGGGCGATCATGGGCACGCGTGTGCCACCGTCGAAGATGCTGTATTTGCCGCCGCGGAAGATGCCGGCGGGGCGATGATCGCCGAGTTTTTCGACGGCCTGATCTTTGTAGCCGTCGTCGACGACGGGGCCGTTGTCGGAAGAGAACATGACGATGGTGTTCCCGGTGAGATGGTTGCGTTCGAGGCAGTCGAGGACCTGGCCGACGGACCAGTCGAGTTCGGCGATGGCGTCGCCGCGGGGGCCCATGGGGGTTGCGCCGCGGAAGCGGGGATTGGGGAGGCGGGGGACGTGGATGTCGTGGGCGGCGAAGTAGAGAAAGAAGGGGTGGTTTTTGTTCTGTTCGATGTAGTGAGTGACTTTGTCGGCGAGGACGTCGACGATGTCCTGGTCGACCCAGAGGGCGGACTTGCCACCGGTCATGTAGCCGATGCGGCTGACGTGGTTGACGATGGCCTGGTCGTGGCCATGGCTGGGGTGCATGGTGAGGAGTTCGGGGTGGTCCTTGCCGGTGAGTTCGCCGGGGAAAGGGGTTTTGTAGCTGACGCCGATGGGGTCTTTGGGGTCGAGGTTTGCGACGCGGTGGTTTTCGACGAAGACGCAGGGGACGCGGTCGAGCGTGGCGGGAATGATGAAGGAGTAGTCGAAGCCGACTTCGTTGGGGCCGGGGCGGATGCCGCCGTTCCAGTCGATGTCGCCGCTGCCGAGGCCGAGGTGCCATTTGCCGATGACGGCGGTGTGGTAGCCGGCGCGCTGGAGCATAGCCGGGAGCGTATCGCCGTTGGTGGGAAGGATGAGCGCGGCGTCGCCGGGGAGAATTCCAGTGCCGGGTTTGCGCCAAGCGTACTGGCCGCTGAGGAGCGAATAGCGGGACGGGGTGCAGGTGGCCGAAGAGGTGTGGACGTTGGTGAAGCGGAGGCCGCCGGCGGCGAGGCGATCGAGGTTGGGGGTTTTAACGCGGGTAGCGCCGTAGCAGGAGAGGTCGCCGTAGCCGACGTCGTCGGCGTAGATGAGGACGATGTTGGGGCGGTTGGTGGGGGCGGCGGTGAGGGAGGCGGCCGCGCCGGCGCCGAGGCCGGCGGAGAGGAGGAACTGGCGTCGATTCACGTTGTTTACTTTGTCATATCAAACAGGGGCGCGTGGGGTTACGTGTCGTCCTCTTCGACGCCCATTTGCGAGAGGCGGTAGCGGAGGGCGTTGCGGGTGAGGCCGAGGAGGCGGGCGGCCTGGCTTTTGTTGCCGTTGGCGCGGCGGAGGGCTTCGCGAATGAGTTGCTGTTCGTATTGTTCGAGGGAGAGGCCTTCGGGAAGGAAGCCGCCGTTGGAGGCGGCGGGGCGGGCGCGATGGCCGGTCTCCAGGCGAATGTCGGCGGCCTGCAGGCGCGTGCTGGAGGCGAGGACCATGCTGCGCTCGATGACGTTTTCGAGTTCGCGGACGTTGCCGGGCCAGTGGTATTCGAGGAGGCGCTCGATGGCTTCGGGGGCGACGGCTTCGACCTGGCTGCCGAGGTCCTTGCCGAGTTTCTTGACGAAGTGCTCGACCAGGAACGGGATGTCTTCCTTGCGCTCGCGGAGCGGGGGGACGTTGATGGGGAGGACGTTGAGGCGGTAGTAGAGATCCTCGCGGAAGGTGCCTTGTTCGAGGGCTTCGCGGAGGTCGACGTTGGTGGCGGCGATAATGCGGACGTCGATGTGGCGGGTTTTGTTGCTGCCGAGGCGTTCGAACTCGCGCTCCTGGAGGATGCGGAGGAGTTTCACCTGGACGGCGGCGGGGACGTCGCCGATTTCGTCGAGGAAGACGGTGCCGGTGTCGGCCTGCTCGAACTTTCCTGGCTTGGTGGTGGTGGCGCCGGTGAAGGCGCCTTTTTCATAGCCGAACAGCTCGCTTTCCATGAGGTTTTCGGGAATGGCGGTGCAGTTGAGTTTGACGAACGGCTTGTCGCAGCGCGGGGAATGCTGGTGGATGGCGCGGGCGATCATGTCCTTGCCGACGCCGCTTTCTCCGCAGAGCAGGACGGTGGCGCGGGTGGGGGCGACACGCTCGACGGTGGAGAAGATTTCTCGCATGGCGGGGCTGCGGCCGACGATGTTGCCGAACTGGTAGCGCGAGTTGAGTTCGGCTTTGAGCTGGCGGTTTTCCTCCCGGAGGGCGCGGTTGGCGAGGGCTTTGTTGACGACGGCGACGAGGTGATCGAGCGAAAAGGGCTTGGGGACGAAGTTTTCCGCGCCCGCTTTCATGGCCTCGACGGCCTTTTCGATGCTGCCGAAGGCGGTCATGACGATGACGGGCGCGGTGAGGTGCTGTTCGCGGAGCCGGGTGAGGAGTTCGAGGCCGTCGATGCCGGGCAGGCGGAGGTCAGTGAGGACGACGTCGGCGGAGGGGGCGAGTTGGAGCCCGTCCTCGGCGGTGCCGGCCTGATCTACTTCGAAGCCTTCGGCGCGCAACTGCAGTTCGATTACGCGGCGCAGCTTTTCTTCGTCTTCGACTACGAGGATGCGGCCGGTCATTGGGTCTCCTTCATCGGAATCAGTACCCGGAACACGCTGCCCTGGCCGGGTTCGCTTTCCACTTCGATCGTTCCTCCATGGCCGTCGACGATTTTCGAGACGATCGGCAGGCCGAGGCCGACGCCGTCGCGCTTGGTGGTGTAGAAGGGGTTGAACATGTTTTCCCGGTGGGTGGAGTCGATGCCGGAGCCGCGGTCGATGACGGAGACTTCGACGAAGTCTTCGCGCTCGCGGGTTTTGAGGGTGATGGGGGCGTGCGGGGGACTGGCTTGCGCGGCGTTCATGAGCAGGTTTACGAAGACGCGTTCCATCAGTTCGGAATCCATGGGGACGGGGAGGACATCGGGCGAATAGTTTTTGTAGACGACGACTTCATAGGGGGGCTGGTGGTTTTCGAGTTCGGTGACGGCGCGGTCCAGCACCTGGGTCAGATCCGAGGGGGCCTTGCGCACCTGGAGGGGGCGGGCGAAGTCGAGGAAGCGGGTGACGAGGGAGTTCGTGCGATCGACTTCGCTGGCGATATAGCCGGCCATCTCGCGGGCGACCTCGTTGGAGGTGTCTACTGACTTGCGAAGCATTTCGGCCGAGGCGCGGATGGTGCCCAGAGGATTCCGGAGTTCATGGGCGAGGCCGGCGGAGAGTTGGCCGAGGGCCGCGAGGCGTTCGCCGCGGCGCACCTCGGCTTCCGCTTCGCGGAGGCTCTGGTTGGCCTCGGCGAGTTGCTCGGCGGTTCGCTGATAGCGGCGGGCTTCGCGGCGTTTGGCTTCGGCGAGTTGATAGGTGAGGAAGCCGAGCACCGGCATCATGAGGATGCGGACGAGGAGTTCGGGAACCTGGCTGGCGGGGATGTATTGATAAGTCCAGTCGACCAGCAGGAGCGAGGAAAGATACATGGCGCATGCGCCGAGGGCGGCGAGGGCCGTGCCGGCGGGGCCGAGCGCGGTGGCGGCGGAGACCACGGGGAAGAGAAGGATCCAGTGGTAGCTGCTGGAGACGCCGCCGGTGATTCCGATGAGCAATCCGCAGAGGGCGAGATTGACGGCGAGGGAGACGGCGCTGCCGGCGCGGGTAGCGAACCAGGGGAACTTGGGTTCGATGACCTGAGCCACGCCGAGCAGGCAGAGGAGGAGAATTACCAGGGGCGTTCGCGATGGGCCGAACAACGCCAAGGCGGTGAAAAGAACAACCCAGACAGCGTCCTGCGGGCGGAGCAGGCGGCTTACGGAAACGGGGCTGGAAACGTCGTCCTCCACGCTGTCATCTTAACGGTCTTTGTGACACAATGAAGCTTCACACGCGTCTTTCATGGAAACCCCACGTATTTCTGAGCTTTCTCCCGAGTCTGTCACCGCGCCCTTGCAGGAGGAAACCGCTTTCGCACTGAGCGCGGCGCCGGAGGGCGAAGCCGAATCGCAAGAGTCCATTGCAGCCGAAGACGATTCGTTCGCCTCGATTCTTTCCGCTTTCGAACACGAGCATGAACATGCCGCGGGGGCGGCGATCGAAGGTACGGTGGTGGCGGTGTCGCCGGAAACCGTGTATGTCGATCTTGGACGGAAGACGGAAGGGTTGCTTCCGGTCGCGAATCTCCCGGCCGGCGTGAGCGCCGCGGACCTGAAGGCGGGCAGCACGATCACGGTGTCCATCAGCGGACGCGATAACGGCGGCAACTATCTGCTTTCGACGGTTAAGGTGGAACGGCCGCGCGACTGGACGGCGTTCGAGCGCGCGTTCGCCGAGAAAACACCGATCGCCGGCACGGTAACCGAAGCGGTGAAGGGCGGGTTGCGAGTGGACTGCGGGGGCGTGAAGGCGTTCATGCCCGCATCGCGGAGCGGCATCCGCGAGATGGCGGACATGGAAAAGCTGATCGGCCAGGAGATTCAGTGCCGCATCATCAAGCTGGACGTGGCCAGCGAGGATGTGGTGGTGGACCGGCGCGCGATCCTCGAAGAAGAAGCCGAGCGGACGAAGGCGGAGGCGTTTGCGTCCATTGTTGAAGGCGCCGTGGTCAAGGGCCGGGTACGCAGCTTGACCGAATTCGGGGCGTTTGTGGAGCTGGCTCCCGGGATCGATGGGTTGCTGCACGTGGCGGACCTGGCGTGGGCGCGCGTGAATAAGCCTTCCGATGTGCTTCATGTGGGACAAGAGGTTGAAGTAAAAGTTCTGAAGGTCAATCCGGCGACGCGGAAGATTTCGCTGGGCCGCAAGCAGTTGATTCCGGACCCGTGGACGGTGGCCGCCGAGACTTTCCAGCAGGGCCAGCGGGTGCGGGGCACGGTTTCGCGCCTGGCGGATTTCGGGGCGTTTGTGGAGCTGATGCCGGGCGTGGACGGGCTGATTCACGTCTCGGAGTTGAGCTGGAGCAAGAAGATCCGGAAGCCGTCGGATGTGCTGAAGGCGGGCGAGCAGGTGGAAGTGGTGGTGCTCGGCGTGAGCCCGGCGGAGAAGCGGATTTCGCTGGGGCTGAAGCAGGCGCTGGGCGATCCGTGGGAAGACGCGGAGCAGAAGTTCAAGCCGGGGACGGTGATGGAAGGGCCGGTGACATCACTGACGAACTTCGGCGCGTTTGTCGACCTCGGCGGCGGCATTGAAGGCATGGTGCACATTTCCGACATCACGAGCGAGAAACGCTTGAATCATGCCAAGGATGCCTTGTCCATGGGGCAGACGGTTCGCGCGGCGGTGGTGGAGGTGGATCGGGCGCGGCGCCGGATCCGGCTGAGCATGAAGCAGCTCGAGCCAACTCCGGCGGACGAATATATTGCGAGCCATGCGGCGGGCGAGACGGTGACCGGACGTGTGGTGGATGTGCATGGGCATCGCATTCGGGTGGAGTTGGGCGAAGGGGTGATGGCGGAGTGCCGGCTAGTGGCCACGGCTCAGGCTGCGCGGAGCCCGCAGGCCGAAGCGGCCAGGCCGGACATCGGATCGCTCACGGCGATGCTGGCGGCGAAGTGGAAGCAGGGCGGGGGACCGGAGACAGCGCGTTCGCAGCCCAGCATCCGCGCGGGCGAGATCCGCAGTTTCCGGATTACGTCGCTCGATGCGGCGACACGGAAGATCGAGCTCGAACAGGCTGACTGAGGCCCGGCGGAGGGGACCGCTCCGTTGCGGTCGCGGTTACGGGGCGCGCTGATAACGAGAACTCTTGAAAAGGCGGCGATGCCACTGCTGCGATTAGCCACGCCGAAGCGCTGCGCGGGGCAAAGACACGTCAGGCTTCGTTCGGAGTAAGTTGCTTCCGCATCCGGACGATTGCGAGGCCGGAGCCATCGGGCAGCGGGGCGGTGAGGGGTTCGAGTTCGGTGTAGCCGCGAGCGAGGTAGAGCGGGACTCCGGCGAGGGTTGCGGCCATTTCCGCGGCGCGGAAGCCGGCTTCGCGCGCCTCGTCTTCGCAGGCAGCCAGGATTTGCGAGCCGATGCCGCGGCGGGCGAAATCCGGATGGATGAAGAAGGCGCGGATTTTGGCGGGATCGGCGGAGGGGTCGAGGAGGGCGGCGTCGCGGACCGGAGCGTCGTCTCCTCCATAAAGAGTCTTGCGCTTGCTCCAGCCCCCGCAGCCGGCGATGATTCCGTCGACCTCCGCAATGAAGTAAGTCCGGTCGGCGATGAGTTGGCGGTCTGGGGTGAAGATGGCGAGGAGCGCGGCCTCGCGCTGGCGCGGAGAATATTCCGGCTGCAGGCCGCGGACGCTTGCGGCGATGAGTTCGGCGAGCGCCGGGATGTCGGCGGACGTCGCTTTGCGCAGCGTCGCGATCATCCTGCCAGTTTAGCGGGTAGTGGTTAGGCCGCTCGCTCGGAGAGCGGTTCCAAGGTGGGGCGGGCGGTGTGGAGGTCCAGAGCGCGGGACCACTTTCGCTCGAACGACACTTCGCGGAGGAAGTTGCCGAGGGTCACGAGCGGCGCGGCGGCCATCAACGGGGAGAGGAGCAGCGTCCAGGGCCGCTCGCCGATCATGGAGGCGCCGATGGCCCATACGGCGAAGGTCAACTTGAAGAAGTCACCGCTTTGGCCGCGCGCTTGAGAGCGCCGCGCGCGGATACCGGCCAGGAACTCCGGTGCGGTGCGGGCGCCGGTGACCTCAGTGTAAGTGCGCCCGAGAGAGGCCATCGTATGTGCGTCGCTGCCGCCGATGTGAGCCGTGGCCCAACGCGAGGCGAGCGCGGCGGCGGAACGATTCGCGGCTTCGAGGATCTGTCCGTTTGCGGTTTCGAGCGCCGGGAAAGATCGCTCGAAGGCTTCGAAATCGGCCGCCGCGCGCGATCCGGTGAGGGAAGAGAAGACATGGTTCAGGCTGAAGAGCAAGCGGCGCTGGTTGAGAAAGGCGATGAGGGACTCGAGGTCGTCGCGGCGGCGCTGGAGTTCGACGTGGTCGCGCTCTTCGATGCCGTAGACCCCCATGTGGAATTCGGTTCCCGCGGGGGTGCGGCAGGTGACTTCTTCGCTTAAGAAGAAATCGGGGCGATGCCGGAGGACTTCGACGGCGTCGATGGAATCGTGGTCGGTGACGGTGACCAGATCCATCCCGCGGCGTTTGAGTGTGCCGTAGACGGCTTCGGGAGAGTTGTAGCATTCGCGGCAGACGCCGCGCAGCAAGGGAATCGTGCACATGCCGCTTCCCGTGGTGTGGACATGAAGATCGCACCGCATACCTTCATGGAACGCGAGTCCTGTTACAACGGCGTGGCGGAGGGAAAAAACAATTGTGAAGGAATTTGTTGGAATCGGGTTCCACAGGCGCGTGTCAGAGGCGCGTCATGGATTTGTCACGGGGCTGACACACGGGGAGGCGCGGTCCTTGAGCCGGAATGGCACGAGCCTAAGGTAGTAGCGCTACTTTTCCAGCTTCAAGTCGATGACGGGTCTTTTGGCGCCGTCGAAGACGCTGAGGCGCTTGGTTTTGCTGCTGGCGCCCTGGAAGATGGCGCGGAGTTCGTAGGTGATGTCCGTGCTGAGGCCGGTGAAATGGTATCTGCCGCCCGCCTGGCAGACGTAGGAGCGGATCTGGAGGGTTTTGGTGTCCTTCAGTTGGACGACCGCTCCAGGGACTGGATCGCCGGAGGCATTCGTGACGATGCCGGAGACGGAGCGGGTATCGCCGTCGGTAGCTTGCGCGATCGCCTTAGGAACAAGGGCGCCGATAAACAGCGCGAGGGCGATGGCGAGTGTGACGAGAGAGCGCGGCATCATGCGGGCCTCCATTTATTTGGACTTGGGTTCGAGCAGAAAGGATAGATCGACGCGTTCGTCGCCGCGGATTTCGACGTCTTTCTGCCGCGGCGCGTAGCCCCTGGCGGCGACCGAGACGCGGAAGTGGCTTTCCACCGCCGGCACGCGGAACAGAAACTCGCCGCGGGGGCTGGAAACGGCTTTCTGTTTCGACGGCTTGGCGTTGGAGCCAGGATCGGGAACGGAGACGAGCGTAACTTCGACGCCGGGAAAGGCGAAGCCGGGATCGCGAAACACAGTCCCGGCTATTTCGGCCTGTGGGCCGACGGTTTTATTTTTGTGGGCGGCGAAGAGAGGAAGAACCAGCGCCAGCAGGAGAGTGGCGCTACTTCCAATCCTCCTCTTCCTCGTCGTCTTCTTCTTCATCCAGCGATTCCTCGTCGTCTTCTTCGTCAAAGTCGAAGTCCTCTTCGTCGTCGTCCTCGACGTCATCAGCCGGCTGGAGTTCCAGCGGATCCTTACCGGTTACCAGCAATTCCGCGCCACATTCGCTGCAGTCGACCGGGTCGCCTTCGTCGAGTTCTTCCTCGTCGAGTTCGAGGACCGCGTCGCAAACGGGACAATTCACCATGATCTATATCTCCAGGCTCGAAAGTTCTGCTTCTCGATCGATTCCAGGTTCCACCCTCAACGGCCGCGAGGGGCCGTCAACGAGGATTCTAACTCACGCGCATATTCCTGCAAGGCCGTCTTGGGGAGGGTGATGAGAGTCTTCTCCATGTCCTCGAAGGAGGACACCATACGGCGGATGTGCTGCGCCGCGAGCCGCATGCACCAGGGATCGGAAAGCACCGTGCCTGTCTTTTGGGCGAGTTCCCGTAGATGCGCGTGAGGAAGCGCGATCACTTTCTCCTGTTTCTCCTCGCCGTCCGTGACGAGAGTGAACTTCACGTCCACGGTGTCGGCGTGACGGATCGAAATAGCGTTCTGCAACCACTGGAACTCGACGTGCCATACGCGCCCGAAGGGATCCGGGCCGGCATCGAAACTGCGGACGTTTGCAACCATCATCCGCATTCTAACCGAAGGCGCGAGGCGGGTGCGCGACTTCTTCGGCGTGACCGCTACCATGGAGAATACTTCTCTTCGAGCGCCCGATGAGCGACCCGGCCAAACCAACGAAATTCGGACTGATTGCCCGCGCGGGCGTGTTCGCGCTGATCGGGATACTCGGCTTGACGTTGTTTCCGCCGCTCATGTTGCCGGTGGCCGGATATGTGGTGGCCGCCGCACTGGGGACCTTCGCCGCGGCGGCCGTGGCGAATGCGCTGGTGTTGCGGATTTATGAGCGCGGACGGCTGGCGGACATCGGGCTGGGCTGGACGCCGTCGAGCCGGCGGAACCTGGCGCTGGGCTTGTTGGGAGGATTGGCGGGAGGGGTGCTGGTGACACTGGCGCCGTTGACCGCGGGGCTGGCGCATTACGAGACCTCCGGCGACGGCCACACGCACTGGCCCGGGATGCTGTTTCTCTCGATTGTGCTGCTGTTCGGCGCGGTGGGGGAGGAGATGATGTTCCGGGGCTATGCGTTCCAGATCCTGGCGCTGGCGATCGGGGAGTACGCGACGGTGTTGCCGATGGGGGTTTTGTTTGGCCTGGCGCATATGAACAACCTGCACATCACGGGGCTGGCCATCTTGAATACGGTCTTGTGGGGTGTACTGCTTGGGGTGGCGTATCTTCGCAGCCGGGATCTATGGCTGCCGATCGGCCTGCATTTCGGCTGGAATTGGGCGCTGCCGCTGCTGGGCGTGAATTTGAGCGGGTTTACAATGGAGGTGACGGGGAGGGCTTTACACCCCGATGAAAGCCCGCTCTGGACTGGCGGTGCGTATGGACCGGAAGGCGGACTTTTCACCACGATCATGGTGGCAGCTCTTTTCGTGGCCGTGCTGCGCGCTCCGATCGCCCGCCAGAAGTCGTTCCTGCTGGATGGACACAGCGATGACGACTAAAGCGGCAGCCCTGGCTGCGGTGGCATTGCTGGCCGTGCCGGCCTTTGCCGGTTCCTCGCGGCGGATCAGCGACGACGACAAGATCGACATTCTTCGCGGAATCGAGGCGGAATACGCCAAGGCGAAGGTGCCGATTCCGCGCTCGAAGAAGCCGCTTCCGTACAACAGCAACGGGTCGTTCGATCCGCATATGTGGATGAAGGTGGCCCAGGAGTACGGTCCGGCGGCGCGGACGGGGGACCTCGTGCAGGTGACGAAGATCACGTTCGAGGCGGACCGCATCGTGCTCCAACTGAATCACGGCTTTCGGGGCGGGCGTCACTGGTATGACAACGTTCAGGTCGGAATGGGAGATCCGATGGGGATGCCAATGCCCGAGCCTGGAACGCCGGTCAGCGGGGGAGGACCCGCGCCCGGAGGGACGACGATTGCAATTCTGTTCCATGACAAGCTGCCACCGGTCAACAGCGAAGACTTAAAGAAGACACTTTCGACGATCCTCGATTTCGACCCGCACAGCGCGACGAAGGACTACGTTTCGGCACTGCCCGCGCCGGTGAAGACGGCGATTCAAGAGAAGAAGGCGATTACGGGCATGGACCGCGATCAGGTCTTACTCGCTTTGGGTAAGCCGCGGACTAAAGACCGGCAGACGATCGACGGCGTCGATTACGAAGACTGGATCTACGGCGAGCCTCCGGGCAAAGTCACCTTCGTGACCTTCGCTGGTTCGAAGGTGGTCAAAGTCAAGGAAGAGTACGCAGCCGTGGGCGGAAGCACGGTTCCGAACCTGCCCGCGCAGTAAGCGCCAGGCCGGTCTGAGCCGGTAGAATGAGAGCATATGGCAATAAAGGTTGGCATTAACGGCTTCGGCCGTATCGGGCGCAATGTAGTCCGCGCCGCTTTGAAAAATCCGAACGTCGAGTTTGTGGCGGCGAACGATCTGACCGACACGAAGACGCTCGCGCACTTGCTTAAGTACGACTCGATCCTTGGTCCGTTGGACGTGGACGTGAAGGCGGAGGCCGACGCGATCACTGTCGGAGGGAAGCGGATCAAGATTTTCGCGATTAAGGATCCGGCCGAGATCGACTGGAGCTCTCTGGGCGCGCAGGTTGTAGTGGAGTCGACCGGTAAGTTCACCGAAGCCAAGGACGCCTCCAAGCACCTTCGCGGCACGGTGAAGAAGGTCATCATTTCGGCGCCGGCGAAGAACGAAGACATCACGATCGTTCTTGGCGTGAATGAGGGTTCCTACGATCCGGCGAAGCATAACATCATCTCGAACGCGTCCTGCACTACGAACTGTCTGGCGCCGGTGGCTAAGGTGATTCACGAGACATTCGGCATCGAGAAGGGTTCGATGACGACGATCCACAGCTACACCAACGACCAGAACGTGCTGGATTTTCCGCACAAGGATCTGCGCCGGGCGCGCGCGGCGGCGATCAACATGATTCCGACGACCACGGGCGCGGCGAAGGCCGTGAGCCTTGTGCTGCCCGCGTTGAAGGGTAAGTTGGACGGATACGCGATGCGCGTTCCCACGCCCAATGTTTCCGTTGTGGATCTGGTTGCGGTGCTTTCCAAAGACACGACGGCCGAGGAAGTAAATGCCGCGTTGAAGGCGGCGAGCGAAGGGCCGATGAAGGGCATTCTGGGTTACACGGCGGATCCGGTTGTATCGACGGACATGATGCATAACTCGAATAGCTCGATTGTGGATTCGCTGTTGACCAAGGTTCTGGGCGGTAACCTGCTGAAAGTGGTTTCCTGGTATGACAACGAGTGGGGTTACTCGTTGCGCGTTGTGGACCTGGTCGAGTACGTCGGCAAAAAGGGTCTGTAACTAACTTCGGATTTCAGGCGGTGAGCTCGGCGTCGATGACGCGGACCGCCGCCTCCGCTCCATCTTCTTCCCGCACGAGTTGACCTATTTCACCGGCTTTGGCAAGACAAGCCAGGCCGGATAACAAGATATCCAATGCAGCGGCGGCGCGGCGGGCGTTGTCCGGCTGATCGTGGCTGAAGGGAACGACCAGCATGGGACGGGCGGACCGCATGGCGGCGGCGGCGGTGCCGATTCCTCCCTGGTGCACGTTGGCGGCGGCGCGCGGGAACACCTGCGAATACGGCGCGTACGCGAAAACGCCCACACCGGGCGGAAGCGGGCGGGGAATGGGACTTACATTCTCGTCGCCGATGAGCAGCAGTGCACGGCGGCCGAGCAGGCGCGCGGCTTCGATGCTTTCGCGGTAGAAGTCCCCGGCTACGAAGACGGCGGCAGAGCCGAGCGCGAACACGATGGGCGGATCGCCCGAGTCGAGAAATTCTTCCAGGCCCACGGGAGGTGGGATCTCCGGTTGTTGGCGGTCGTAGAAGGCGAAGCCGGTGACGGTGACGTTTGGCGGCCAGTCGGGTTGGGGTTGGCCGAGTAACGGGGAAAAGAGGGCAAGCGTGCCGCGGGGGGAGAACTGGGTTTCAAAAAGCGGGTCGCCGTCCGGCGGGAGACCGAGTTCGGCTCGGGCGGCGCGGATGGGGGCGAGCCAGCGGCGAGTAACGGAGCGTCCCATCGCGCGCATGGCGCGGCCGACGAAGGGACCGAGGGCGTAGAAACGGCCCATCCAGACGAACGGGGGAAGCACGGGCGGATCGTAAGCGGAGAAGAACCCGGCGGGGGCGAGGTTGCCGGAGAGCCACGGGATGCCGGTTTTCCCGGCGGCGAGTTGCGCGCCGAAGGCGACGGTGTGGGTGACGGCGAGATCGGCTCCCGCGAAGCCTGCATGGCTTCGCGCACGGCGGCCTTTGTGTAAGGGTAAAGCACGTCGCGGATGAGAAACTCCGAGCCGCGACGGGGGTCCATGGCGCGGTGGAGCAACGCGGTTTCGGTGAGTTCGAGGTGCGGGCCGAGCGGCGCGAAGCGGATGCCTTCGCGCTCGACCTTCGCGCGATGGATTTTACTTGTAGCGAGTACAGGTTCATGGCCGCGCGCGGCGAGGCGCAGGGCGATGGCGAGATAGGGATGAAGGTCTCCCAGCGAGCCCCAGGTGGCCAGTACGATGCGCTTTGCCATCGGCGCGGGAGGAACGCGCTCAGCCTTGCAGCTTGCTTATGACGGCGCCGGTGAACTCGTTTGTGCCAGCGGCGCCGCCGACGTCCGCGGTGAGGTGCTTTTTCTCCGCATAGACGGCTTCAATGGCGGCGAGCAGGCGATCCGCCGCTCCCTTTTCTTTGAGATGGGTGAGCATCATCACGGCCGAGAGCATGAGAGCCGTCGGGTTGGCGATGCCTTTGCCGGCGATGTCGGGGGCGCTGCCGTGCACGGCTTCGAACACCGCGTGGCGCTCGCCGATATTGGCTCCGGGAACGACGCCGAGTCCGCCGACGAGGCCTGCGGCGAGATCCGAGACGATGTCGCCGTAGAGATTCGGCAGCAGAAGGATGTCGAAGGTCTGCGGGCGGATGACGAGCTGCATCGAGGCGTTATCGACGATGAGTTCCTGATACTCGATCTGCGGATAGAGTTCGGCCACTTCGCGGCAGCAGCGGAGGAAGAGGCCGTCGGCGAGCTTCATGATGTTCGCCTTGTGCACGGCGGTGACTTTGCGACGGCCGTTGATTTTGGCGTACTTGAACGCCTGATGCGCGATTCGGAGCGAGGCGGTGCGGGTGATGACCTTGAGGCTGGTGACCACGTCCTTGACCACTTCGTGTTCGAGCCCGGAGTAGAGGTCCTCGGTGTTCTCGCGGAAGATGACCATGTCGATCGTGACATCGTCGAAGCGGGTCTTGAGCCCTGGGAGGCCGCGTACGGGACGGACGTTGGCGTAAAGGTCGAGCCTCTTGCGGAGGGCGACGTTCACGCTGGGGAAACCACCGGCGATGGGAGTGGTTACCGGGCCTTTCAGGCCGGTGCGCGTGCTCTCGAGAGAGTCAATGACGTGCGACGGAAGAACTTGTCCTGAGCGCGCGATAATTTCCGCGTTCAATTC
This sequence comes from Acidobacteriota bacterium, assembly GCA_021778335.1. GTDB lineage: Bacteria > Acidobacteriota > Terriglobia > Bryobacterales > Bryobacteraceae > JAJYKC01. The sequence continues at coordinate 8,012 of JAJYCN010000025.1, read as the reverse complement.
GGCGCGCTCCCAATCGATCGCGACTCCGGTTGCGTCGACGGCTCGGACCGTCGCCTCCGCCACTTCGGGACCGATACCGTCTCCTGGAATCAACGTTACTGGATGGGCCACAATGATTATGATAATGCCAGCCATTCAACGGGCGCTGTTGAGCGTCACCGACAAAACGGGCATCGCGGAGTTCGCGCGCGGCCTTCATGAGCTTTCCGTCGAGCTTGTTTCCACCGGCGGAACCTATCGCGCCATTCAGACGGCCGGAGTTCCGGTACGCGAGGTCGCGGAACTGACGGGCTTCCCGGAAATGCTCGACGGGCGCGTGAAGACGATTCATCCGCGCGTGGCCGGCGGCATCCTGGCGATGCGTTCGAAGCCGGAACATATGCAGGCGATCGAGCGGCATGGGATACCGCGGATCGACATGGTGGTGGTGAATCTGTATCAGTTCGAGAAGGTGGCCGCGCGGGCGGATGCGCCGCTCGAAGAATTGATCGAGAACATCGACATCGGCGGGCCGACCATGATTCGCGCGGCGGCCAAGAACTGGCAGGACGTCGCGGTAGTGGTTTCGGCGGAAGACTATCCGGCGCTGATCGAGGAGATGCGCGCTCATGGCGGTTCGCTGAGCGAGGCGACGCATTGGCGGCTGATGAAACGCGCGTTCGCCACGACGGCGGCTTACGATCGCGCGATTTCGTTGAAGTTGGAGCAGGTCGGGGTGGCGCCGGAGCCGCTGCCCGGGGTTTTGGATATTCGCGCGCCGCGGACGCTGGCGCTGCGCTATGGCGAGAATCCGCATCAGAGCGCGGCGTTGTATGCTACCGCGGCGGACGGCATCGCCGGGGCCAGGCAGCTTCAAGGGAAGGAACTGTCTTACAACAACCTTGTCGACCTCGATGCGGCGTGGCAGTTGATCCAGGAGTTCGACGGGCCGGCGGCGGCGATCATCAAGCACACGAATCCGTGCGGATGCGCCGAGCAGGCGACGGTGGTTGAGAGCTACTTAAAGGCGCTCGAAGCGGATCCGATTTCGGCGTTTGGCGGCGTGCTGGCATTCAACCGCGAACTCGACGGCGAGACGGCGCGCGAGGTGGCGAAGTTATTTGTCGAGGCTATCGCCGCGCCGGGTTACTCGAATGATGCGCTGGCCGCGCTCGCCGGGAAGAAGAACCTCCGATTACTCGAAGTGAAGCAGCCCGACGCGCCCGGCCTGGTGGTGAAGTCGATTACGGGCGGCTATCTGGCGCAGACCGCCGACACCGGGAAGTTGGACCGAACGAACGCGCAGGTGAAGACGAAGCGGGTTCCGACGGAAGAAGAGTGGTCCGCGCTCGAGTTCGGCTGGAAAGTGGTTAAACACGTCAAGTCGAATGCGATTGTCTACGCGCGGGCCGGACAGAGCGTGAGCGCGGGCGCGGGCCAGATGAGCCGGGTCGATTCGGTGAAGGTTGGCGCGATGAAGGCCGTGTTGCCGCTCGAAGGCACGGTGCTCGCGTCGGACGCGTTCTTCCCGTTTCCCGACGGTGTCGAGGAAGCCGCGAAGCACGGCATCACCGCGGTGATTCAGCCGGGCGGTTCGGTGCGCGATGCCGATGTTATCGCCGCCGCGGACCGGCTTGGCCTGGCGATGGTATTCACCGGGATGCGGCACTTCCGCCACTAATTAGGACGGGACCGGCTGCGCGGCTACTTCCGGCCCGTGGCGACAAACACGGCTCCGACACCGTCCTTCTGAGCGGCTTTGTCGAAAGCGGGCAGATCCTGCTTATTCAGTACGCTCCAGCTCAGGAGGCGTTCATCGGTCTCGCTCTTGAGCTTCTCGAATTGTTTGATCGAGGCATCGGTGGGCGCCGCGTCGGCGTGGTCATTGACCATAGCCGCCAGATACGCCCACTGACCGTCGAGGCCGAGCGGATAACTCAATGAGTCTTCGCTCGCGGAGACCTGGCGGTTGATGAGCGGGGCTTCGGCGGCTTTGAGCTTTTCGTCCAGAGCGTCGATGGAGGCGGTCAGAGATTCGGCCGGCGTGCCCGCGATGCGCTGTTTCAGGCCGGCCAGTTGACTGCGGACGTCCGCGATGCCGTTTACCGTGGCGTACACGCGATTCAATTGGTCCTGGATCTGGATCAGGAGGTCGAACTGTTTCTTCAGGCCGGCGAGCGAGGCATGGAGGCGGGGATCGGGTTTTAGCTCGAGCGGCGCGGTGGCGGTTTTGCCGTCGACGGTGAGGCGGACCTGATAGTTTCCGGGCAAGGCTGTCGGACCGTGGGCGCCTTCTTCGTAATCCCACAGATAGTAGCTGGGCACGCGCGGAGCGGCGTCGCGGTAGGAAAGATTCCAGGCAAAGCGGTTTAAGCCGGGCTTGATCTCGAGTTCCTTGCGCGGCTTGGGATCGTCGGGGTCGCGGGGCTGCGTTTGGGGCACGGCGCGGGCAGTGGAGTATTCCCGCACGAGCTTTCCCTGCGCGTCCAGGATCTCCAGCTTTGCTTCCTTCGGCGCCTTTTTCACCGAGAAATAGACGATGGCTCCGCCGGGCGGGTTCTGCCCCGCGAACGGCGATGGGAAGCCGTGGCCGGAATGCATGCGGAAGGCCGGGGAAGGCTGATAGAGACGGAGGTCCTCGTTGGCAACCGTATCGGTGTGCTGGCGGAGCGGGGCGATATCGTCGAGAATCCAGAATGAGCGGCCGTGGGTGGCAACGACGAGGTCATTGTCCTTCACGATCAGATCGTGGATGGGCGTCATGGGCAGGTTCAACTGCAGCGGCTCCCATTTTTGGCCGTCGTTGTATGAAACAAAAACACCTTTTTCCGTTGCGGCGAAGAGCAGGTCTTTGCGGACCGGGTCCTGGCGCACGGCGCGGACGAAAGCGCCGCTCGGAATGCCGTCGGTGATGCTGGCCCAGGTCTGGCCGTAGTCGGTGGTCTTGTAGGCGTAGGGAAGCGGGTCGTCGTTTTGATGCCGGTCTACGGCGACGTAGGCGGTTCCGGCGTCATGCGGGGAAGCGTCGATCTGGCTGATGCGGCTCCAGGCGGGCAGGTTCTTTGGCGTGACGTTGTTCCAGGTCTTGCCGCCGTCGCGGGTGATGTGCACGAGGCCGTCGTCGGAGCCGGCCCAGATGAGGCCCTTTTCGAGCGGCGATTCGGCGAGGGCGAAGATCGTGTCGTAGTATTCGGTTCCCGTGTCGTCGATGCTGACGGGGCCGCCGGAAGGGATCTGCTTGGTTTTGTCGTTGCGGGTCAGGTCCGGGCTGATGGCGGTCCAGTGCATTCCGGCGTCGGTGGTCTTGAACAGCCTTTCGCCGGCGTGATAGAGCGTGTTTGGATCGTGGGGGGAAAGCATGAGCGGCGCGGTCCACTGGAAGCGGTGGGCCAGGCGGGCCGCTCCTTCGCCGTCGGTCAATACGGGGAACACGGTGATCTCGCTCGTCAGGTTGGTCTTCTTGTCGAACTGGGTGATGGCGCCTTGATAGCCGTCGGCGTAGACGATGTCGGGGTTGCGCGGGTCGGGGGCGACGTAGCCCGATTCGCCGCCGCCGACGCTGTACCAATCCGGCCGGCCGATGCTGCCGTGCGGGCCTCGGCTGGCGATTGCGACGGTGGTGTTGTCCTGCTGCGAGCCGTAGACGTAGTAGGGGAAGCGCGTGTCGGCGATGACGTGGTAGAACTGGGCGGTCGGTTGATTGTCCTCGCGCGTCCACGTCGTACCACCGTCGACGGTGACGGTCGCGCCGCCGTCATTGGTTTCGACCATGCGGGCCGTGTTGGTGGGATCGATCCACAGGCCGTGATTGTCGCCGTGCGGCACGCGGATTTTCGAGAACGCGCGGCCGCCGTCGATCGAGCGCAGGAACTCGACGTTCATCACGTAGAGCTTGTCGGGGTCCTTCGGATCCGCGACGACGTGCATGTAGTACCAACCGCGCTGCACCAGGCGATGCTCGGGATTGACCAGTTCCCATTTCGCGCCGCCGTTATCGGAGCGGTAGAGGCCGCCGTTATCCTTGGCTTCGATCAGAGCGTAAACGCGCCGCGAATTGGCGCCGACAGCGACGCCGACCTTCCCGTATGGGCCTTTGGGGAGGCCCTGTTCTTCGGTGATGCGTTTCCAGGTGCTCCCGCCGTCCGCCGAACGGTAAAGGCCGCTGCCGGGACCGCCGCTCGACAGAGTCCACGGGGTGCGGTAGACCTGCCAGGTTGCCGAGAACAGGATGTTGGGGTTGTTCGGATCGAAGACCAGGTCGATGGCGCCGGTGTGGTCATCGACGTAAAGTACTTTGCTCCAGGTTTTGCCGCCGTCGGTGGTGCGGAAGACGCCGCGGTCGGGATTCGGGCCGAACACATGGCCGAGCGCGGCGACGAACACGATGTCCGGGTTCTTTGGGTTGACGATGAGTTTGCCGATCGCACGCGTATCTTTGAGGCCGGCATTTTTCCACGTCGCGCCGCCGTCGATGGATTTATAGACGCCATCGCCTTCGGCGGCGTCGCCGCGAATGCAGCCCTCGCCGGTACCTACGTAGATGACGTTTGGATCGGAGGGGGCCACCGCGAGGCTTCCGATGGTGGCAGAGCCCTCATGATCGAATACTGGCTTCCAGGTATTGGCGCCGTCGACGGATTTCCAGACGCCGCCTCCCGTCGAACCGAAGTAGTATGTCGAAGGATCGCCGGGAATTCCCGTCGCGGTCAGGGACCGGCCCCCACGAAACGGCCCGATCAGGCGATATTCGAGGCCGCTCAGTTCCGTGCTCCGCGGGGTCTGGGCGGATGAGGGTGCGGAGAGGACGAGCGCTATCGTCCCGACGGCGAAGGCACAGGTACGATCCATAAGTTCTCAGTTTCCCGTACTTACTCTTTCGTCCTTCGTCAGGCGAAGAGCCGCGTCCAGACCGCCTCCGCGTTGGATACCGGGGACGTTGAATTGATCGATGAACTCTTTATCGGCGCCTTGAAAGCCGGCGAGATCCGCGTGGAGGCGTACCGGGACCTCGGCGGTAGCCGCGGCGAACAGGGTCCAGATGGCGGCCTTGCCGAAGCCATATAGCTGAATGGGACTGCGTCCCTGCTGCTGCAGATAGCGCAGGCTGGTGAGGATGTCTTGCACGCGGTTGGCGTCGTCGGTGAGGTTGAAGGTGGTGAAGTATTTCCCGGAGCGGTCCCGGGGAGCGACAGCCGATCCGGTTTGGAACGCGTCGATCAGCAGTACGGGCCAACCGGTCTTGCGGATTCGCTCGACTTCCGGGTCGTGCTGGGCCGCTTCGGCTCCGCCGGGATGGACGATGACGGCCACACCCGATTGGGGTCCGGGGATCCACATGGCCGGAACCCGGTCGCCGAAGCCTTCGCGGCCGAGCACCATCTTCTTGCCCGCACCGTCCTTGTCCACATGCACCGGCCATTCGACGCCGATCGATGCTTGCAGCGACGCGCGCAGTTGCGCCGGGTCTTCGGCCTGGCGCTGGGCCTGGCTCATCCTCTTCCAAAGGGCGAACAGGGAGGCGTAGTCGAGCGCTCCGGGCGGAAGAGTACGTCCCTGGAGGGCGAGCAACTCGTTGGGCATGGGTACGTGAGAAGGCTTTTCGGTGAGGGACGCCGCATTGGAGTCGGCGAGGATGCGTTTGGCGAAAAACCGGTAGACGGCTTCGCGGCTTTCCTTGTTGTAGTTGTGCTGGGCCTCGAACTGCACGGTTTCGACGGCGTCGCCGGCGCCATAGAGCTCGTAAATGGAATGGACGGCGGGGAATTCTTCGCGGGGCGTGTTTTTTGTCCAGTCCGTCGTATCGCTGACCATGATCATCGGACGGGGCGCGGCGAGTGCGGCGATTTCGACGTTGGATGTTCCCACGCGCAGGCCGGGGGCGTTCTCACATTCTCCGCCGCCCTGCATGATGAAGGAAATCATGTTCACGGGCGCCGACCAGCGGATGCGCGGGTCGATGGCCTGGAGCAGAAGGGTTTGGGTTGCGCCGCCCGAAGCGCCGGTGGCGGCGATTCGATCCGGGTCGACATCGGGGAGGCTCGAAAGGAAATCGACGGCACGGAGGGAGTTCCAAAGCTGGAGCGCCAGGGGGCCGAACGACCAGAGCGCCTCCTGGGGTCCGCCAAAGTCGTGGGGCGTCTGCAGGGTGTCGTTGTAGCCGACCATGTCGTAGCTGAATACGACGAAGCCAAGGCGGGCCAGGTTGATGCAACGGGCCGGGACCGAGGCGATTTCGGAGTTCTCCAGCCTGCCGTAGGCCCAATGCCCGTGGGGAGAAACGATGCCGGGAAGCCGTCCGGTGCGTCCGGTTGGCCGGTAGAGGTTCCCGCCCAGGTAGTAGCCGGGTAAGGCTTCGAGCAGGACCTTCTCCACCGTGTAGTCCGGGTGCTCCAGCTTGCCGAAGACCCGCGGATTCAACGGGGTACGCTCGAAAAGAGGGTCCAGCCCGGCCGAGGCGAGAATTTGCGTCCGGAGCTTGTCCCGCCGCATGTCCCAATCGCTGGTAGATGAAAATTTGGGTGCGGAAAAGTGCGTGTCCGTTCCCGGCGTGTAGGTGTTCCGGATGTCCTTTTCGGGAATCTGGGCGGCCAGCAGACCAGAGAAGAGCAGAGCGACGCAGGGCGGCGAAAGAAGTTTCACAATTGCGGTCACGTTTTGTAACGTACCCCGGTTGACACCCGTCGGAATTAACGGTAGCGTAGAGGTCACAAGGGAGACAGTCATGAGCCTCATCCCCTCCAAATCGTTTTTAGCCTTGATGATAACGGCCGCGTGCGTTCCCATGTTGACGTTAGGGCAGCAGGTCATCTCGGCGCATTCGGGGGTAGTGCAATATGTCGAGGGCAACGTCACGGTCGGGGACGAAATCATCAACCCCAAAGCGGGGCAGTTCCCCAGCTTAAAACAAAATGACGTCCTCAAGACGGAGCAGGGCCGCGCGGAGGTCCTTCTGACGCCGGGCGTGTTTCTGCGCGTGGGGGAGAATAGCTCCGTTCGGATGGTGTCGACGGACCTCACCGACACGCGTGTCGAGTTCCTGGCCGGTTCTGCGCTGGTCGAGTGCGACGACATGCCGAAGGACAACGCCGTGACGATTGTGCACAGCGGGACGAACGTGATGATCCTGAAGAGCGGATTGTACCGGTTCGACGGTAATCCGCCGCGCGTGGGAGTTTACGGCGGGGAAGTCAAGCTGATGGCCGCCAGCGGCAAAGTCCTCAACCTTCGGAATGGCCGGCAGGCGACGCTCGAGGGCAACATTGAAGAGAGCAAGTTCGACGCGAAGCTCGAGGAAGACGCCCTGTACCGCTGGAGCAGCCGCCGAAGCGACTACGTCGCGATGGCTAACGTATCGGCCGCGAAGACGGCCTATGACAGCGGCTCCTACACGGGCGGGATGAACTCCTGGGCTTACAACCCCTTTTTCGGCGGATTCACATTCATGCCGTATGACGGCATGTTCATGAGCCCGTTTGGGTTCCCCTACTGGAGCCCGTTCTCGGTGTGGAATATGTATTCGATGTATCCGGGCTATTACGGATACTATCCGGTCGGTTACTATGGCGGCGGAGGCTACGGCTACGGAGGCGGCGGTGGATACGGCGGCGCGAACCGGACGCCCTATTCGCCGAAGCAGCTTGGTTATTCGACGGGCACGCGGACGTCGAGCCTCGGCACGTCGGGCCGTTCGGGCGGCTTGTCGGGAGGGCGCTTCAGCGGCAGTCACATCTCTGGTGGGGCCCTTTCGCGTGGCGGCTTCAGCGCCGGCCGTGGCGGCTTTAGTGGCGGTCGCGGCGGCAGCATGGGCGGTGGACGCGCCGGCGGCAGCATGGGTGGCGGACACGCCGGCGGCGGCGGCGGCGGCGGACACAGCCGCTAGAGCAACACGTTTCGACCAAAGTGAAAAAGCCCGCGCCTCACGGCGCGGGCTTTGTATTGTGTGCCGAGCATTTTCGACAGCTCGGGGGTGTAAGTCCCCTCTACAACCTGATGGAGGTGAAGTAGTAGCGAAGCGCAAGGGCGTCACCGCGAGG
>JAJYCN010000324.1 GCA_021778335.1 Acidobacteriota bacterium | reverse complement strand
ACGCCGGCCTCGACGCGCTCCGCTTCAAGCACCAGGGCTTCAACCCCACCGGCTCCTTCAAGGACAACGGCATGACCTGCGGCGCCACCCAGGCCCGGCGCCTCGGCCTCCGCCGCGTCGCCTGCGTCTCCACCGGCAACACCTCCGCCTCCATGGCCGCCTACGCCGCCGCCGCCGGTCTCGAAGCCATCATCTTCCTCCCCCACGGCAACATCAGCTTCGGCAAACTCGCCCAGGCCCTCGAATACGGCGCATGCACCCTCCAGGTCGAAGCCAACTTCGATCAGATCCTCTCCCTCGTCCGCACCCTCGCCGATCGCCTCGGCATCTACCTCCTCAACTCCATCAACCCCTTCCGCATCGAAGGCCAGAAAACCATCGTCGTCGAACTGCTCGATCAACTCGATTGGCAGGTCCCCGATTGGATCGTCCTTCCCGGCGGCAACCTCGGCAACGTGTCCGCCTTCGGCAAGGCCCTCCGCGAACTCCGCGCCTACGGCCTCATTCCCCGCCTCCCGCGCCTCGGCGTCGTCCAGGCCGAAGGCGCCTCGCCCTTCTACGAGTTCGTCCAGCAGGGCGGGGAATTCCGCCCCCAAACCCACCCCGACACCCTCGCCACCGCCATCAAAATCGGCGACCCCGTCTCCTGGCCCAAAGCCGCCCTCGAAATCCGCGAATCCCGCGGCGCCGTCGAACGCGTCACCGAACAGGAAATCGCCGACTCGAAAGCCATCGTCGGCCAATGCGGCATCGGTTGCGAGCCCGCCTCCGCCGCCTCGCTCGCCGGTATAAAAAAACTTCGCCACGCCGGTATCATCCAGCGTGGCGAATTCGTCGTCGGTGTCCTCACCGGCAACGTGTTAAAAGATCCTGATTACATCTACCGCTATCACATGGGCCAGTTGCGCACCTCGACTGGGGCCAACATCGAACCCACGTACGGCAACCCTCCGGAAATCGTGCCAAACGACCCGGAGATGATTGCTAAACGGCTCAACGCCGTTTAGCAATCGATATTCGCGGTATTTAGTACCTGTTGCGGCCGCCGCCGCCGCCGCCCCGGCGGTTTCCGCCGCCGCCGAACTCACGCCCGCCGCCCCGGCTCCCGCCTTCGCGCTGCGCCATCGGACGGGCTTCGTTGATCACCAGGGCACGGCCCATCAACTCGCGGCCATTGCACATCTCGATCGCGCGGTTTCCCGCCGCATCGTCGTGAATCTCGACAAAACCAAACCCTCTCGCCTCGCCGCTAAACCGGTCCCGCATCACGTTGACACTGTCGACGCTGACACCCGCCTGCTCGAAAAAGCTCTGCAAATCCCCTTCCGCTGCTCCGTAGGGAAGATTTCCAACAAAAAGTCTCACTGTTCGCTCCTTAACTTAACTGATACACGCCTACCGCATCCCACGGACGTCCGGGTGAGCCGTAAACGAAATGGCTTGAGAGACAGGAATCGCTACCGCTGGCTGGCTTCTATCGAGGAACTGGAACCGGGCGGGAATGACTGACGCTCCAAACTGCCATCTTGAGTATGCCAGACCCGGAACGCGAAGTCAAAGCCCATTTCGTTACAATACGATGAGCGTGTGCCGCGCGCCCGCGCCCCCCATCCGGATGCGCCTGTTTATCGGAATCGCCCTACCCGCTGAAGTCTCCGCCCGTATCTCCGCCTTCTCCTCGGCCCTGCCCCCGCTCCCCGCCGCACTCCGCTGGACCTCGCCCGCCCAATGGCATATCACGCTCCAGTTCCTCGGCGGCACGAGCGGCACACAGTACGCCTCCGTCACCCAACGCCTCGCGGAAATCGCCTCGCCCCCTGTCTCCGTCTCGATCGAGGGCGCCGGCTTCTTCAATCGCGCCGGCATCTTCTACTTGGCCGTCGTGGTCAGCCCCGAACTCCTCGCCCTGCACCAGCAGATCGCCGCCGCCATGCGCGAATGCGGATTCCCGCCCGAGGACCGCCCCTACAGCCCGCACATCACCCTCGCCCGCGGCCGCAATCGCCCCTCCCCAGCCGCCTTCGCCCCGCTCCAGGCCGCCCTCCGCAACACACCTGCGCCTTCCTTCGGCGGCTTCACCGCCCGCGAATTTCTTCTCTACGAATCCTTCACCGATCCCGCCGGCTCCCGCTACGAAGTCCGCGCCCGCTTCCCGCTTGCGGCCCTCTGAAGTTCTGTCACGCCACCGCGGTCGCCGGCGCTTCGCCCCCCGCCGCCCGCGCCGCGCTCTTCCTCCATCGGTGCGCCCACTCCGGCAACTCGGCCCCACGGCCTACCAGCGTCGAGATCACACGCTCCGGATCCCCCAGGTCGTTCCACTCCACATCCCCAAGACCCAGCGCCACCAGCTTCCGTGCCCCGGGCGTCAGCACCTGCCTCGAAAAATCCGTCGGCGTGATCCGCTCATAAACCCAATCGGCAATCCTCGTCTCCCGCGCTCCCCGCGCCGGCGCGTACCCCGACCGTAGCGCCTCCATCAGCCCGGGCGCCGCCTCCGCCGCCATATCGAGAAACGCGCCAACGTGCCCAACCATCACAAACGTGTTCCACAAGGAACCACTACGGAACAAGTGCTCCGCGGTCGGCAGCGGCGGCTTCTCCTGAAACCCCCGAACCCGCCGCACGCCCGCCGCCGGGCCTGCCACCATCCCTCCCAACTCGATCCAGCCGTATTCCACCTCCGGCCCGCTCGGCGCCGCTCCCAGCAACACCACGCAGTCCCGCCGCGCCTCGGCCGCCTCGAACGCCGCATCCAGCGCCTCCGTGAACCGCCCCTCCTCCGAGTAGTAGTGATCGCACGGCAAAAACGCCATCACCGCATCCCGGTCCCCGGCCCCGCACTTCGAGCAACGCCGAAACTATCGCCGGAGCAGTCCCCCGGTTCGACGGCTGCACAATCCTCTGCCCGCACTGCCTCCCCAGGACCCGCTCGTAGTGATCCTCGTGCGTCCTCGTCACCGAGTAAAGCAGTTGCTTCCCCTCAATGCTCCGCTCCGCCCGCCGCCACGCCTCCTCGACCAGCGTCTCCTCTCCCAGCAGCGGACAAAACTGCTTCGGCCGCTCGTCGCCGCAGATAAACCGTGTCAGCTCCCGCAGCCGCCTCCCGTCGCCGCCCGCCAAAAGGACGCCCCACCGGCGCACGGACTTAGGCGTTATTTTCGCCGCCTCCGCCCGCCGGCGTACGTCCCCTCCGAATGCCTTTCCACCAGTCTTCCGCATTCCTGGATTCCTACTCTCTCTCAAGCCGCCCCCCGCTGCCGTATTCACCGTGCCCGTTTCCACCTTCCGGCCTTCTACACTCCCCACCCGGCTTCACCAGCACCAACCTCGCTCTGGAGGACCGGCGTCCGCCGCCTCGCCCCGCCAGGATCTCCACCACACGGCCGCTCGCAATGAAATCGGCCCGTGTAACTTCCTTCTTCCTCGGAGACACTACCAATAACGGGCTGCGCGTCCGGTGTTCCATCTAATACCGCTATTTCTCTGACAGAACCGCGGAAACCGGGCGGACGATACGGCCCGGCCGTGACTGTGGGTTCACGGCTGCACCTGCTCATCCGCCCGGTAGACGCCAAACAGCCCACACGGCGCGACCGGAGAGGGCTTCGGCATCCCCGCTTTCAGCGGCTCTTCCTTGAGTGTCCTCCGCGGGCGCCACTCCTGGCACCTGTGGCGAACACTAGTTTTTCACACCCTATCTTTCTGTTAATCCTCGTCTTACCCGATGGCGTCTTACTCCGCCTCCGCCGAGATCAGACCTTCCTGAATCGCGAACTTCGTTAAATCCGCCACACTGCTCGCCCCCAGCTTACTCAGCAGCCGGCTCCGGTGAAACTCCACCGTCCGCACCGGCACATGCAGGATCTCGGCGATCTCCTTGTTCTGCCGCCCCTCCGCCACCAATTGCAGAATCTGCCTCTGCCTCGCCGTCAACTCCACCGGCGACCGCGTCAACTTACTCCCCGCCCGCGCAATCGCCGCCTCCGCCTCCTCGCGGAAATTCTGCGAGACATACGTCCGTCCCCGCAGCGCGTGCTCCACCGCCGTCAGCAACTCCTCCGCCGCCCCGGACTTCAGCACGTACGCCGACGCACCCGCCTCCAGCGCCTTCCGCAGATAAACCGCGTTCCGGTGCATCGTCAGAATCACCATCTTCGTCCCAGGCAGCGCCCGCCGGATCTCCCTCGTCGCGTCGATCCCGTTCACCAGCGGCATGCTGATGTCCAGCACCACCACGTCCGGCTTCAGCCGCAGCGCCGTCTCCACCAGCGCCTTCCCGTCCTCCGCCAACCCCGCAATCTCGTACTTGCCCTCCAACAGCGTCTTGATGCCCCGCAGCATCAACGAATGGTCGTCACCCAGCACTATCCGCGTCGGTTCATCCTCTCCTCTGTGCAAAGGAACTACGGCCCGAACCGTCGTGCCGCGCCCCTCGCCCGTTTCAATCGTCAAGCTCCCCTGCACCAACCGCACGCGCTCCCGCATGCTTACAATCCCCAACCCTCGCGGCTTCGTCCCCGCTTCCCTCGAAAAGCCCACCCCGTTATCCTGCACCTCCAGTTCCACGCGCCCGTCCACGCCGCGCAGCCTTACCTTCACCTCCGTCGCATCTCCGTGCCGCCTCGCGTTGTGCAGCGCTTCCTGAGCCACGCGATACAAACACGAGCCAACCGCCCGGCTCGCCCCCGATTCCCCCTCGAGCGTCACCCGAATCCCGTGCGTCCGCCCAAACTCCTCGCACAACTCCTCCAACGCCGCGCTCAGCCCCAGGTCCTCCAACTCCGGCGGATGCAGCCCATGGGACAGCCGCCGGATCTCATCCGACAGCCGTACCGCCTCCTCCTGCAGCTTCCGGCACCGCGTCCGCATCTCCCCCACCGTGCTCTCCCGCGCCGCTTTCCCAATCTCAATCGAAAACAGCGCCAGCCGCTGCGTCACTTCATCGTGCAGGTCCCGCGCAATCCGCCGCCGCTCGTCCTCCTGCGCCGTCAACAGTTGCGCCGCCAGCGCCCGCAACTCCTGCTCGCTCGTCCGCGGCGCATCCTCTGCCCGCTTCCGCACCGTGATGTCCGTCACAAACGCCACCGCCAGCGGACCACGCCCGCTCTTAACGCCGCTCAGGCTCGCCTCAGCCGGAAATTCACTGCCGTCCTTCTTCCGCCCCCGCGGTTCCATCCCTTCGCCCATCACCCGCGTCCGCGGGCTCGCCATGAACTCCCTGCGGTGCGCCACGTGCCGCTCCCGGAGCCGCTCCGGCAGCAGTTCCGCCACCTTCCGGCCCACCAACTCCCCCGGCCCGTACCCGAACAACTCGTACGCCATCCGGTTCGCCAGCACAATCCGGCCCGCCTCATCCACCGCCAGAATCCCCTGCGACGCCGTTTCAAGCAGCGTCCTTATCGTCGCCTCGCTCTCCTTCAGCGCTCCCCGCATCCGTTCCCGCTCGAGTTCCGCCACCCTCTCCTGCGCCTTTAACAGCTCCTCTTCCGCCTCCCGCCGTTCCCGGTGCAGCGACAGAATCGAACCCACCCGCGTCACCAGCTCCCGCGGATGAAACGGCTTGAACAGATAATCGTCCGCCCCGGACTCCCATCCCTCGATCAACGCCTCCCGGTGCGTCAGCGCCGTCAGCAGCACCACCGGCAAACGCACCGTCGCCGCGTCCGCCTTCAGCCTCCGGCACAGCCGGAACCCGTTCACCTTCGGCATCATCACGTCCGCCAGCACCAGGTCCGGCTTCCAGCTCCGCACCATCTCCAGAGCTTCTTCCCCGTCCTTGGCCAGACGGTACTGGCACAACTTCTCGATCAGCGACCCGATGTAGGCCGCCATCTCCGGGTTATCCTCGGCGATAAGTACTTTGTCTACGCCCCGGCCACCCGGTGCGCCCTCGGGCTCTCCCACCGGTTCCCAATGCTCTTTCACGGGACGCCGCGCCGCCTTCTCCCCCGCCGCCGCCGCCGGCGCCCGCAACTCCACCACGAACACGCTTCCTTGCCCCTGCTCGCTCTCCACCGTCACCGTCCCATCCAGCAGCCCGCAAAACTCCTTCACCACCGCCAGCCCCAGCCCCGTCCCCTCGAACCGCCGCGCCGAGCTCCCCTCCACCTGGTGAAATTTCTCGAAAATCAGCGGCAACTCCCCCGGCGCGATCCCGATCCCCGTGTCCCGCACCGTCAGCCGCAGCTTCTCCCCTCCCTGCTCCAGCAGCACCGGCACCTTCCCGCCCGCCGGCGTGAACTTCACCGCATTGGCAAGTAAGTTCGAAAGGATCTGTTCGTATAAATACCGGTCCAGTAACACCGGCCCTAAGTACTCCCGTTCGTAAATACGGTGACGTATTATGTGGCCCCATTCGGTGACGTAATCTGATAGGCTGGCATTGGCGACACTCGCCAGTCAATGCCAAGAAAAAGCCCATTCCTCGTTCAACTC
>JAJYCN010000323.1 GCA_021778335.1 Acidobacteriota bacterium | reverse complement strand
GGCTGGGGCGTGGGCGGCATCGAGGCCGAGGCGTGCATGCTGGGCCAGCCGATTTCGATGCTGCTGCCGCAGGTGGTGGGGTTCCGGCTGACGGGAAAGCTGCCGGAAGCGGCGACGGCGACGGATCTGGTCCTGACCGTGACGCAGATGCTGCGCAAGAAGGGCGTGGTGGGTAAGTTCGTCGAGTATTACGGGCCGGGGTTGGCCTCGCTGAGCCTGGCGGACCGCGCGACGATCGCGAACATGGCGCCGGAGTATGGCGCGACGATCGGTTACTTCCCGGTGGACCACAAGACGCTCGAGTATCTGCGGGCGACGAACCGGGCCCAGAAGCAGGTGGCGCTGGTGGAGGCTTACTTCCGCGAGCAGGGGATGTTTGTGACGGCGGATTCGCCGGAACCGGAGTATTCGACGACGCTCGAGCTGGACCTGGGGACGGTTGTGCCGTCTTTGGCCGGGCCGAAGCGGCCGCAGGACCGGATCAACCTGCCGGATGTGAAGAAGAATTTTCTCGACACGCTGGGCGCGGCGCCGCGGACGACGACGGCTGGGGCGAACGGCGACGGTTTCCCGGTGAGCGACGGGTCGGTGGTGATCGCGGCGATTACGAGCTGCACGAACACGAGCAATCCGAGCGTGCTGGTGGCGGCGGGGTTGCTGGCGAAGAAGGCGTCGGAGAAAGGATTGACGACGCCGCCGTGGGTGAAGACGTCGCTTGCGCCGGGGTCGAAGGTGGTGGTCGATTACCTGAACGACAGCGGGCTGATGACTTATCTGGAGGCGCTGAAGTTCCACTTAGTGGGATACGGGTGCACGACTTGTATTGGCAACAGCGGTCCGCTGCCGGAGCCGGTGGCTGAGGCGGTGCAGCGGGAGAAGTTAGTGGTTGCGTCCGTGCTGAGTGGCAACCGGAACTTCGAAGGGCGCGTGAACGCGCTGGTGCGGGCGAATTACCTGGCTTCGCCGCCGCTAGTGGTGGCTTATGCGCTGGCCGGGCGGGTGGATATCGACTTACAGAACGAGCCGCTGGGGACGGGCAAGGACGGGCAGCCGGTGTATCTGCGGGACGTGTGGCCGAGCCCGAAGGAAGTGGAAGAGGTGGTGAAGAAGTCCGTGCGGACGGAGATGTTCCAGAAGGAATACTCGGAGGTGTTCCAGGGGGACGCGGCGTGGAACTCGATAGTTACTCCGGCGGGCGAGCAGTATCATTGGAGCGATAAGTCGACTTACATCAAGAAGCCGCCTTACTTCGACAACATGGCGGACCCGAAGGCGCCGATCGAGGACTTGCGGGGGATGCACGTGCTGGCGATGCTGGGGGATTCGGTGACGACGGATCATATTTCTCCGGCGGGTTCGATTCCGAAGGATAGTCCGGCGGGGAAGTATCTGATCGAGCTGGGCGTGAGGCCTTCGGATTTCAACTCCTATGGCGCGCGGCGCGGGAACCACGAGGTGATGGCGCGGGGGACGCTCGCCAATATCCGGCTGAGGAATCAGCTTGCGCCGGGGACCGAGGGCGGGTGGACGAGACATATCCCGACGGGAGAGCTTATGTCGATTTACGACGCTTCGGTTAAGTATCATGCCGAACGCGTTCCGCTGATGATTATCGCCGGTAAGGAGTATGGGAGCGGGAGTTCGCGCGACTGGGCGGCGAAGGGGACGCTGCTGCTGGGCGTGAAGGCTGTACTGGCGGAGAGCTTCGAGCGGATTCACCGTTCGAACTTAGTGGGCATGGGCGTGCTGCCGCTGCAGTTTTTGGCGGGCGAGAACCGCGAGTCGCTCGAGTTGAGCGGGGACGAGACGTTCGCGGTGGAGAACCTGGCCAACGCGATTTTGAAGGGCGAGCGGGCGCGGGTGCGGTCGGTGGCGGCGGATGGGAAGCAGCGGCAGTTCGAGGTGGTGGTGCGGATCGACACGCCGCGGGAGGTGGAGTATTTCCGCAATGGCGGGATATTGCCGTATGTGCTGCGGCAGTTGGCGGGGAAGGGCGCGGGGGCGTAAGGGGGGACGGCACTCATTCGCGGTCGCGGTTACGGATGAGCGCAGCGGGTCTCGAACGGGGAGCCCATGCATGGTTTGTTGCGCGTCTATTACGATGAGAGTGCGGAAGCGATCGCGAAGGCCGAGCCCTTTGGCAAGTAAGGATTCAACGGCCGGAGATTCCTCAGCGCGGATTGATTCATGAGCGTTACAAAGCGAATCGTCTGTCTGGCAAACTCGCGGAAGATGCAGGGACGGTGTGTTGCCGGGCGGGAGGTAATTGATGGGAGGCCTGGCCCTTGGATTCGCCCGGTGAGCGATCGGCCCACGGAGGAGGTGTCCGAAGAGGAGCGCCGGTACGAGGATGGAAGCGACCCACGCGTTCTCGATGTGATCGATATTCCCCTCATCGAGCCGAGGCCAAAGGATTACCAAACGGAGAATTGGCTTCTGGATCCGAAGTACTACTGGGTAAGGGCTGGCGCAATCGGCTGGAAGGACCTCGCCGCGTTCTCAGACGTCCACGGACCGCTGTGGCGGAACGAGATCTCCAGTTCCAACGGTCAGAACGACCGCGTCCCAGTCGATCTTGCAATAGCACTCGACAGCTCACTCGGATTTATTCGCGTCAAGGACCTCAATCTTAAGGTCTTCAAGCCATCCGAGGCGTTTGGGAATAAGAAACGCCGTGTGCAGGGGATCTTTTCTTTTGACGGCGTACCTTACCGGCTCTGGGTCACTGACTCGGTCGTCGAGCCCAGCTACTTGGGGAAGCCGGATGGAGAATACATGGTGGCGGAAGCTTACTTGAGCGTCAGCCTTAGCGAACCTTACAAGGGCTATTGTTATAAGCTGATTGCCGCGGTAGTTGGGAAGACGTGAAGAAGTGTATGTCAGAGCAGCCGGAAGTCCTGACAATTGGGCACTCGAACCACTCGCGGGAAGTGTTCGTGCGTCTGTTGAAGGCCCATGGCGTGACCGCGGTAGCCGACGTCCGGTCTGCTCCCTGGAGCCGTCTGCATCCGCAGTTTAACCGCGAGGAGTTGGCGGAGGCTCTCAAGGATGCAGGCATCGGCTATTCCTTTCTGGGTGGGGAACTTGGTGGAAGGCCGAGTGACCGGTCGTGTTACGTGAACGGGCAAGTGCAGTATGCCCGCGTGGCCCAGACGATGGAGTTCCGGCGAGGCATCGAGAGGGTTCTGACGGGAGCGAAGAGCTTCCGAGTGGCTTTGTTATGCGCCGAGCGCGAACCGCTTGATTGCCACCGCGGCCTTCTGGTTTCGCCGGCGATCGAGAAGGCCGGCTTGTCCGTCGTCCACATCCACGCCGACGGGAGTACGGAGAAGCACCGCGATGCAATGAGCCGGTTGCTTGCACGATTTGGGTTCACCGAAGGGGACTTGTTCCGATCGCGGGAGGAATTGGTCGAGGAAGCGTGCGTCCGGCAGCAGGAACGGGTGGCGTACACGGAGAAGGCGGAGCCTGAAGAGAGAACCAGGGTCGCTCCATGACGACCTACACGATTGGGTTCACGAAGAAGAGCGCTGAGCAGTTCTTTGAGACGCTCTGCCATTCCGGCGCCAAGCGCCTGGTGGACGTCCGTCTGAACAACGTTTCCCAGCTCGCCGGATTTGCGAAGAAGCAGGACCTCATCTATTTTCTTCGGAAGCTTTGCGGGATGGAGTATGTGCATCTTCCATCCCTGGCTCCGACACAGGACATGCTGGAAGAATACAAGAAACGGCGTGGAGGATGGGCAGATTACGAAGAGAAGTTCGTCGCTCTGATGAGGGAGCGAAGGGTCGAACAGGACGTACCGCGGCACGTGATCGCCGATGCGTGCCTGCTTTGCAGTGAAGACAAGCCCGACCACTGCCACCGCCGTCTGGTTGCCGAATACCTCAAAGACCATTGGGGGGATCTGGAGATCCGTCACCTCTAACGGCGAAGTCACGACGGTTGTCGGGAGATGTGACGGCGACCGGGGTTACTGGGTGCCGGCCATTGACACGATGCCGCCGAGGACTCCGACGTAGAGGGCGCCGTTCGGGCCGAGGAAGAGGCGGCGAGTTGCTTGTAGACGGTTTGGCCGGTGGCGAAGTCGATGGCGGTGAAATACCAGGCGCCGGTGTTGGCGGGCCCTTTGGGTTTCGTGTAGGTGTAGATGAGCCCGCTCGCGAGGGACAGCTTGGTGACGAGCGTGGGGATGCTTTCTTCGGTGTTGGTCCAGACGGTGCGGCAGCCCTGGGCGTCGAGATCGATGCGGGCGAGGCCGGTCTTGGTGGTTTTCCCGTGTTCGGTGGACTTCAGGCTTTTGTAGCCGAAGTTATTCTCGACCACGATGGAGGAGTCCGTAGCGACGAGCGAGTTCCCGGTGGAGTTGGCGCCGGGTTGAAAGACGGGCACGGAGCAGAAGAGGCGATCGCCGGTTACGGTTTTTGCGCGGCGAAAGACGAGGACGTGCATGTTCGGCTCGGCGTTGCCGGTGATGGTGACGTAATCGGAGCCCATGAGGGCCGGACTTGATGTGCTTGCCGGCGTCGTAGGGCTCGCGCCAGGTGACGGCGGGCTTGCCTGTGGAATCGGCGTCGAAGCGATACATGGCCTGATTGGAGGCGATGTAGAGGCCTCCGGTTTCATCCGATGCGGAACTGTTGTCGATCTCCTCGCCGGGGAGTTCGATCGAACCGAGGAGGGCGCCGGTGGTGGAGTTGAGGGTTCCGACGACGCCGCCTTTGGAAGTGAAGAAGATGTGTCCGGAGAAGTCGGGCTGGAGGGCTTGAATGGAATCGCCTTTCGGGATTACCGAGGTGAGATCGTACGTGTTGTCGTGGCTGAAGCCGGTGAGGGTGTGGGAGACGGCCCAGACGGTACTTTCGGCGGCGCCGACGAGGATGCGGCCGGATTGATCGAGATAGAAGCCGGCGCCGGCGGGGCGGAATTTCCCTTTGAAGGTTGCGGTTTCGGTGGGGAGCGCGAGCTTGGAGATGGTGGCGAGGGTGTTGGGGTCGATCAAGACGAGCGAGACCTGGGCGGTTACGGTTGCCGGGCTGGTGGCGATGGAGGCGGCGATCAAGCGGCCGCCGTCAAATACTTTGACCACGACCGGGGCTGCGGGAACGGTGGCCGAGCCGAGGAACGTCGAGAGCACCTTAGGGGAATGCCCTAGCGGGCTGGCGGCGGTTACCGGGTAGGTGTCGCTCATGTGGGGGTTTTGCGGGATGGCCGGCGCGCGTTGGATTGTTCGGGGATGGGGATTGGGTTAGGCAGAGGCTGGGCCGGGATGGCCGAGACGGCGCAGGCGGCGAGCAGCAGGGCACGTGCGATTTGAATGATCATCCGGTGTCTCCTTGCGATGGCGCGAGTGGGCGACGAAGGTTTGAACGCGGTTTCGAGCTTTGTCGAAATTTTAGAGCGAGATTACGGGGCACGGGGCGTTGGCGATGATTTCGTAGGCGTGGGTCCGGAGGTGGCCCATGGATTCGTCGAGGTGGCCGCGGCCGGTGATGATGAGTTCGGCGCGTTCGATTTCTTCGGCGACGTGGCGGACGACGGCGCCGGGGGTGCCTTCCATGACGAGGACGCGGGCGGAGACGTCCATCGCGGCGATGCGATGTTCGATGGCTTTGACCATTTCGCGGCGGTGTTTGCCGGTGGCTTCGCCGCCGGTGCAGTAGTGGGGCGGGATGGCGCTGAGGACGGTGAGTTGGCCGTTAAAGAGTTCGGCGATGCGGGCGGCGCGGAGGAGGAGTTCCGGGGGCCAGCCGAGGTAGTCGACGGCGAGGACGACGTGGCGGTAAGGCCGGAAGGGTTCGAGTTCGGCAGGATGCGGGTCGGTCCAGACGGCGCACTTGACGTCGTGGAGGACCTTGGCGGCGACGGAGCCGATGAGGAAGCGGCGCATGGGGCCGTGGCCGCGGGTGGACATCATGATGAGGCCGGCGGGAAGTTCTTTGGCGCGTTCGACGATTTCCTCGGCGACGCCGCCGGAGGTGACGCTCACGTGGCTTGTTTCGGGGTTGAAGTAGCGTTTCCGAAGGATTTCCAACTGCTGCTTGCACTCGACTTCGAGGCCTTTGCGGGTGGTTTCGAGTGTGATGATGCCGCCTTCGCTCACCGGGGAGAAGTAGCATTCCGACGCGCCGTGGAAGTCGATGAAGTGGGGGACGACGCTGAACAGACAGACGCGCGCGCCGGAGGCTTTGGCGAGACCGGCGACGTGGCCGGCGATGGCCTCGCTGGGTTTGGAAAAGTCGGTGGGATAGAGAATGTTGTGGAACAACTGCGGCGTGGACATGGGCACAGGTCCTCCCGCGGGGAATTGGGCACGCGGGGTGCCAGACCGCGGCTAGAGCGGCGATTGCGTGCGCAGGGCGATGGCGTTCCGGGGCGAGGTGGTCGACGCTTATGAGATTCGAGGCGCGGATGGAGATGCGGCGGCCAGGGTATGGGCCGCGGGTGGGGGATTTGACGGCTGCGGGAGATGCCGGTGG
>JAJYCN010000322.1 GCA_021778335.1 Acidobacteriota bacterium | reverse complement strand
GCTTCCGGCGCCATGACCAGCCTCATGGAAGGCTTCCAGGCCGCCTATCGCCTCCCCACCGGCCGTCCGTTCCTCAAACAGCGCTCCATGGCCATCGCGCTTGTCTTCGTCGCCGCGCTTCCCGCGCTAGGGGCTTCCGCACTGGTCCTTTTCGGTTCGCGCTTCGAGCGCGAGTTCATGCAGGGCTTTGGAATGACGCCCGAAGGCATGGATCTTCGCCCCTGGCTTGTCCTGCTCGGACGCCTGCTTCGCCTCGGCGCCGCGTTCCTCACTATCGTCGGCGTGAACATGCTGTTTTACTACCTCGGCCCCAATCACCCGATGCGCCTCCGCGGTCTGTGGCCCGGCGCGCTGCTGGCCACCGTGCTGTGGTTCGTGGTGACGTTGGGCTTCGCCTGGTACGTCCGCAACATCGCCAACTACAACGTCATCTACGGCGGTATCGGCGCCTTGATCGCCTTGCTCACCTGGATGTATTTGCTGTCGGCCATCGCGCTCCTGGGCTGCGAGTTCAACGCCGAACGCGAGCGCGCCGCCCTGCCGCCCGCTTCCCCCGAAGAAGCCTGATCAGCCCCACCGCTCCCACGCCGCGCCGCGCATTCGGGGCGAGAAAGCCTCCGGATGCAGAATCTCCGCCAGCACCCGCGCGCTTTCCACCACCCTGGGCCCCGGCCGGTGCAGGTACTGGTCGCCGTCGGCCAGGAACACCCGGCCGTTCCGCACGGCTTTGAGCGTGGCCCACTCCGCGCGTTCGGTCAGCCAGTGCATCTCGGCCCGCGTCCGCTCGAGGCCATACCCGCACGGCGCCACCACGATCACCTCCGGATCCGCTGCCGCCAGGCCGCCCCATTCAAGCCACGGCGAGTGCTTCCCCGCCACGCCGAACAGATTCCGCCCGCCAGCGATCTCCACGAGTTCCGGCGTCCAGTTGCCCGCCGCCATCAAAGGCTCGGGCCACTCGATGCAGGCGACGGTTGGACGCCCAGCGTTGCCCACCCGCCCGGCTATCTCTTCCAACCGCTTTGTCAGTGACTCCACCAGCGCCTCGCCGCGATCCGGCACTCCGCAGGCGCGCGCGACGCTTCGCATGCCGTCCCAGATCCCGGCCAACTCGTTCGGCTCCAGCGCGATCACTTCCGGCCGCGAGGCCACCGTCCGCGACAACGCCCCGCGCACGTCGTCCGCGCTCACCGCGCAGACCCGGCACTGCGTCTGCGTCACGATATGCGTCGGCGCCAAGGCGTCGAGCACTTCGGGGGAAACCTCATAGAGCGATGCCGCGGACCGCAGTTTTTCCTTCACCTGGCGGTCGATCTCGCGGGAGTCGCCGCCGATGGGAAACGTCGGCCGTGTGCACACAGGCAGGCGGCTCACCTCCGGCGGGAAGTTGCACTCGTGCGACCGCCCCACCTGATATTCGCCCAGACCCAGCGCATGGACGATCTCCGTCGCGCTCGCGATCAGCGATACGATCCGCGGCATTGCCTAATAGTAACGGGCCTTATGGTAACGGCCAGAGACGAGTGGCTGAAAACCACCACGCCGGCGGCAGAAATCCGCCAGAGTGCGCCGAAATTTTGACGGCTTGGAGGGGAGTCTTGGGAATTTTAGAACTCAAGGAACCGGCCGGGTGGGTCTTCAGGGGTTTACTTGGGGTTTCAGGGGTTTAGAGTTTACTTGTAGGGTCGTCGATAGCGGTGCGGCCCGGTTCCTTGAGTCATCCCTGTTTACTACGCCTACCTTTAATGCATCCGGGATGCCAATCCGTTTCAGGCCGCTGGCAGAGGATTTTCAACACCAACGCATCGCGAATTCGGGCAAACTTTCCCGCATCCCGGTAAGACGTACCGGTTTGAAACCGGCCCCGTTCCATACCGGGATGCGTGGGGTGATGTTCGTTACTGCGGCTTCGGCAGGTTGGCCGGAAGCTGGCTCGGCCCTTCCCGTACGACGCCGTTCCGCGCGTCTCCGATGTCCACTTTGTAGCTCGACAAGACCTGGCCGGTGGCGACCTGAAGACTCACGGTTGCCTTCTGGTAGGCGCTTGCGGCCGCCACTTCGTTCGACTCGGCCAGGGCCAGGTCGCGCTGGGTCTGAATGACCAGAATCAGCGTCGAAGCGCCCAGCTTGTACTTCTTCTGCTCGGCGTCGAGCGTTTGCTGCTCGAGGATCCGCTGCTTCACCGCCGCCTGGTAGCGGGAGCGCGCCTGCTGCACGCCGATCCTGGCGTTCTGCACGTCCACCATCACCTGGTTCTGCTGCTTCTGCACGCTGATTTCGGACTGCCGCAGCGTCAGTTGGTTGTAGGTGTAGTCAGCCTGGGCCGAGCGATTCCGGAACGTCACGTTCCACTGCGCCCCGATATTGTAGTCAGGGAAATTCCGGCGGAATGCCTGACCGAGCGCGGTGCCGTATCCGCCGACAAAATACGCATCCGGCGGGCCGAGTCTCTGTACGCCGGGCAGGTAGACCTGGCCGCTCTGGCCGATGTTGGTCATTTCCCCCACCGCGGTCAGCGTCGGCAAGAGCGCATTGTGCAGGCCCTCGATCTGAATCCGGTTGTTGTCCAGGTTCAGGCGGGACTGTTCGAGCTCCGGCCGGGTTTTTAGTGCCGTCGCCACCAGGTCGGCCAGCGGCGGAAGATTGTCCTTCTCCGGCACTTGAATTTGATCGATCGGCACCACGTGCGCGGCGGCCACTTCCGGCGACGCCACGCCGTTCTTGCTTAAAGCGTTCTTAATGATGGTTTCCTGCTGCAGTTCGTTCGTTTCGGCCACGGTTACGTCCTGCTCGCGCGCCGCCACTTCCGCTTCGGCCCTCGTGATCTCGATCGGCGCCAAAGTCCCGATCTCCACCTGCTTCTTGTTGTCGGAGTAGGTCTGCTGGCTCAGCGCCAGGTTCTGCCGCGCGTAGCGAACGTTCTCGTTGTAGCTCACCAGGTCCCAGTAGAGCCCGACGATGTTGGAAATGGTCGAAATGAGTTGTTCATCGAACGTTAGTTCGCTCGTCTTTTGCTCGTTTCGCGAGATGCGGATATTGCGGTTGTTCACTGCCAGGCCGAATCCCTGCAAAAGCTGCTGGCTCACGGTGAGGTCGAGCGTCGCGTTCCAGGACGGGTTCAACGTGTTCGTCGTCGCGTTCTGGTTCAGGTAGCGGTTGTCGAATGAAAGAGCCGCTGTCGTGCCGGTGAGGAAGCCCTGCGTGAGGGTGAAGTTCGCCAGATAACTTTTGCTGATCAGCGACGTGGTGCCCGTAAGGAAGTTGCTGGTTTCCGGCGTCGTCGAGTGCGAGAAGCCGGTGAAGCCGGTAAGCACAGGGTCGAGGTTCGGCGTGGTCGGGCCAAGCTGGCTGATGATGCCGTTCACGTTGGCCGCGGGCGTGGTGGCCGCGGCGCTGACGCTGGTCGTGGTCGCCTGGCCGAGCGCGCCGCCGCTGACGCCCTGTCCCGCGCTGCCGATGCCGCTCTGCACGCCCTGCGGCACGCCGCGGAGCAAGCCGCCGCTCTGGGCGCGCAACAGGTCCGCGTCCGCGATCAGCGGGTCATACCGTTGCACCTGAATGTCGAGATTGTTCTCGATAGAGAGCGCGATCGCGTCCTGCAGCGAGAGATAGATGATGCCCCCGCGGATCAGTTGATCCAGCCGCGGACTGTTGGCCATGTTCAACGGCGCCACATGGTGGCCCTGATACTGGTGGAGGAAGCCGCCGAACGGCCCGCCTCCCATCGTGGGCCCCGTGATCTTGATGCCGTTCTTGGTCTGGTCCGAGGGTAGCGCCGGCGGCGCCGCCACCAGCAGCGAGCAGAGCAAGGCCACGCATGAACGCGCCGTCTGCCAGCGCCCTCCGATTTCCGGCTTCAGTTGTTCCATCTCTAACCTCTTCCCCATCGTCTTCCTCTACCTCGCCGGCGGCAGCGCCGACGGCCCGCGCGACACAACGCCCTTCCGCGCCTCTTCAATGTTGATTCCATGGGCCGGCAGGATCCGGCCCGTCGCCACATCCAGATTGACCTTCGCCTTCTGATACACGCTTTCGGCCACCACTTGGTTCGATTCGGCTAGCGCCAGGTCCCGCTGTGCCTGAATCACCAGGTACGTCGTCGATGCTCCCAGCCTGAACTTTTTCTGCTCGGCATCCAGCGTCTCGCGCTGCAGTACCGCCTGGCGCGCCGCCGCTTCATACTGCGCCCGCGCCTGCTCGAGCGAATTTACCGCGTTGATCACGTCCTGCCGCACCTGCTTCTCCTGCTTCTGGTAGGCGAGTTCGCTCTGCCGCAGCGTCAACTGGTCGTGCACGTAGTCCGACTGCGCCGCCCGGTTCCGGAACGGAATGTTCAGCGAGAAAAACAGCCGGTAGATCGGGAAGTTCCGGCGAAGCACCTGTTCCCACGCCAGCGGGTTTCCGCCGATGAAGAACGGATCCGCCTCGTTGGCGAATCCGGAACCCGGCGGCGGCTCGATCGAGTTCAGTAACCCGGCCAAACCGCGGTTCATGAGCATCCCCACGATGCTCAGCGACGGCAGCAGTTCATTGTGCGTGCCCTGCAACTGGATCTTGCTGTTGTCCACATTCAGCGCGCTCTGCCGCAACTCGGGCCGGAAAGTCATTGCATCCGCCATCAGATCCCCGAGCGGCGGAATGTTATCCCGCTCCGGAATATGAATGCTGTCGGTCGGCACAATGCGCGCCTCGGCGATCACCGGATCCATCAGTCCCCGGTGCGTCAGCACGCTCTTCAGAATTGTCTCCTGCTGCAGCACGCTCGTCTCGGCCACGGTTACATCCTGCTGCCGCGCCGCCAGTTCCGCCTCCGCCGTCGTGATCTCGATCGGCGCCATCGTCCCGATCTCCACCTGCTTCTTGTTGTCGTTGTAGTTTTCCTCGGCGAGCGTCAGGTTCTGCTGGGCGTAGCGGACGTTCTCCGTGAAGCTCACCAGGTCCCAGTACAGGCTGATTACGTTCGACACCGTCGCAATCACCTGCTGCTCGAACACCGAGTCGGCGATCTTGGTGTTGTTCTTCGCGATGCGAATATAACGGTTATTCACCGCCAGCGAGAAGCCCTGCAGCAAAGGCTGGGCAACGAACAACTGCGCCGAGGCCGACCGCGACGGGTTCAGAAAATTCAGGTACGTGTTCTGGTAAACGAAATTGTTCGTGAAGCTGAGCTGGACCGTCGTGCCGTGAAGGAAGTTCTGGCTGTACATCGCCGAAAAGATCGTCGAGGTCGTCGTCAGGATGTTCGTTCCGTAAGCAAACGGGTTAATCTGCGGGCTCGTCACGTGCGCCCACGTAAGGCCTCCGCTCACCACCGGGTCCAGCGTCGGCACGTTCGGCCCAAGCTGCGACAGGCCGCTGCCCACCTGCGTCACCACGCCCGTTGTAATGATCGCCGCCGGGCTTGCCGTGCTCGCGCTCGCCGGTCCCTGCGTGACCGAGGTCGAAATGCCTCGCGAGAGACTGCCGCTTAAGCTGCGTTTCAAATCCGCCTGCGCGATGAACGGTACGTACCGTTCACTCTCGATGTCCAGATTGTTTTCCAGCGCCAGCGCGATCGCATCCTGCAGCGACAAGTAGATCTTTCCGGCCCGCACTAGCGAAGCCAGCCGGCTCGAATCCCGCCAGTTCACCGGCGTCACCGCCGGCGCCTGAAACTGGTGGGTCAAAAAGCCCATAAACCCGCCCTTGGGTTTCTCAATCCGGATGTCGTCGGCGGGAAGAAGCGGGCTCGCAATCAGCAGTATGCATGGGATTGCGATCGCCCTTTGAAGTCTTCTCATACCCTCACTAGCCCAGTTCCCTTCTTCCGATCTTCCTCGCCCGGCGTACACGCCCCGCCGGTCACACGCCAATTGCCTAACTTATATTAGGTAGGTTTGCATGTCAAACCTTGTAAACTACTTACGAACCGTCATGGCCCGGAAAGCCCACTCAAACCATCACCCCGTCCGGCGTCTGCGCACATAATGCTGGCAGAGCCGGGATGGCCTGGTAAGGCTCGGAATCGCTCAAGGGGTGCGGATCGCCTCTCTGTATGACACGTAATTCTTTCTGCTCCGGTTCCCTCAATTCCCCGAACCGACCATCGTAACGTACATTCCGGTGGCGGCCTTTCTCAGGGGTATCTGGTGACAGCACTTGGCGAGACTAAGGGCACGCAGGCAGCCACTACACCACAACCTTAAATGACTGATCTGGCGTGGCGAGGGTTACGCCGTGGTCCGCCCGACTGTCCGATTTTGGGATTTCGCTTCTCGGCTGCGGGCAGAAAACCGCTTCACTGAAAGGCGTCAGGTCTGCCTGGCGCGGAGTGCTTCGCCGGCATTCATGCCCGCAATGCGCCTGGCCGCCGGAAGCGCGCCCGCCACGACGCCGAATAAGAGGAAGGCGGCGGCGCGGGCGTAGCTCACCGGCTCGAGTGCTCCCGCGCCGAACCATTCCGTCCTCATAACCGTCGAGAGCGCGAGCGCCAGAGCCGCGCCGGAG
>JAJYCN010000321.1 GCA_021778335.1 Acidobacteriota bacterium | reverse complement strand
GCCGTTCTCGATATCGAGCGCGGCAAGCTCAATACGATTCGCAAACAGTTCTGGCAGACCGACACTTCGATCAGCATCAAGAGCTGGGGCTATATCGATAACGACCAATACCGCGATCCCGGCTCTCTGATCGACGAACTGATCGACATCGTCAGCAAAAACGGCGCGTTGCTGCTCAACCTCGGACCCAAGTCCGACGGCACAATCCCCGAACAGGCGCAGCAGATCCTGCTCGCGATGGGCCGCTGGCTCGCCATAAACGGCGAGGCAATTTACGGAACGCGGCCGTATCTCGTCTACGGCGAAGGGCCGACGCCCGTGGTCGGAGGCTCGTTCAAGGATACGTCGAGCAAGCCCTTCACCTCGCAGGATATTCGCTTCACCACCCGCGGCCGCACCCTTTACGCGCTCCTGCTCGGCTGGCCGGCGGATGGCAAAGTGGTGCTTCACACCCTCAGCGCGAAGGGCGCCGGCAACGGGCGCTCAATCGGCAACGTCGAAATGCTCGGCTCGAAATCGAAGCTAACCTGGCATCGCACTCTCGACGGCGTCATCGTCTCGCTACCCCCGAAGAAACCGTGCGATTATGCCTACGTGTTGAAGCTAACGTAAAGGAGTCCGCCATGTCCGGTTCCGTTCGAAGACGGGATTTTCTGTCAGCAGCCATCGCCGCCCCGCTGCTTCGCGCAGGCGGCAGCACCCCAATCCCGGCCGCGCTGCCGTTCTCGCCCGCCGAGGTCTCCCTCACCGACGGCCCCTTCTACGCGAGCCAGGAGTTGAACCGCGCCTATCTGCGCAGCCTCGATCCGGACCGGCTCCTGCACATGTTCCGCCTCACCGCCGGCATTCCCTCGAAGGCGGCGCCTCTCGGCGGATGGGAGAAGCCCGACGTCGAACTGCGCGGCCACTTCACCGGGCACTACCTTTCTTCCACAGCTCTCTTCGCCGCGCAAGCCCAGCCCGAAGCCAAACTCCGCGAATCTTCGGCCTACGTCGTGCACAACCTCGCCCAGTGCCAGAAAGCCCACGGAAACGGCTACGTCAGCGCGTTCCCGGAGAGCTTCTTCACGCGTCTCGAAGAAGGCAAGAAGGTCTGGGCGCCGTTCTACACGATCCACAAAATTCTGGCCGGGCTCCTCGATCAGTACACACTCTGCGGCAATCGCGAGGCGCTTGAAGTCGCCCAGGGCATCGCCCAATGGACCGCAAGCTACACCCGCCCGCTCGATGACGCCGCAATGGCGCGCATAGAGAAGGTCGAGTTCGGCGGCATGGCGGAAGGCCTGTACAACCTGTACGGAATCACTTCGGAGCCGTCATGGGCCGCCCTCGCCCATCGCTTCGATCAACCCGCGTTCCTCGATCCGCTCGCCGAAAGCCGCGACGAACTCACCGGCCTCCACGTCAACACCAATATCCCGAAAGTCATCGGCGCCGCGCGCCGCTACGAGTTACTCGGCGACCCGCGCGACCGCCGCATCGCCGAATACTTCTGGTCCGAGGTCGCCGGCAAGCGAAGCTACGTAACCGGCGGCACCAGCAACGGCGAGCTCTGGCGCGCCCCGGCCGGCCAACTCGCTTCGCAACTCGGCCCGACCACGCAGGAGTGCTGCTGCACTTACAACCTTCTCAAGCTCACCGGCCACCTCTACGGCTGGACCGCCGCCCCTCACTACGCCGCCTACTACGAGCGCGCGCTCTTCAATTCCATCCTCGGCACCATGCACCCCGGCGATGGCCTCACGATGTACTACGTCCCCCTCGCCGGCGGCTATTGGAAAATCTTCGGCCTTCCGCTCGACTCCTTCTGGTGCTGCACCGGCTCCGGCGCCGAGTCGTTCGCCAAACTCCCCTCCAACGCCTATTTCCACGACTCCCGCGGCGTCTGGGTGAACCTCTTTCTCCCCACCCGCCTCAACTGGACCGCCCGCGGCTTCGCTCTCCACCAGCAGACCCGCTTCCCCGAAGAACCCTCATCGACGCTGACCATCGAGCAAGCCCCCTCCGAGCCCCTCGCTCTGCGAATCCGCGTTCCCGAGTGGACCGGCGGAGGGTTCCGCCTGCGCCTGAACGGCAAGGAACAGAAAGTTTCCGCCACGCCCGGCGAGTACACCACCTTGGAACGCTCCTGGAAGCCTGGCGACCGCATCGAGTTGAACCTCCCGATGTCGCTCCACGCCCAGGCGATGCCCGACGACGCCTCCGTGCAGGCGATTCTCTACGGCCCCCTCGTGCTCGCAGGCGATCTGGGGCGCGGCAACGTTCCCGGCACGATGCGCCGTGGCGAGACGATCTTCGCTTCCGCCGCCACCCGCGCTCCTTACCGTGCCGTGGTGCCCAGGCTGCAAGCGCGCGGCGAAAACACCCTCGCAGGGATCGAACCCGCGGGCGCCCCACTCACCTTCCACGCCCACGGCGACCGGACGGATGTCACCCTCATGCCCCTCAACCGCATTGTCGACGAGCGATATGCTGTCTACTGGCGAGTTGAGCCGGCCTGATCGCCCGCAACCGTTCCGGCTATCCTAAGGCGAATGCTGGGCATTGACCGCCGCACCGCGCACGCCGTCTGGACCGCGCTCGTCATCCTCTTGGGCGTGTGGCTGGTGTGGCTCGCCCGCACCACCATCGTCCTCTTCGCCCTGTCGCTCCTGTTCGCCTACTTGCTCACGCCGGTCCTCCGGCTTGTCCACCGCTTCACCCCCGGCCGCGTCTCGCCAGAAGTGTCCCTCGCCATCGTCTACTTGCTGCTCGTCGCGCTGATGACCTCAGCAGGCATCGCCATCGGCTCGCGCATCGGCGAGGAAGCCTCGAATCTCGCCGCCAAACTTCCCGCACTCGTCCAGGATCCGCAATGGGAGAATCACATCCCCCTCCCGCAGTGGCTGGAACCGCACCGGGCGAACGTCGTCGAATTCCTGCGCACCGAAGTCCTTCAGAGCGGACGTGACGTCGTTCCCTACTTGCAGCGCATGGCGGAGCAGGTGGTGCTCGGCGCCCGCTACGTAGGCTATCTCGTGCTCGTTCCCGTACTCGCTTTTTTCTTCCTAAAAGACGGAGAGCGCCTGCTGGCGCGCTTGCTGAACCAACTGGGCCACGGCCCGGCGCGTACGTCGGCTGAAGAAATCCTGGCCGATATCGACCGCGTGCTCGGCCAGTACATGCGGGCCTTGGTGTTGCAATCGCTCTCGGCCTTCATCTGGTATTCGCTCTTTCTCACCTTCACCGGAGCGCCCTACGCCATGCTGCTCTCCGCCATCGCCGGCCCCCTCGAATTCTTGCCCGTCATCGGCCCGCTGGCCGCCGGCGTGCTCACCGCGTTCGTCACCGGCATCGCCGGCTACCCCCACGTCGTCTGGTTCGTCGTCTTCTGGCTCCTCTTGCGCGGCTTCCAGGACTACGCGCTCGTCCCCTTCCTGCTCGGCGCCGGCATCGAAATGGACCCGCTGCTCATCCTCTTCGGAGTCCTGGCCGGCGAACAGGTCGCTGGCGTAGCGGGAATGTTCTTCTCCGTGCCCATCATCGCCATCTCCACCGTCGTCGTCGGCCGTCTTCGCGAGAACGGGAACGGCCCAGCACCGCTTGGGGTGCGGACACCGCCGGATTCAGTAGAATGAAGGTTTCCCGCCGAACGGCCCTACGCCATCATCTAGAAAACGGATGGACTTTCCGGCGGGCTGAGCTGGAATTCTAAGGAGACACATCATCTATGGCAGTCACGGGAGCGGGCCTCGAAGGAATCGTCGCGGCCGAATCGCAGATCTGTTACATCGACGGAGGCGCTGGCATTCTCAGCTACCAGGGATTCAACATCCATACCTTGGCCGAGAACGCCACCTTTGAGGAAGTCATCTACCTGCTCTGGCACGGACGCCTGCCGAAACAGGACGAACTGAGCGATCTGAAATCCAACCTCGCTGCGGCGCGCCCCATTCCCGCCGAAGTCACCGCCTTCCTGGCCGGCGCCGGCAAAAAGCCGCCGATGGACGTGCTCCGAACCGCGGTCTCCCTGCTGGGCCTGTACGATCCCGACGCCCGCGACAACTCCATCGAAGCTAGCACTCGCAAAGCGCTCCGCCTCATGGCCCAGACCGCGACCATCGTCACCACCTTCGACCGTCTCCGCAAAGGCGCCGAACCACTCGACGGCGACCCGTCTCTCGGCTTCGCCGCCAACTTCCTCTACACGCTCACCGGCAAGAAACCGGACGCCGTGATGGAGAAGGTCTTCGACATCGCGCTCACGCTGCACGCCGATCATGAGCTGAACGCTTCCACGTTCGCCGCCCGTGTCACCGCCGCCACGCTCTCCGATATCCACTCCGCAGTCACCTCCGCCATCGGCGCCCTCAAGGGCCCGCTTCACGGCGGCGCCAACGAGGAAGTCATCAAGATGCTGCTCGACGCCGGCAGCGAAGCCAAGGCGCTCGAGCATGTCCACTATATGCTCAACAACAAGATCAAAATCCCCGGCTTCGGCCACCGCGTCTACAAGACCGAGGACCCGCGCGCCACACACCTTCGCAAAATGTCCGAGGAACTCGGCAAGAGCACCGGCCATCTCGATCTCTACCTGACCTCCAAGAAGATCGAAGAGACCATCAAGCAGCTCAAGGGCCTCAACGCCAACGTCGATTTCTACTCGGCTTCCACCTACTACTCCCTCGGCATCCCGGTCGACATCTTCACGCCGATCTTCGCCGTCAGCCGCATGTCCGGCTGGACCGCGCACGTGCTCGAACAGTACCGCAATAACCGGTTGATCCGCCCCCGCGCCGATTACACCGGAGCCACCGTCGGCCAGGCTTGGGTGCCGATGGCGAACCGGTAGGCATGTACGATCTCGCGTTTTTCCGCAATAATCTGGACCGGATCGCGGAACGGCTCGCCTCGCGCGGCTATACGCTCGACGCCGGGCAGTTCCGTGATCTCGATCAACGCCGGCGCGCCGCGGTCACCGAAAGTGAACAGCTTCAGGCCCGGCGCAAGACGGCGAGTAATGAAATCGGCAAACTCCGCCAGCAGGGCGTCGACACCACCGGCGCCCAGCGCGAAGTCCGGGAAATGGCCGACCGCATCGACGCTCTGTCCAAACAGGCGGAGGCGCTCGATGACGAATATCGCAGCCGGCTTGCTTCAATCCCCAACGTCCCGCACGAGTCGGTTCCCGCCGGGCGAACCGCGGACGACAACGTCGAAGCCCGCCGCTGGGGCACACCGCGCGAATTCGATTTTGCCCCCAAGGAGCATTGGGATCTCGGCCCGGAACTGAAAATCCTCGATCTAGAACGCGCCGCCAAAATCACCGGCGCTCGCTTCGCCGTCTACTGGGGCCTCGGCGCGCGCCTCGAACGCGCCCTCATCAACTTCATGCTCGACGTCCACACGCGCGAGCACGGCTACACCGAAGTCCTCCCGCCGTTCATGATCAATTCGGCGAGCCTCTTCGGCACCGGCCAACTCCCCAAGTTCGCTGAGGACCTGTTCAAAATCGAAAAGACCGACTTCTGGCTCGCTCCCACCGCCGAAGTCCCGGTAACGAATCTATTCCGCGACGAGACGCTCAATCTCGACGAACTCCCCATCTCCCTCTGCGCCTACACCCCGTGCTTTCGCAGCGAAGCGGGCAGCTACGGACGCGACGTGCGCGGCATCATCCGCCAGCACCAGTTTCAGAAGGTGGAGCTGGTGAAGTTCTCCAAGCCCGAAGAAAGCTACGAACAGCTCGATCGCCTCACCGCCGACGCCGAAGACATTCTCAAGCGCCTCGGCCTTCCCTTCCGCACCGTTACGCTGTGCACCGGCGACATGGGCTTCTCCTCCGCCAAGACCTACGACATCGAGGTCTGGCTCCCAGGCCAGAACGCCTATAAGGAAATCTCCTCCTGCTCCAACTTCGAGGCGTTCCAGGCCCGCCGCGCCAACATCCGCGCCAGGGCCGCCAAGGGTAAAACCGACTACGTTCACACCTTGAACGGGAGCGGCCTCGCGGTCGGCCGCACCTGGGTCGCCATCGTCGAGAACTACCAGCAGGCCGACGGCAGCGTCGTCGTGCCGGAAGCGCTGCGGCCGTATCTCAACGCCGAGCGCATTTCGCCGCGCGAAGGCAAAGCCTGGTAGCGCCGCCTCAGATGTCCGCGCGCGATTGTCGTGGGCGCCCATCGGCCAAGTTAAGATAAGACCTTGCCCGCCGCGCTCAAGAAAATCGACTTCGTCTTTTTCGACGCCGGCGGCGGCCACCGCAGCGCCGCGAACGCCCTCCAGACCGTCATCGAACGCCAGCAGCGGCCCTGGCGGGTGCGTCTCGTCAACCTCCAGGAAGTCCTCGACTCACTCGACGTCTTCCGCAAGCTCACCGGTCTCCGTCTCCAGGATGTCTACAACCAGGTCCTCAAGCGCGGCTGGACCCTCGGCTCGCCGCGGCTTCTGCCGCTGATGCACGGCGTCATCCGCCTCTATCATCGCGGCCAGGTCCGCCTGCTCGACCGCTT
>JAJYCN010000024.1 GCA_021778335.1 Acidobacteriota bacterium | reverse complement strand
GTGGTGGGGGATGTGAAGGACCGGCCAAACAGTGCGGGCGCGGAGCCGGCGTTTTGGTGGCCGGAATATCAGGCGGGCTGGGACGCAGACCTGTCGATTGCGATTCGGGCGCGGAACGATCCGCGTTTGCTCGCGAGGGCGCTGCGCGAGGAGGTGCATCGGCTCGATCCGGAGTTGGCGGTTGCCGATGTGAGGCAGATGGATGAGGTGGTGGACACGTCGGTTTCCACGCCGCGTTTTGCGTTTGTGCTGGTTGGTCTGTTTGCGGGGCTGGCGATCGTGCTGGCGGCGATTGGGGCGTATGGCGTGATTTCTTATAGCGTGAGCCAGCGGACGCCGGAGTTTGGACTGCGCGTTGCGTTGGGGGCGCAGCGGGGCGATTTGGTTCGGGCGGTGATGGCGCAGGGGGCGCGGTTGGCGGTGATGGGAGCGATGGTGGGGGTGGGGCTGTCATTGGGTCTCGCGCCGGTGGTGCGAAGTTTGATTTACGGTGTGAGCCCGGCGGATCCGGTTGTTTATTGCGCGGTTGTTGCGTTGGTGCTGGCGGTGGCTGGGGTGGCGTCTTTTGTGCCGGCGCGGCGGGCGGCGAAGGCGGATCCGATGGTGAATTTGCGGGCGGAGTGAGGGGGTGGTTAGGAGGCGGCGGGGTTCGGTTGATGGCTGGAGGTTGGAGGACCGGGTGGGGGACGGCTTCTCATACCTAAACCTTATGAAGGCGTTCTATCGCGGATGAAGGGCGCGCGTGATTGAAAACGCGACAGTTTCAGGTACGAGGTTCAGCGCTCGGCCAAGAGCGCTTTGATGTTCGCTTCAAGGTTTGCCTTATCCACGAGACCGACGTAAGTGGCGGCGATACGGCCACTTCTGTCAATGAGGTACGTGACCGGGAGTGCGTTGACCGAATAGTTCTTCGTGATCCCGTCGTCGCCCATCAGTATGGGGTAATCAACGTGGTGGGATTCGACGAACGGATTGACAAGACTCCAAGCCTCGTCGGGTCCTTTCAAATCTTCATAGAGGATGTCCATTGAAATTCCAACTACGGCAAGCCCTCTGTCGGCGTAGACGTGGTGGATTTCAACGAAGGATGGAATTTCTTTGACGCAGCCTCCGCACTTGGTCGCCCAAAGGTCCAAAAGAAGCGGCTTGCCCTTAAAACCGGACAGCGAGACCGATTTGCCGGAGCCGTTCCGCAAGACGAAGTCCGGAGCCGGTTTGCGGGCCGACCGCGGTTTGATGGTTTCGCGAATATCAGCGGCATTCGTTAGCGAGCACGCGATGAGACACACGGCCAGAGTGCGCATAGGTGTTTCTCATTTTATACAGAGCGATCATACCGGGCGATCATATTGACGCGACGTCCGTCGGAGTGGCAACACGAGCCGAAAGAGCGCCATGCGGGTAACGCGGTCTTGAAGTGGCTCTTTCGTAGAGCGGCCTGCCTGCCGGTTGGCTGTATTAAACGCTTTCCGCGGATGTGCCGGCAAACGCCTGGTCCGCTTCGACGAGATTTTTCCCCCATAGGCACCCGAGCAGTCTGGAATCGGCTTGGACAGTCGCGTGGTCGAGGAGTTGTTCTGTTTCGACGGTAGCTGGGAGATGCTGGTGGTCCTTGCGTGAAGGGTGCTGGGCTAGGAGGGGTTGCGGCGGTTGCGGGCGGCGAGGAATTTTTGGCGGTCGGCTGGGGATTCGATTTCTTCGGCGAGGGATTTGTAGAGGCCGTCGAGAGAGGCGGCTTTGGGGGCGTGGCGTTTGACGAGGACGCGGGCGATGGGGCCGACGTAGAGGGCGAGTTCGCGGCTGACGGTGTCGAGGAGGTTGGGGTCGGAGGGGCGGGAGTCGGTGGTGGTGGGGGCGGCGGCGGGGGCGATGGTGCGGGTGGGGTGATCCATGGCCGCGCTCTGGGGTAGGTTCGTGAGGGCGGCGTTGAATTCGTGGGCGGATTGGAAGCGGGCTTCGGGGCGTTTGGCGAGGCCGCGGAGGAGGATCTGCCAGAGAGCTTCGGGGACTTCGGGGTGTTCGGCGCGGGGAGGGTCTGGGATGGTTTCGAGGTGGCCGGTGAGGATGGCGTATTCGATATCGCTTGCGAAGGGTGGGCGGCCGGCGGCGATTTCCCAGAGAGTGATGGCTGTTGAGTAGATGTCGGTGCGGGCGTCGGAGGTTTCGCAGCGGATCTGCTCGGGGGCCATGTAGTGGATGGAGCCGACGATGGCTCCGGATTTGGTGAGGCGGTTGTCGCCGGCGACGGTGGCGAGGCCGAAATCGAGGAGCTTCACCTGGCCCTGGGTGGTGAGCATGATGTTGGAGGGCTTGATGTCGCGGTGGGTGACGCTGAGGGAGTGAGCGTGGGCGAGGGCGTCGAGGACCTGGCGGATGATGGCGACGCCTTCGGGGAGTGCGACGCCGGGGTTGCGCATGCGGTGGCGGAGGCTCTCGCCTTCGACGAGTTCCATGACCATGAGCAGGCGGTTGTCGAGGCGGAAGGCGGTGTGGAGGCTGGCGATGCCGGGGTGGTTGAGGCGGGCCTGGACCTGGATTTCGCGGACAAAGCGGTCACAGAGGTTCTGGTCGTTTTCGACGTCGTGGAGGAGGACCTTGAGGGCTTCGGAGCGCTGGCTGATGAGGTGTTTGACGCGGTAGACGCGGCCCATGCCGCCGGCGCCGAGCGGGCCGAGGATTTCGTAGTCGCCGACTTGTTGGCCTGGAGTGAAGCTCATGGGCGCGGGCGTTCCCGATACCTATTCAGAGTATGCCGGGCGGGTGGGAGATGTCGAACGCGGACGTGCGCGATATGCTGGGCGAAGCTTATGCGGACCTTTTTGTTGGCAGCGGCGATGTGTGGGATGGCGGGGGCGCAGGCGATTCCGCTGGCGGATCCGGCGAAGGTGAAGCTGGAATACGACCGCCTGCTGCCGGAGATCGCGAAAATGCCGATTTTCGACGATCATGGGCATCCGGGGTATGCGGACGATCCGGATGTGGACGCGATGGCGCTGCCGCCGGGGGCGTCGGCGGCGCTGCGGACGCGGGACGACAACCCGGAATTGATTGTTGCGGCGAAGGCGCTGTTCGATTTTCCGTACGACGACCTGAACCCGGAGCACGCGGCGTGGCTGGCGGCGAAGAAGAAGCTGCCGCGGACGGCGGGGCCGGAGTATTTCGACGGGATATTGGACAAGCTGGGCGTGCGGGAGGCGGCGGCCAATCGCGTGGCGATGCCAGGGTACTTGGATCCGAAGCGGTTCCGGTGGGTGCCGTTTGTGGATTCGTTTCTGTTTCCATTCGATAACTCGGCGATGCGAGCGCGGAATCCTGACGAGGAAGTTTACATCCCGATGCAGGAGAAGAAGCTGAAGCGGGAGATGCAGGCGGCGGGAATGACGGCGCTGCCTTCGACGCTTGCACAGTATGTGGATTTTGTGACGAATACGGTGGAGCGGGAGAAGGCGGCAGGGGCGATTGCGATCAAGTTCGAGGCGGCGTATTTCCGGTCGCTGCGGTTTGGGGATCCGGCGGAGGCGGAGGCGCAGCGGGTGTATGACAAGTACCGGTTCGGGGGCGTGCCTTCGACGCGGGAGTACACGGTGTTTCAGGATTACGTGTTCCGGCGGCTGATTGAGTTGGCGGGACGGCTGAAGCTGGCGGTGCATATTCACACGGCGGCGGGGATTGGGGATTTTTCGAACATTGCGTGGGCGAATGTGCTGAACCTGGAAAATGTGCTGCGGGACCCGCGGTATGAGGCGACGAAGTTTGTGCTGCTGCATGGGGGGTATCCGTACGAGAAGGAGGCGATCTGGCTGGCGGCGCGGAAGAACGTGTATGTGGATTCGTCGCTGATGCAGTTGCTGCTCTATCCGGCGGCGTTTTCGCGGGTGCTGGAGCAGTGGCTGGAGGTGTATCCGGAGAAAATCGTTTTCGGGTCGGATTGTTTTCCTTATAACGAGGCGCTGGGGGCGGAGGAGAGTGACTGGCTGGCGGTGACCAGCGGGCGGGAGGCATTGGCGGCGGCGTTGGCGCGGATGGTGGTGCGGCGGGAGGTGAGCGAGGCGCGGGCGCTGGAGATGGCGAAGGCGTATTTGTGGGGGACGGCGGTAACGCTCTATGGGGAGTAGCGGTGAAGCGGTGATAGTATTTGGGATTCGAGGAGGGGCGGGATGAGCGGGAATGTGAATCGGCGGGATTGGTTTCGGGCGGCGGTGATTGGGGGCGCGGCGGTGCTGGCGCCCGTGGCGGAGGGGCAGAAGGCGATGCCGGGGCAGACGGCGGACAGCCGGGAGCATCCGAACTGGACGGCGCCGGACCTGGCGGCGGCGGACTGGAAGCCGGCGTTTCTCGATGCGCACCAGGATGCGACGCTGGCCGTGCTGGCGGATGCGATTCTTCCGGAGACGGACACGCCGGGGGCGAAGGCGGCGCTGGTGGACCGGTTCATCGATTTATTGCTGGCGGCGGAGACTCCGGAGAGACAGAAGGCGTTTGTGCAGAGTCTGTCGTATATCGACGGGGAGAGTTTCAGCCGGTATGGGGCGGCGTTTGTGGATCTGAAGCCGGAGCCGCGGCGTGAATTACTCGAGTTGATTGCGTATCCGATGGGCGAGAGCGGGTGGACGGGAGAGACGATCGGCGGCGGGGACGGGCATTCGCACTTCGAGCATTTGAAGGGTTGGATTACGGAGGCGTTTTACTCGTCGGAGGTGGGGATGAAGTCGCTCGGGTGGGACGGGCAGGTGATTCACGGCTCGATGATGGGATGTCCGACGAAGCCGGGGCAGGGGGCGTAAGAAGATGGCGCAGGCGATGTACGACGCGATTGTGGTGGGCAGCGGGGCGACGGGCGGATGGGCGGCGAAGCGGCTGGCGGAAGCGGGCGTGAAGGTGGCGCTGCTCGATGCGGGGCGAAAAGTAAGTCCGCGGGAATTTACCGAGCACTTACCGGAGTTCGCTTTGAAGTACCGGAACTTATCGCCGGAGGTGGCGCGGCGGCGGCCGGTGCAGAAGCAATGTTACGCGTGCATGGAGTATAACTACGACTGGTTCGTCGACGATTTCGACAATCCGTACAGCACGCCGGAAGGGAAGCCGTTCACCTGGCAGAGGCTGCGGGTGGTGGGCGGGCGGACGATGGTGTGGGGGCGGCAGAGCTACCGCTACAGCGACCTGGATTTCAAGGCGGCTTCGCACGATGGGTACGGCGAAGACTGGCCCATTAGTTACAAAGACGTCGAACCTTACTACGACATTGTCGAGCAGTATGTGGGGATCAGCGGGGAGGTGGAGCATAACCCGGCGCTGCCGGACAGCCATTTCCTGCCGCCGATGAAGATGACGTGCGGGGAGCTGCTGGTGCGGGAGCGGGCGGCGAAGCTGGGGCGGACGGTGACGATCGGGCGGACGGCGATCGTGACGCAGGCGCACAACGGGCGGGCGGCGTGCCATTACTGCGGTCCGTGCGAGCGGGGCTGTTCGACTTACTCGTACTTTTCGAGTCCTTATACGACGGTGGCGGATGCGGTGAAGAGCGGGCGCTGCGACCTGATTCCGAACGCGGTGGTGAGTCACGTGACGATGGACAACGGGGGGAACCGGGCGACGGGAGTGACTTACATCGACCGGATGACGAGGAAGGCGGTGGAGGTGAAGGCGCGGGCGGTGGTGCTGTGCGCGCAGTCGATGGAGTCGGCGCGGATTCTGCTGAACTCTTCGACGAGGGTGTATCCGAAGGGGCTGGCCAATTCGAGCGGACATCTGGGCCATTACTTGATGGACCATTGCGTGGGCGGCGGGGCGAGCGGGCAGTTCGAGGGCGTGAACGGGAAGCCGAGCATGAACGAGGCGCACCGGCCGAACGGGATTTATGTCATCCGGTTCCGGAACGTGATGGGAGGGCCGAGGCATCCGCGGTTTATTCGCGGGTATGGGTATCAGGGAGGCAGCGGGGCGGGGTTCCACTACAACGCGCCGGGGTTCGGGCCGGAATACAAGGCGGCGGTGAAGGCGGGGATCGATACGGTGGACATGGGGGCGTTTGGCGAGTCGCTGGCGCGGTGGGAGAATTTTGTGGAGATCGATCCCAACTTGCGGGATGCGTGGGGCATACCGGCGCCGCGGATCTCCATGACGCACGACGGGAACGCGAAGGCGATGATGGAAGACGCGGCGGCGTGCGCGGCGGAGATGCTCGAAGCCGCGGGGGCGAAGAACATCCGGCTGCAGGCGAAGGTGGAGATGCCGGGGATGGCGATTCATGAGCTGGGTGTGGCGCGGATGGGGACTGCCGCGAAGAAGTCCGTGCTCGATCCATGGATGCAGACGCACGATGTGAAGAATTTGTTTGTGATGGACGGGGCGGGGTTTGTTTCGTCGGCGTGCCAGAACCCGACGCTGACGATGATGGCGCTGACGGTGCGCTCGGCGGATCATCTGGCCGAGCGGTTCCGGCGCAACGA
Source organism: Acidobacteriota bacterium (assembly GCA_021778335.1). GTDB lineage: Bacteria > Acidobacteriota > Terriglobia > Bryobacterales > Bryobacteraceae > JAJYKC01. The sequence goes on along the minus strand of JAJYCN010000024.1, from coordinate 23,165 downwards.
AGTGTAAGACGAGGAGAGAAGAGATGAAGCTTTATCGTTGGGATGCGATTCCGCTGGAGCAGGTGAACGACACTTTGTCGCGGCGGTTGATTACCGGGGACCGGACGATGGTGGCGCAGCTTCTTATTAAGAAGGGCGGCGTGGTGCCGCTGCACCATCACGAGAACGAGCAGATCAGCATGTGCTTTTCCGGGGAACTGGAGTTTGAACTCGAGGGGCAGAAGGTGTTACTGAAGGCCGGCGAGGTGCTGCACATTCCGTCGAACGTTCCGCACAAGGCGGTGGCTTTGACGGATTTCGATGGGATCGATATTTTCACGCCGCCGCGGCAGGACTGGCTGACGGGGCAGGATTTCTATCTGCGTCAAAAGTAAGTCGGGTGGTTAGAAATGGACCTGGGGATTCACGGGCGCGTGGCGCTGGTGGCGGCGGCGAGCCATGGGTTAGGGAAAGCGGTGGCGCTCAAGTTGGCGCTCGAGGGCGCGCGGGTGGCGATCTGCGCGCGAAGCGAGGCGGTGGAGGATGCGGCGCGGGAGATCGCGGGCGCGGCGGGCGGCGAGGTGATGGCGGCGAGGGCCGATGTTACCGACGCGGGGCAGGTGGCGAGGTTTGTGGGGGCGGTGCGGGAGCGGTTTGGGGCGATCGACATTTGCGTGGCGAACGCGGGCGGGCCGCCGTCGAAGAAATTCGCGGAGACGACGGTGGAGGACTGGCGGGCTGGGGTGGATCTGAATCTGATGAGCACGATTCACCTGGCGCGGGAGACGCTGCCTGGGATGCGGGAGCGGGGGTGGGGGCGGTTTCTGGCGATCACGTCGGTGGCGGTGAAGCAGCCGATCGAAGGGTTGATTTTGTCGAACTCGGTGCGGGCGGCGGTGGTGGGCCTCGTGAAGACGCTGGCGAACGAATATGGGCCCTACGGCGTGCTGGTGAACAACATTTGTCCGGGGTATACGGCGACGGCGCGGCTCAAGAGTTTGCGGGCGCGGTTGGCGGCGGCGGAGGGAGTGAGCGAGGAGGAGATCGAGCGGCGGTGGACGGCGCAGATTCCGCGGGGGAGGCTGGGGCGGGTGGAGGAGTTCGCGGATGCGGCGGTGTTTCTGGTGTCGGAGCGGGCGGGGTATATCAATGGGGTGAGTTTGGCGGTGGATGGAGGGTTGAGCAAGGGGTTGCTGTAAGTGGGAGGCGAGGGCGATTGCGCTCGAAGCTTTCGCCTGCTTTCGTTCGGTGTTTGTTCGTATTATTTTTCGAGTATTTGGCTATTCCGCAAAAAACATCTTGACAAATCTCCCCCGGGGGGGGGTAATTTTCTTGATGACGGCTCTCATTCACGGCCAGTCGTTGGGCCGGGAAGGCGGAGGTTGCGGTTCGATGGTCCATGCGCGCCGGTCGTTACATGAATTCGCCGCGATCGCAGTTGTACTTGCGTCGGGGGTGGTCTTCGGAGCCCTTTGTTATTCGCAGTCCTGTCCTACGTGCATTGGGTCGGCGCAGTGTTATACGGGCGCGGTCGAGTGCGTAAACGGCGTGTGGGTGTGCTCGGATGGGACGCAGCCGTGCGTGGGCCCGGAGCCGGCGCCCTGCTGCCAAGAGTGTTACGAGTCCTGCACGACGGCCGGATGGACGTGCTACGGCAGCCCGATCCTGATTGACGCGCAGGGGCAGGGATTTCACCTGACCAGCCTGAATAAGGGCGTGCAATTTGAGATGTCGCCGGGGACTCCGATGCAGGTGAGTTGGACAAATCCGGCATATCAGAACGCTTTTCTCGCGCTGGACCGGAACGGGAATGGAAAAATCGACGACGGGAGCGAGTTATTCGGGGAGTTTACGCCGCAGCCGCCCACGACGAATCCGAACGGGTACGCGGCGCTGGCGGTGTTCGACGATCCGCGGAGCGGGGGGAATGGGAACGGGCGGATCGATCCGGGGGATGCGATTTATTCTTCGCTGCGGCTGTGGTTGGACCGGAATCACGACGGGATCAGCGAGCCGGAGGAGTTGATTCCGCTGGCGGAGGCGGGGGTGTTTTCGATCGACCTGCACTATGTGGAGGACCGTTACTTTGACGCATACGGGAACTGGTTCCACTACCGGTCGATGGTGTGGGACGAAGCGGGACATGCGGCGAACAAGTGTTACGACGTGTTTCTACAGCTTCGGCCGACGAGCGAGGCGAAGTGAACATGGCGCCCGGAGTTATGCTGGCGGTCTTGGCGCTCGCGCCGGTCTGCGTTGGGTTGGTGGGCGGCGAAGCCTGTCCGGGCGCTCAGCCGGGCGAGGCGGCGCGGTTGGCGGCATACGTAGCGAAGAAGTATCACGTGGCGCCGGAGGCGCGGCTTCGTGTGGAGGGGGTTGAGCCGGTTGGCGACGCCTGCTATCACAAGGTTACGTTTCGAGGGGATGGGGCACTGGGTTCCTATCAACTGATTCTTTATGCCTCGCCGGATTTTCGTTTCTTGTCGAGCGATGTGTTGGATACGCGGCGCGACCCGTGGGAGGAGGAGCGGGAGGCGGCGGAGAAGGCGATGGGGGAGTTACTGGAAGGCGAGTATGCGGCGCGAGGCAGTGTGGATGCGCCGGTTACGGTGGTGGTATTTTCCGACTTCCAGTGTCCGTACTGCAAGCGGTTGGAGGGGTTGCTGGCAGAGGAGCCGATGCTGAAGCCGGGGGGCGGGGCGCGGCTGGTGTTCCGGCACATGCCGTTGGCGCGGCACGATTGGGCGATGAAGGCGGCGGCGGCGGCGGCGTGCGCGGGGTTTCAGAATGCGGGGGCGTTTTGGGCGATGCACGATGCGCTGTTTGCCGGGCAGGAGCGGTTGACGGCGGCCAATGTGGACGGGCGGGTGCGGGAGATGGCGGCGGGGATTGCAGGTTTGGGTGTGGCGGCGTTTGAAGTGTGCATGGAGCGGCAGATGTCACTGGGGGCGGTGATTCGGGACCGGGAGCTGGGGACGCGGCTGGGGGTGAGGGGGACGCCGGCGGTGTTTGTGAACGGGCGGCAGGTGGAGGGGATCCGGGATGGGGCTGGGTTGCATGCGGCGATCAAGGGGGCGGGAGCGGGCGGCGAAGGAGCTCCGGCCGTAGCAGCGCTGGGTAACTGAGAGAGATGGGTTGGAGGAAATGAAGAATGCTTGGCGGTTCCAGAACTGTGTTGGCTTCGTTTGGCGTCGTCGCTGCTTTCGGCCTCGTGGTTTGCGCAGAGGCACAGTGCATCAACCCGAACCAAACCGTTTCCCAGGTCACGAACTTAGTGAGCACCGATTCGGGGTGCGGCGGCACGCAGCACTACAATGTCGGCTATAACGTGACTGATAACTCGACAAGCCCGCCAACCGTAACTTACGTTTCGATCGAGACGGATGTGCTTGTGCCAGCTCTATGCGCGGGTAACTGGTACAATTGTCAGTGCACCTACATGGCGCAATATACGCAGCAGTCCAGCTTCACCCCGAACTCGATCCTTGAGAACCCCGGCGTGTCCTTGGTATGGGATCTGCAGGAATATTACATCTCTGGGTACGACTACAACTGTAACTGCAGCGATCCCTGTCCGAAGAATGCTTCCAACCAGGTCCTCCTCTATACCGATTATCCCAACTACATCGATCAACTTGCCAACTGTTAGCGACCGTGGAGCGAGATGATGAGAAAAGTGTCAATGTTCGCAGTTACCGCTTTCGCCATTTGTGTTACGGCAAGGGGGCAAGGGCGACTTTCGGTCAGCAGTTCGACGGCGCCGAGGGGCGACAAATGGGAAACGGTCGTGATCAAGGTAACCGATGTGTCGGACGTTCCGGTGACCGGGCTTGTTATCGAGTCGGTCTGCTCGCCGAGGTCTGGGGCCGGGCGCGTGAACAGGGTCCGGCACTGGGACGACCCGCTACTAGTCAGCAGAAAGGGCCTCACGACGGCGATTCAGCCTGGGGGGACATCCGAGTATCAGCTTGGCGGAGCGCCGGCGCCCTTTGACGCGTACCAGTGCGCGGGCTCGGTGGCGGCAGCGCTGTTCGCCGACGGCGTGAACATAGGCGATGCGCGAATGATCGCGCGGGTACAGGAGACCAGAGCCGTCGTGGCGCGGGAGATCAAGTGGTATATTCCCGTACTCACTGAGGCGCTTGAAAAGGGCACGGGTCGCGCGGACCTTCTGTATACGCTCGACGAACATCGGGACTCGGCTAAGGGCTCGGCGCACGACGGGGACGAACAGATTGGGGTGATGGACGCGCACAACTCGGTTGCGTTCAATTTGTTGAACATGCGCCTAGTTGGCGGCGACCCTCTGCCGGATTCCGAGCGGCTGAAGATTATCCTTTCCATTCTCACGGATTGGCAGCAGCGACTCTCCGCTCAACTGCCCGCTGGCTCGCAGCCCTGAACGGCGGCCCTGGCGTCGGCTTCGCCGCAGGTGGAGCGTGGGGGACCGACGTGGAAATCCAGCGAGCAGCGGCGACGGCGTCTTTGTCCGGCTTCCGGGCACCTGCGAGGGAAGCCTATTTTGGGGAATACGTAACGACGAAGTATCACGTAGCGCCGGAGGTGCGGCTTTGTGTGAGGAGGGCTGAGCAAGCCGGCGACGTGTGCTGTAAAAACGTCACCTTTCGAGGCGATGGGGCACTGGGTTCGCATCGGTCGATTCCTCATGCCTAGCCGGACGTTCGTTTTTTGTCGAACGATATGGTTCAGACGCGTTGCGGCCTGTGGGAGGGGGTGAGCGAGGAGGAGATCGAGCGGCGGTGGACGCCGCAGATTCCGCGGGGGCGGCTGGGGCGGGTGGAGGAGTTCGCGGATGCGGCGGTGTTTCTGGTGTCGGAGCGGGCGGGTTATATCAATGGGGTGAGTTTGGCGGTGGATGGAGGGTTGAGTAAGGGACTGCTGTAGGGGGGCGGTAGATCCCGAGTTCTGGGTATTCGAGTACTAAAATGAGGGCCTGACCGATGGCGCCGGGCGGGAGCCCGGGGCCGGAAAGGGTATCGCTGGATGCTCGAACTGATTGGCAAGCTGTTCGATTCGAATTTCATGCCTCACGGGTTCTGTTACCTGTGGAAGCCGGAACTGATCTGGCTGCATGTGATTTCCGACGGACTGATTGCGCTTTGTTATTACTCGATTCCGCTGAGTTTGTTCTACTTTGTGCGGAGGCGGAGGGACGCGCCGTTTCATTGGATGTTTTTGATGTTTGCGGCGTTTATTCTGAGCTGCGGGAGCACGCACGCGATGGAAGTGTGGACGATATGGCACGGCACTTATTGGTTATCGGGGGTTACCAAGGCCGTTACGGCGGGGTTGTCGGTGGCGACGGCGATTGGGCTTGTGAGGCTCGTGCCGGAGGCGCTGGCGTTGCCGAGTCCGTCGCAGCTTCGGGCGGCGAACCTGGAGTTGGAGGAGGAGGTACGGCACCGGGTGGCGGCGGAGCGGGATGTGAAGGTGTTGAACGAGACGTTGGAGGGGCGGGTGGCGGAGCGGACGGCGGAACTGGAGCGGGAGATCGGGCTGCGGCGGGAGGCGGACGAGCGGTTCCGGCTGGCGGTGGAGGCGGCTCCGAACGCGATGGTGATGTCGGATGGGGAGGGGAAGATTGTGCTGGTGAATTCGCAGGCCGAGCGTTTATCCGGGTACTTGCGGGAGGAGTTGATCGGGCGGCGTGTGGAGATGGTCGTGCCGGGGAACGCGGGGGGAGAGGGGCGAGCGGTGAGGAAGGACGGCGGCGAGGTTCCGGTGGAGGTGCGCCTGAACCCGATCCGGGCGGAGGGTGGAGAGTGGGTGCTGACTTCGATTGTGGATATTACGGAGCGGAAGCGGTCGGAGGAGGAGCGGAGGAGACTTGAGGCGCAGATGCAGCACGCGCAGAAACTGGAGAGCCTGGGGGTGCTGGCGGGCGGGATTGCGCACGACTTCAATAACCTACTGGTGAGCATTCTGGGCAACGCGGGCCTGGCGTTGATGCAACTGGCTCCGGAGGCGCCGGCGCGGGAGACGGTGCGGGCGATCGAGGCGGCGGCGATCCGCTCGGCGGAACTTACGAAACAGTTACTTGCTTACTCGGGGCGGGGTAAGTTCGTGATTGAGCCGCTCGACTTGTCGCACTTGGTGGCGGAGATGTCGCACATTCTGGGAGTGACCATTCCGAAGAAGGTGAAAGTCCGGACGCGGCTGGCGGCGGGACTTCCGACGGTGGAGGCGGATGCCGGGCAGATCCAGCAGGTAGTGATGAACCTGATTACGAACGCGGCGGAGGCTGTGGGCGACCAGGCGGGGGACATTGTGGTGAGCACGGGCGAGGTGGAGGCGGACCGGGCGTATCTTGCGGATTCATTTCTGGACGATCATCTGCGGGAAGGGCGGTATGTGTACCTGGAGGTGACCGACAGCGGGTGCGGGATGGACAAGGAGACGCAGGCGAAGATCTTCGATCCGTTTTTCACGACGAAGTTCACGGGGCGGGGCCTCGGGCTGGCGGCGGTACTTGGGATCATCCGCGGGCACAAGGGGTCGGTGCGCGTGTACAGCGAGCCGGGGAAGGGGACGGCGTTCAAGGTGCTATTACCGGCTTCGGGGAAGGCGGCGCCGCAGAGGACGGACGGGCGCGAAGCGGTTCAGAAGGGGAGCGGGACGGTGCTGGTGGTGGACGATGAACCCGGGGTGAGGGAGGTGGCGAGCCGGATGCTCGAGTTCGCCGGATACACGGTGCTGACGGCGGCGAACGGGGCGGCGGGAGTGGAGGCGTTCCGCGACCATGCCGGGGATATCAGGGCGGTGTTGCTGGACATGACGATGCCGGATATTTCGGGCGAGGAGGTGTTTCGGGCGATCCGGCAGATCCGGCCGGATGCGAAGGTGATCGTGTCGACGGGGTATAACGAACAGGAAACGATGAGTTTGTTTCATGGGAAAGGACTGGCGGGTTTCATTCAGAAGCCGTACGAGCCTTCGAAGCTGATTGAGGTGGTGAGCCGAGCGGCGGGCGGCGGGCAGAGCGCGTAGGAGGGCTCAGGGCGCGGGTTGGAGGACGGCGTCGATTTCGAAGTGGACGATGTTGTCGACTTTGAGGAGGAAGTTGCCGGGGTTTTTCATGCCCCAGGCGACGTAGGGGACGTCGAAGGCAGTTGTCGCGATGAGTTTGCCGGCGTCCGAGCGGGTGTGGATGACGAGGGTCATGGGGTGGGCGGCGCCGTGGATCGAGAACGAGCCGGCGAGGTGGATTTCCTGATTGGGCGCGGGGAGGGCGAAGGGGGATTCGAGGCGCTCGACGGTGAAGACGGCTTCGGGGTATTTGGCGCTTTGGAGGACTTCTTTGTGCATGCGGCCGTCGCGGGCGTGGCTGCCGCTGTCGCCGCTTGCGACATCGACGACGGCGGCGCCGGAGACGCTCTGAGTGGCGGGGTCGAAGCGGAAGGCGCCGCTTTTGAGTTTGAAAGTTCCGTGGACTGTGTGGAGGGTGGAGTCGACGCGGAAATGGACCTGAGTCTGGGAGGGGTCGAGGTTGAAGGCGACGGGCTGAGCTGTGGCGGCGAGGGAGAGAGCGAGTAGGGGGAGAAGGCGGTTGAGGAGCATGGATTTCATCGCGCGGTCAGCAGGCGCCAGCCGAGGGGCAGGAGAGCGTCGCGGGTGAAGGTGGCGGCGGAGATTTCTCCGACGTGCATGCTGAGCATGGTTTCAAACAGATTCGGGTGTTCGCGGAAGGCGTTGAGGACGCGGCGGCGGAGGAGGGGGATGCGGTCGAGGGTGAGCAGGAGGGAACTCATGAGGGCGGGGCGGCGCATGAGGCGGCGGTGGGCGGTGTTGTAATCGTCGGGGCGGCCGCGGTAGAGGGCTCCGGCGAGGGAGTGGGCGTGGCGGAAGGCGAGGCCGAGGCCGAAGCCGGTGACGGCGTCGACGGAGCCGGAGGCGTCGCCGATTAAGGCCACGCGGGAGGAGGCGACGCGGGGGATGCGGCGGACGATGGAGATGGCGCCGCGTTCGGCGCTCGAGGTTGGGGCGTTTTTTAGGCGGGCGTGGAGTGCGGGTAAGCGGGGGAGGACGGCTTCGAGGCGGAGGTGCGGGTTGCGGCTGAGGGCGACGACGCAGACTTCGTTGTGAGCGACGGGGGCGACGTAGATCTGGGCGCCGTCGCACCAGTAGACTTCCATGAAATCGGTCCAGGGCTCGATCAAGTAATGGAGGCGGAAGCCGAAGCGGGGTTGGACGCGGCCGGTGGATTCGAGGCCGGCCCAGTTGCGGACACGGGAGTTCTGGCCGTCGGCGCCGGCGATCCAGCGGGCGGGGATTTCGCGGTCGCCGAGGATGAGGCCACGGGAGGAGAGGCCGGTGACGCGGCGGCGCCAGAGGAGTTTGACGCCGGCCTGGGCGGCGCGGTCGGCCATCATTTGGTGGAGGATGGTGCGGCGGATGCCGAGACCGGGGCCTTGGGGGAAGCGGGCGTCGACGTGGGCGTCGCGGGAGAGGAAGCGGATGCCGGCGAAGGGGAAACCGGCGGAGGGCGGAGGATCGACGCCGAGGGCGCGGAGGGCGGCGAGGGAGTCGGGCAGGAGGCCTTCGCCGCAGGCTTTGTCGATGGGAGGTTGGCCGGGGTCGGCGACGGCGGCGGTGAGGCCGCGTTGGCGGGCGGCGAGGGCGGCGGCGAGTCCGGCGGGTCCGCCACCGGCGACGGCGAGATCAAACATTTCGCTACTCATTTGTTTTTTTCTTCACCAGCGCAGCAGAACGAGTTCGGAGCAGAAGCCTGGGCCCATGGCGGCGAGGAGGGAGTGGCTGCCGGGGGGCTGGGGGCGTTGGGCGAGGTGTTCTTCGAGGACGGCGAGGACGGAGGCGGAGGAGAGATTGCCCATGCGGCGGAGGCAGTTCCAGGAGGGTTCGAGGGCGGTTTCGGGGAGGCCGAGGGCCTGTTCGGTGGCTTCGAGAATTTTGGGGCCGCCGGTGTGGAGGATCCAGGAGGAGATGCCGTGGCGGGTGAGGTTGTTGGCGGCGAGGAAATCGTCGATGTCGGAGGCGAGGTGTTTGTGGACGATCAAGGGAACTTCCGGGGAGAGGACGATGCGGAAGCCTTTTTCGGAGATGTCCCAGCCCATGAGGCGTTCGGTATCGGGGTAGAAGACGCTGCGGGTGGCGACGATCGCGGGGCCTTGCGCGGGGCGTTCGGCGCCGGAGACGATGACGGCGGCGGCGCCGTCGCCGAACAGGCCGGCGGAGATGAGGTTGGCGACGGAGAGGTCGTCGCGCTGGAGGGTGAGGGAGCAGAGTTCGACGCTTAGGACGGCGGCGGCTTCGGCGGGGTAGGCGCGGACGTAGTCGGAGGCGCGGGCGATGGCGGCGGCTCCGGCGACGCAGCCGAGGCCGAAGATGGGGATGCGCTTGATGTTGGGCGAGAGGCCCATGAGATTGACGAGGCGGGCATCGATGGAGGGACTCGCGATGCCGGTGACGGAGACGAAGAAGATGGCGGTGAGGTCGCGCGGAGTGAGCGAGGCGCGGGTGAGGGCGGTGCAGAGGGCCTGCTGGCCGAGGTCGCAGGCGGCGCGGATCCAATGGTCGTTAGCCTGGCCGAAGGTGAGGGTTTCGTATTCGTGGAGGGGGAGGACGAGGTGGCGCTGGCTGACGCCGACGCGGGCGTGGAGGCGTTCGAGGAAGACGGGGTTGTCGAGTTTTGGTCCCCAGTAGTTGACGAAGGCGCGGAGCAGGAGGCGCTGATCGTAGGCGTGGGCGGGAAAGGAAGTAGCTGCGCTGGAGATGGTCATGCGGGATGAGTCTCGATATTAGCGGAGACGGGCAAGCTCCTGGGTGTAGAGAGGGTTGTCGGGGAACTGATGGGACAGTTCGAGCAGGATGCGGCGGGCTGTGGCGGTGTCGTGGTCGCGGAGGGCGGCGATGCCGAGCAGGAGGCGCGCGTAGGGTTTGAGGTAGACGCCGTGTTCGGCGGTGAGGTGGAGGTTGGCGATGCCGGTGTCTTTGTCGGTCTGCGCGCCACCGAGTTGAAGGAGCCAGCGGAGGGGTGCGGGTTTGAGGCTGAGCAGATAGTTTTCGACGCCGATGGCGATGTAGGCGTCGTAGCAGGAGGGGTTGGCGGCGAGGAGTTGCTGGGCGAGGGTGCGGCCGGCTTTGAGGTTATCGAGGGACGAAAGGTAGTGCTTGTCGACGAGGGCGTCGTAGTCGGCGCGGAGGCCGTAGCCGAGGAGAGTCGCAAAGAGGGCGTTGGAGTCCTTGGGGGAGTGGGCGAGGATGGCGGCGGCGAGGCGGGAAGATTTGTCGAGTTCAGCGTCGAAGGAGCGGCGGGCGGCGGGGTCGGGATCGGGCTTTTTGCGGTGCTTGAAGGCCGAGTCGTCGACGAAGAGTTCGGACTGGAGGATATGGAGGCGTTCGAATTCGTGGAACAGGTAGGCGGCGGCGTTCGAGGCGGGGCCGAGGGGGTCGGCTGGGTTGTGCTGTTCGAAATCGAGGAAGGTGTTGTGCGCCTTGTCGAAGGCGAGGTCGTACATCTGGAAGTAGCCGGTGAGGAGGGCCGGGTTGGCGGGCGTGGGCGTGGGCGCGGACGGCGTAGCGGCCGGGGAGAGAGCGGCGAGAAAGAGGAGGACGAGGATCAGCACGCCAAGCAACCCTTCAGATATTTACCACGCGGCGGGCCATGCCGAGGGCTTCGGTCCAGAAGAGCGGGGAAGTGTGCATGAGTTCGACGACGGAAGTGAGGGCGTCGACAAAGCGGTCGAGCTGCTCTTCGGTGATGATGAGCGGGGGCGCGCACTTGAGGGTGTGGAAGTGGTTGCCGCAGATTTGCGCGAGGATGCCGTGGTCGCGGAAGAGGCGCATGACGACGACCTGGCCGAACATGGCGGGGTGGATGGCGTGGAAGGTCTGGAAGGGGACGCGGAGGGCGACTTTCTTCGGAGGCTGGAACTCGATGCCGTTGAGAAGGCCGAGGCCGCGGATTTCCTTGACCATTTCGTAGCCCGAGAGGGATTCTGCGAGGCGCTCACGGAGGTATTCACCGCGCTCGGTGGCGCGGGGGCCGAGTTCTTCGACTTCGAGGGTTTCGAGCGCAGCGAGGCCGGCGCGCATGGAGAGAGGATTTTCGCTGAAGGTGGAGGCGTGGACGATTGAGCGCTTCAGGGAGCCGAAGACGGCGCGATAGATTTCGTCCGTCATGAGGGTGGCGCTGACGGGGATGAGTCCGCCGCTGAGGGCTTTGGCGAGGACAACGATGTCGGCGGAGGCGTGGTCGTGATGGGCGGCGAGGAAGGGGCCGGTGCGATACATGCCGGTCTGAACTTCGTCGAGGACGAAGACGGTTCCGTATTTGCGGCAGAGTTCGTGGGCGGCGCGGAGGTAGCCGGGCGGGGGGACGCGGATGCCGGCTTCGGCTTGCAGGGGTTCGACGAGGAAGGCGGCGAAGCGGCGGGTGGCGAGGCGCTGTTCGAGAGCGGCGAGATCGGCGAAGGGGACGGTTTCGCAGCCTTCGAGGAAGGGGCCGAAGTTGCCGCGCCAGAAGGGATCGTCCATGAGGGAGAGCGAGCCGAGGGTGAGTCCGTGGAAGGCTCCGGATGCGCTCAGAAGGCCGGAGCGTTTGGTGTGGGCGCGGGAGAATTTGATGGCGGATTCGACGGCTTCGCTGCCGGAGGAGGCGAAGAAGACTTTCGAGAGGCTGCCGCCGGCGCGTTCGCAGAGGGCGGCGGCGAGTTCTCCGGCGAGTTCCGGGACGTGGCTTTGGAGCATGCCGGGGCCGCGGCGGTCGAGTTCGGCGCGGATGGCAGAGACGATGGCGGGGTGGTTGTAGCCGGCGTTATGGACGCAATAGCCGGAAAGAAAATCGAGGATGGCGCCGCCGTCCGCGGTGTGGAGTTCGACGCCTTCGCAGCGTTCGTAGCGGACTTTCATGCCGAGTACTTCGAGAAGACTGACCCACTGCGGGTTTACGTGTTCGGTGTAGAGGGATTCGGAATTCGATGCGAGGGCAGCGGCGGTAGCGGTGGCGGTGGACAAGCGGGCGTCTCCGTTAGCAAGAAGCGGTCCGCCGGGTCCGGCCGCGGCGGAAACGCATACCCTTAGCTGGACGCGCCCAAGGGACGCCGCGTTACCTGGGGAGAATCAGCCGGCGTTGAAGATCTTGGAGATGTCGTTGTAGATGGCGAAGGCTACGACGGCCATGAGGAAGACGAAGCCGAGTTTGAAGACCATCTCTTTGACGTGGAGGCTGAGGTCGCGGCGCATGAGCATTTCGACGAGGAGCAGGAGGATGACGCCGCCGTCGAGGATGGGGATGGGGAGGAGGTTAAAGATGGCCAGATTCAGGCTGATCATGACCATGAGTTCGAGGAAGGGGGTGACGCCTTCGCGGGCGGCCTGGCCGGAGGCCTGGGCGATGCCGATGGGGCCGCTGAGAGAGCGGGCGGACATGCGGCGCGTAACGATGCCTTCGAGGAATTCGTAGACGAGGCCGGCGCTGCGGATGTTTTTGCTAATGGACTCGGAGAGGGCGTCAGGGAAGGAGAGGCTCGTCATGATGACCTGCGGTTGGAGTTCAACGCCGATCATCCAGCGAGTAGTGCCGTCGGCGTTGGACTGGCCGGGGGTTACGGTGACGGCGCCTTTTTGCGTACCGCGATCGTAGGCGATGACGACGGGCTTGGGACCGTTGGCCTGGAGCAGGTCATGCAGTTGGGGGAGGGAGTAGATGGGGTGGTTGTCGAGGGCGACGATCCGGTCGCCGGCGGCGAGACCGGACTGAGCGGCCTCCATACCCTTCATAAAGCCTCTCACCTGGAGGGTTGTTTGTTCGTCCCAGCCGGCGATAGCGACGCCCTGTTTGGGGTCATAGACCGGGGTGACAGAGAAGTGGAGGCGCTGGCCGTTGCGGTCGACCCAGACGCTGATGGGGCGCTTGGCGCTGGCGATTTCTTTGAGGGTGACGTCGTCCCAGGTGGGGCGGGTGTTGCCGTCGAGTTGGAGGATGCGGTCGCCTTCGCGGATACCGGCGTGGTCCGCCGCGCCTCCGGAGACGATGTAGCCGACTACGGGGTTCACCGGGCGAGGAATCTTGGGGTAGTGGACCATGTAGAGGCCGGTGAGGATTCCGACGGCGAGGACCATGTTCATGAAAGGTCCGGCGAAGGCGATGATGAGGCGCTGCCAGCGGGGTTTCGCGAGGAAGGCGCGCGGGTCGGAGGCGCTTTCGTCGCCGGCTTGTTCACCGGCCATTTTGACGTAGCCGCCGAACAGGATGGCGGAGAAGCGGAAATCGGTTTCGCCGCGGCGGAAGCCGAACAGGCGCGGGCCGAAGCCGAAGCTGAAGGCCTCGACCTTGACGTCGAACAGCAGGGCCGCCCAGTAGTGGCCGAGTTCGTGGATCAGAATCATGACCCCGATCAGGACCAGGAGCCACCACAAATTTTGAAAGAAAACCATGTTGTCTACGCCTTGACCAGCGGCCGCTGGATGATTGAGCTTTTAACGACTTCGCGGGCGGCATGGCGCGAGCGATGGTCGATGTCCATCACATCGGAGATGGAGTGGAGCGGTTGGGCGGGGACGCGCTCGAGAGTTTCGCGAACGACGTGGGAGATGGCGGGGAACGAGATGCGCCCGTTGAGGAATGCCTCCACCGCTATCTCATCGGCGGCGTTGAGGGTGCAAGTAGCGGAGCCGCCGGCTGCGTGGGCTTCATAGGCGAGGCCGAGGAGGGGGAATTTGGCGAAGTCCGGCGGGGCGAAGTCCCATATGCGGACCTGCGTCCAATCCAGGCGGGGGACGGGGGCGGAGTCGCGCTCGGGGTAGGTGAGGGCGTACTGGATCGGCATGCGCATATCGGTGGCCGAGACCTGGGCGATGATGCTGCCGTCTACATATTCCACCATAGCGTGAACGGTGGACTGTGGGTGGACGACTACATCGACCTCGGAGCCGGCAAGATCGAAGAGCCAGCAAGCCTCGATGACTTCGAAGCCCTTGTTCATGAGAGTGGCCGAGTCGATGGTGATGCGTTTGCCCATCCTCCAGGTTGGATGATTCAAAGCCTGCTCGGGAGTCACAGAAACCAGGGCTTCGATAGGGGTTTCGCGGAACGGGCCGCCGGAAGCGGTGAGGATGAGGCGGACGACTTCGCCGCGGGCGCCGGCGCGGAGGCACTGGTGGGCGCCGTTGTGTTCGCTGTCGACGGGGATGATGGCGGCGCCGGAAGCGCGGGCGGCGGCGGTGACGAGGGTGCCGCTGGCGACCATGACTTCTTTATTGGCGAGACCGAGACGCTTGCCCTTGCGGACGGCTTCGTAGGTGGCTTCGAGTCCGGCGACTCCGACGATGGCGGAGAGGACGAAGCCGCAGTCGTTGGCGGTGGAGATTTGGACGAGCGCTTCGGGGCCGTGGAGGAGTTCCGGCCAGTCGCTTTCGGGGAGACCCACGGAGCGAAGGTGGTTTTGGAGATCGCGGCGGACGGCGTCGGTGGAAACGACGGCGACGCGAGGGCGGAACTCGGCGATCTGTTTGGCGAGGAGGGTCGAGTTCGTTCCCGCGGCGAGGGCGAAGATGCGGAACCGATCATTCCGGCGGCGGACGACGTCGAGGGTATTGACGCCAATGGAACCGGTTGAGCCGAGGACGGTGACGTTGGTCATGAGACGGGGGAGGCGGCGGCGGGCCTAAAGCTCGATTATATCGCTATTGAAAGGAATTCTTGAGCGAAAGATGGGGCGTTCGCGCGGAGGCACGGAACGAGCGGCACGAGGTTTTTCTGGGGATTCCATTTCTGGAAGAGGGATGAACCCAAAGGGCGCCAGGGAGGATGCTTCAGGGGTCTTTGTGAGGTTAGTCTCGCTTTGGTGGGAGTTTCCTCCCTGGCTTGATTCCAATAATAATATATGGAAATTTGGAATGCAACAGTTTTTTGTAGAAATCTTCTAAGTGGTTGATTTTTTTACTTCGATTCCGCTCCAATCTTCCATTACCTTGATGGTGGCGCAGAGATCTTCCTCACCGAAGCCTTTGGCGATGGCGGCGCGGAACATTTGCTGGGTGATGCTGGTGACGGGGAGGGGGATGTTGAGCGCTTCGGCGGAGTCGATGGCGAGGGTGACGTCTTTATGCATCCACTTGGTGGAGAAGTTGGTGGAGAAGTCGCGGTTGAGGATGTAGGGCGCCTTGAAGGTGATGAATCCGCTCTTGGCGGCGCTGTTGTTGAGGATTTCGATCATTTGGGCGGGATCGACGCCGGCTTTGGTGCAGAGGACCATGCCCTCGTTAAAGGCTTGCAGCATGTTGGCGAGGATGAGGTTCTGGCTTAGTTTGGCATGGAGGCCCATGCCGGGACCGCCGCAGTAGTAGAACTGTTTGCCCATAATTTCGAGGAAGGGTTTGACTTTTTCATAGACCTTCTGGTCGCCGCCGATCATGAAGGTGAGGGTTCCGCCTTCGGCGCCGGGTTTGGAACCGGTGCAAGGGGCGTCGAGGAAGTGGACGCCTTTTTCGGCGAGGGCGCGGCCGACGCGGCGGCTCATTTCGGGGCTGACGGTGGAGGCGTCGGCGACGACGGCGCCTGGTTTGGCGGTTTCTACGACGCCGTTTTTGCCGGTAAGGACTTCTTCGGACATGGCGGAGTCGCCGACGCAGAGGAAGATGGCTTCGGCGTTGGCGGCGGCCTGGGCGGGAGTGCCGCAGGCGACGGCGCCGAATTCGGAGGCGAGTTTTTGGGCCTTGGCGGCGGTGTTGGACCAGACGGCGACATCATGTCCCGCCTGCCGAAGATTGCGGGCCATGGGGTAGCCCATGATGCCTAAACCGAGAAAAGCCAGATTCGCCAATGGAGGTCTCCTTGTGGTCCTGTGTAGCCGTGCGCCGGTCCGTTTTGCGCCGAGACGCTGTACGGCCGGCCGCACTTGCAGAGAAGCTATGATTGTAACGCCAGAGAAAGGAGACACCTGAATGGCGAGCGAAAATCCCAACCGGGATGGGAGCAAAGCGACGGTGGAGACGTTGGATCCGCGGACGGAGGTGCTGACGCGGGGGTTCGATCCGAGTTTGTCGGTGGGGTCGGCGAGACCGGCGGTATTCCGCAGTTCGACGTATGTGTTTTCGAGCCCGGAGGCGGCGGAGCACGCTTTTGATTTGATGGCGGGGCGCGCGGTGGTTGCACCGGGCGAGCAGGCGGATTTGGTTTATTCGCGGTTCAATCATCCGAACGCGCAGATACTCGAGGAGCAGATGACGCCGCTCGAGACGGGGGCGAAGGCGGCGCTGGTGTTCAATTCGGGGATGGCGGCGATCATGACGGCGCTGCTCACGTTCTTGAAGCCGGGCGATGCGCTGGCGTACACGACGCCGATTTACGGAGGGACGGAGCACCTCATCGAGGATTTTCTTGCGCCGTGGGGTGTGCGGGGCGTGGCGGTTCCGGCGGGCGAGACGGAAGCGCTGCGGGAGCGGACGGAGGGGGTTAGCCGGCTTGGAGCGATTTTGATTGAGACGCCGGCGAACCCGACGCTGGTGATGACGGATATTCGCGCCGCGGTGGGGTTGGCGCGGCGGATCGAGCCGCGGACGGTAGTGATGGTGGACAACACGCTGATGGGGCCGGCGTTCCAGCATCCGTTGAAGCTGGGCGCGGACTTGGCGCTGTATTCGGCGACGAAGTATTTGTCGGGGTTCAGCGACATGATCGGCGGGGCGGCGCTGGCCGCGGACGCTTCGCTGATTGCGAAGATGCGGCCGAAGCGGAGCCTGTTTGGGAATATTTTGCAGCCGGACGAGTGCTGGATGCTGGACCATCGGCTGTCGACGGTGGGGCTGCGGATGACGCGGGCGAGCAAGAATGCAGGGCGGATTGCGGCGGCGCTGGAGCATCATTCGAAGATTGCGCGAGTGTTTTATCCGGCGTTGTTGCCCGAGGGCGAGCAGCGGCGGATTTACGAAGCGCAGTGCGATTATCCGGGCGGGATGGTTTCGCTTGAGCTGCGCGGGGGGAAGCGGGCGGCGTTTGAGTTTTTGCGGCGGCTGCGGCTGGCGCGGAATGCGGTATCGCTGGGTGGGGTGGAGACGCTGGCATGTCATCCGAAGTCGACGACGCATTCGGGGTTCAGCGAGGCGCAGTTTGCGCAGGCTGGGGTGACGGACGGGTTGGTGCGGCTGTCGATTGGGATTGAGGACTGGCGGGATCTGCTGAAGGATTTCGAGCAGGCGCTGGAGGCGGTTTAGCGGCGATTGGCGCGGTGGGCGAGCCAATCGCCCGAGGGGATTTCCGAGCGGGGTGTGCCGAGGGCCGTGCCTCCGAAGTAGACCCAGGCGCGGCGGACGTTACCGCCTTCAATCGAAACTTCGATCAGCCTTCGCAAGAAGAGGGAAGGCTCGCTGGAGAAGCCGGCGAAGCCTTCGACTTCGTCGAGTTCGCTCAGTGTGGCGATGTCGCGGAGGAGGACGAGTTCGCCGTGGACGAGGGTGGTTGCGCCGGGCGAGGGGAGGGCCATGGCGGGGTAGTCGCCGCAGTCGAAGAGGCGGCCGGAGGCGGTGGTGGGGATCTCTGCGCGGGCGCCGGAGAGATGGTGGTGGAGCGGCTGGCCGCGGCGGAGGGTACCGTAGACGAAGACGGCGTCGAGGGGTTCGGGGGGAAGGTTTGCGGCGGCGCGGGTGATGTGGCCGTGCGGGAGGCTCCACGCTTCGAGGCCGGCTTTCACGATCTCGAGATACGCGGGAGTGGGCGGAACGAAGCTTCGGCGCTGTTCGGGCCGGACTTCGTAGGTGCGTACGCTGTGTGCTTTGCCGTGGCGGGTCAGGCAGGTGCGTGAGATGCGGCGGTAAGCGCCGGGGGCGCCTTCCTTGCGATGGAGCGCGGGCCATCCGCCGGGGTTGACGCGGAAGACGACGCCGGGAACGAGGCAGCCGAGTGCGGGGAGGATGTCGAGGACGCCGGACTGTCGGGCGTTCGAAAAGCGGGTGAAGGCGACGCGATGATCGGGGAGCCAGGCGGGGAAGAGGGGCTCGATGGAACGCGGGTTAACGGGCTTTTCGCGGCACCAGGCATCCCAGGCGGCGGAGTTGAGATTTGATCCGTAGGCGAAGTAGGGGCTGGTCATTCTGCGGCTTACACCGCGCACAACGGAGCCGCGCGGCGAACGCCGCTCGCGGCCCTGTGCGCTGACCTCGGATTACTGCCCGCCCATGATTTCGTCGAGGATACTCTGCGCGTGGTAGAGCTTTTTGAGCGCCTCGGTCATGGCGGCGGTGTGGACGGCGACGGCTCGGTTGGTTTCGCCTTCGTAGACGAAGTCGCCGGGAAGGGATTCGATGTTGCCGTCGAAGATGAGGCCGACGATTTGGCCGGAGCGGTTGATGACGGGCGAGCCGGAGTTGCCGCCGATGATGTCGTTGGTGGTGACGAAGTCGAAGGGCGTGGAGAGATCGAGCTGGCCGCGGCCCTTTACCCAGCGTTCGGGTAGGTTGAAGGGCGGCTTGTTGCCGAAGCTGGCGGAGCGGTCGTAGAGGCCGTAGAAGGTGGTGATGGGCGGCGCGATGGTGCCGTTCATGGGGTAGCCTTTGACGGCGCCGTAGGAGAGGCGGAGGGTGAAGGTGGCGTCGGGGTAGGTGGTTTTGCCGTAGACGGCGAAGCGGGCTTTGCCGAGCTGTTCGCCGGCGCGCTGTTCGACGCTTTCGACGTTGTCTTCGAGCCAGCGGACCATCTCGCGGTGGTGCGCGTCGAGCTTGCAGGCGAGGACGATCATGGTGTCGGTGCTGGAGGCGACGGCGGTCTCGCCGCCTTCGAGTAGTTGCTTGCGGAGGGCGGGATCGGCGAGTTTGGCGCCGTCGACGAGCGAATCGGCCGCCTGCTGGGGGGTGCGGCCGTTGAGGACGGTTTTGAGTACGGGGTCATCGGCGGGGAGTTCCTTGGACGCAAGTTCGAGCGAGGCGGCGAGGCGGGCTTTTTCGAACTCGGGGTAGATGGGGGCCGGGGAGAAGAGGCGGAAGCGGAGGGAACTGAGCTGGGCGTCGTGGAAGCCGGGGAGGCGCTGGCCGTCGGGCTTCTTGATTTCGGCGACGTAATCGACGAGGGTGCGGGCGATATTGAAGAGGCTGGAGTCGAGGTCTTCGTAGACGAGCTGGCGGATACGGGTTGCGGCTACCTGCTCGGCGCGGGCGATTTCGTCCCAGGCTCCGCCGTACATGGACTGCAGTTCGGGTTTGGCGGCGACGAGGGAGCGGAACTCCTGTTCTTCTTTGCGCTTCTTTTCGATGAGGGCGGGATCCTGCAAACCGCGGTAGCGGCCTTCGTCGGCCTTGATGCTGTTCTGGAGGAGGAAGATCATGGATGCGGCCTGGCGCGCCTCTTCCGGGCCGCGGGCCGAGTAAGCCAGCAGGGCGGTGACGCGGCTTTTGAGCAGGTTGAGGACGAGCGGCTCGCGGGTGTTGCGTTCGAACTCAAGCTGAGCGACGGTGTCGAGGCGCTGGGTGTCGCCGGGATTGCCGCTGACGAAGACGAGTTCGCCGTCCTGGGCGCCGCGGGGATTCCACTTCAGATAGTTTGTGCTGTCGATGGGCTTGCCGTTTTCGTAGACGCGGAAGAGGGCGAGGTCGAGATCGTAGCGGGGGTAGGTGAAATTGTCGGGGTCGCCGCCGAAGAAGGCGGTTTGGGCTTCGGGCGCGAAGACGATGCGGAGGTCGGTGTATTTCTTGTAGCGGTAGAGCCAGTACTCGCCGCCCTGGTAGAGGGTGACGACGTCGGAGCGGAGTCCGGTTTTGTCCTGGCTTTCGCGTTCGATCTGGGCGATGACGCTTTTGCGCGCGGCGAACTGGGCTTCGGCGCCGGCGGCTTGTTTGACGGCCGAGTTGACGCGATCGGTGACGTTCTCCATGGAGACGAGGACGTTGACTTCGAGGTCCGGGGCTTTGATCTCGCCGGCTGCGGTCGCGGCCAGGAAGCCGTCGCGAATGTAGTCGTGTTCGGCGGTGGAGCTTTTTTGCAGTTGGCCGCGGGCGACGTGGTGGTTGGTGAGAAGGAGGCCGTGGGGGCTGATGAAACTGCCGGAGCCGCCGTCGTTCATGCGGACGCTGGAGAGGCGGACGTGATCGAGCCAGGCTTGCGTGGGGGTGAAGTGATACTTTTCTTCCAGTTGTTTCGTGGGAGGGTTGTCGAACGTCCACATGCCCTCCTCGGCGAATAGCATGACGGCCGCGACGGAAGCGGCGGCTACAAAGCGAAGGACCATAAGCGAGACTCCCGCAGCTTATTGCAGCACAACCGGGAGGAGGGTGTTGAAGCTGGATACGCTCAGATACCGACGCGGGCGGGGATGGGGGTGAAGGAGAAGAGGAAGATGGCGAGGGAGGCCCAGCCGAGGATGGCGCGGATGCGGCCGGGTTTGGACTGATCGAAGATGACGGGGTGGCGGCGGGCGACGAAGAAGAGGATGGCGGCCCAGGCGAGCCAACTCCAGGAGTAGAAGATGCCGAGGGGGACGAGGGCGAAGATGAAGAGGCGGCTGAGCCAGCGGTGTTTTTCGCCGAAGAAGGCGTAGAGGATGTGGCCGCCGTCGAGTTGGCCGATGGGGAGGAGGTTGAGGGCGGTGGCGAGGAGGCCGGCCCAGGCGGCGCGGGCGACGGGATGGAGGGAGATGTCGGCGGCGGAGATGCCGGGGAAGAAGATGCGCTCGAAGACCTGCATGATGAGCGGGGTGCCGAAGATGATGTCGCCGTGGAGGGCGACGCCGGGGATGACTTTGGACATGGCGACGCCGGAGACGAGGGCGGGAATAATGAGGATGAAGCCGGCGATGGGCCCGGCGACGCCGACGTCGAAGAGGGCGCGGCGGGTGTAGATGGGGGAGCGGATCCAGATGAAGGCGCCGAAGGTTCCGATGAGGGTTGGCGCGGGGAGGAAGTAGGGGAGGGTGGCGTGGATGCCGTGGTAGCGGCAGGCGAAGTAGTGGCCGAATTCGTGGGCGAGGAGGATGGCCATGAGGGTGAGGGAGTAGGGGACGCCGGCGAGCAGGAGCGAGGGCTCATGGGCGAGGTGAAAGAAGAGGTTGAAGGTGTGGTCGAGGCTGACGGGATCGCCGCGGAGGAAGTCGTGTTCGAAGCCCGCGCCGACGAGCAGGGTGGTGAAGACGGTCAGCAGGAACAGACCGAAGTGGATGGCCGGACGCCGGATCAACTCGTACCGCGGGACGCTTGGCTATTGAAGCGTCTGCAGTTCCTTTCCGGGCTTGAAACGCACGGCCTTACCCGGCGGGATGGCAACCTCGGTTCCCGTGCGTGGATTCCGCCCAATACCGGTCTTCCGCGGGCGGACATTGAAGATTCCGAAGCCTCGCAACTCGATCCGCTCGCCGCTAGCCAAGGCACGTTTCATGCTTTCGAATACGGTTTCGACCGCCATCTCCGCTTTGGTCTTGGTGATGCCGGTGCGATTGACGACTTCGTTGATGATGTCTAGTTTGATCAAGTTGCCCCCTCGGCGATGCGCCGGAACAAACTACCGCCGAAATGTCCCGTAAAATGCGGAAGAACCAAGCAAACTACATGATAGGATTAGAGTTATATGGTTGTCAAGAGCGCCGGGCCGGATGCAGGCCGCGCTAAGCCGATCGGAGAGCCCGTGAATCCGGATGCGTTTCGCGATGCGTGTTCGCGGATGGCGACCTCTGTAAGCGTAGCCACGGTTCTGGGGCAGGGTGGGGAACCGCAGGGGTTGACGATCAGTTCGTTCACGCCGGTGTCGCTGGAGCCGCCGCTGGTTTTGATCTCTATCGGCAACGAGACGCCTCTGCTTGATTATTTCCTGCAGAGTGAGTGGTTTGCGGTGAGCGTGCTTGAGGAGACGCAGCGGGGAATTGCGGCTTCGTTCGCGGAAAAACCCGAGGGGCGGTTCGATGGGGTAAGTTGGAATCAGGGAGTGTATGGTCCGCCACTCATTGACGGTTCGGTGGCCGCATTCGAATGCAGGCGCACCGGGGAATACCGGGCAGGCGACCATACGGTTGTGTTTGGGGAGGTTGTGCGAGTGAGAGTGGCGGAGGGGAAACCGCTGCTGTACGGCGCGCGCGGCTATCGCCGGCTTGCGCTTTAGGCTTCCCGCGGGAGAACGACAAGATGCCAATGTATGAATACCGCTGCCAGAAGTGCGGCGAGACATTTGAACGGCTGCGCTCGATGCGCGATGCGGATGCGGAGACTGAGTGTCCGGAGTGTAAGTCGAAAGAGGTGAAGCGGCAGTTGTCGAGGTTTGCCTCGAGTTCGCCGGGCTCTTCGGGGGCGGGTTGCGCTCCGTCGGGGAGCGGGCGATTTACTTGAGCGCGGTAAGAGGCGGCCGGTCGGGCCGCTAAACAAGACAGAAAAGTTGGACGAAGTCAGCTTTTGATGTCAGAGACGGACTTCTTCACCAGATAAGCTCCGTGGCCGACGCCGAAAAGCCCGAGGATAGGTGTGTCCACGTCGGGGAGAGAAGCGGCGGCGCGGAGCTCGACGCCGGCGAGGAACTGGTAGACGTGGAGGAGGTAGGAGACGAAGGCGATGATGGTGATGAGGATCATCTGGTAGTCGCCGAAGTCGAATTGGTTATCGTCGTTCTGGACGTAGTCCTGGGGAAAGCGGGGTGTGCCGGCGGGCGTTTTGGTGCGCGCGGCGTGGGCGGCGACAGCGTCATTGTGTTTTTTGTTTGTGATGCCTTTGGCTCCGGTGAAGCTGATGGCGCTGAAGCCGGAGAGCATGAGCAGGTTGGTTGGGATGTTCAATCCAAATACGCCGTCGCTTGCTTTCACGGCGAAGGCGGTGATGTAAGCGGTGAGGGTGAGCAGAAACCAGAGCGAGATTTGCGTGGTTGAACCGCTGTAGCGATTGTCCTGGCCGATGAAGAGGAGTTTGCGGACGTCGCCGGCGAAGAACCAGGTGAGGGCGAGGAGGAGCGCGGCGTTGAGGGCGAGGAGGGCGGCGCGGCGGCGGCCGGAGAGGGTGGCGGCCCGCGGGCGGAGGCTGGTGAGGGTGTAGGATGTCACGGTGTCCGAGGTTTGTGGCGCGACGCCGGCGATTACACGGTCGCAGAGGCCGTAGTTGTTGAGGGCGGCCTGGAGATTCGTGCCGTTCACCGCGATCCGGATTTCCGGCGCGGCGGGGGAGCAGTTGGCCACGGAGAGGGAGATCGAGGAGGACGATTTGCTCTTCACGAAGCCGGCGATTTCGTTCGATCCGGCGGCGGCTTGCGG
>JAJYCN010000320.1 GCA_021778335.1 Acidobacteriota bacterium | reverse complement strand
GACGAGGACGGCATGGTGCGGATGTCGTTCCTCGAACACCTCGAGGAGCTGCGGACGCGGATCATCCGGGCCTTGATGGGTCTCGCGGTTGCCTTCGTCGGCAGTCTGCTTTTCGCCGACCCTCTGTGGCGCATCGTGAGTGATCCGGCGGTCGACGCCCTGACGAAGTTGGGGGTCAATCCGCCGCGCCTGGCCATGATCGAGCCGATGGAGAGCTTCTCCATTATCTGGGTGAAGCTCCCGCTGCTGGCCAGCGTGTTCATCGCCTCGCCGTGGATCCTCTATCAGGTCTGGGCGTTCATCTCGCCCGGCTTGTACAAACGCGAGCGGCGGATGGCGATGCCGTTCATCCTCACCACCGCCGGTCTGTTCATCTCGGGCGGAATGTTCGCCTACTTCCTGGCCTTCCGCTACGGACTGCAGTTCCTGCTCGGCATCGGGATGATGAACAACGTCCAGCCCGTGGTGACGATCACCGAGTATTTCGACCTCTTCGTGAACGTGATGCTCGGCGTGTCGCTGGTCTTCGAGCTGCCGGTCCTTATTTTCCTGCTTACGCTCCTGCGGCTCGCCTCGCCGCGCTTCCTGCTCCGCCATTCGCGCTACGCGATTCTCGGCATCGTCATCGTCGCCGCCATCATCACGCCCACACCGGACGTCTTCAACCTGATGCTGTTCGCCATTCCGATGAATCTGCTCTATTTCGTCGGAGTGTTCGCCAGCTACCTGCTCGTGCTGCGCCGCGAGGGCCGCAAGTTCCCGTGGAAGCCCGTCCTGCGGATCACCGCGATCATCGTCGCGGTCGTCGCCGGGCTCATCTGGCTCGCCATCGCGCGCTTCCACTACTACCTGGCCCCGCACTGGCCCTTCTTCGTCCGCTAAGCAAGGCTTGGGGAGGCGCTATTCCCGGCGCAGCGCCTCCATCGGATCGGCCCGAGCCGCCCGCCGCGCCGGCCCGTAGCAGGCCAGTGCCGCCACGGCCGTCAGCCCGGCCGCGGCTGCCGCGAACAGAACCGGATCGTCCGCCGCCACTCCATACAGCAGGCCCGAAAAACTCTTCAGCGCCCGCGCCAGCGCCAATCCCGCCGCCGTCCCGATCGCCAGGCCCACCCACGCCAGCTTGAGCCCCTCGCCCAGAATCAGCCGGAACACCTCGCCCCGCCCCGCGCCCAGCGCCATCCGGATGCCCATCTCCGTCACGCGCCGCGCCGCCGAATAGGAAACCACGCCGTACACGCCCGCCGCGGCCAGCAGCAACGCCAGCCCGGAAAATGTTTCAAACAAAATAAGAGCGAATTGTCGTTCCGCCAGGATCCCCCGCATCAGTTCCCGCATCGTCCTTACTTCGTAAAGCGTTTGGCCCGCGGTCTCCTTCACCGCCGCCCGGATCGCCGGCACAATCGCCGCCGCCTCCCCGCGCGTCCGCGCCACCACGGTCATGCTCGGATAAAACGCCGGCATCCACTCGTCCGGTATCTGCTCGAATGGAATGTACACTTGGTTCCGCGTGAACGGCCCCGGCCGCCCCAGCCCCCAGTGCCTCGCGTGGCCCACCACGCCCACAATCCTCCCCGTGCCCCAGTGCGCCACCCCCAGCCGCTGCCCCACCGGGTCGCGCCCGGCGAAGTAAGCCCGCGCCATCACCGTGTCGATCACCACCACCTTCTCGCCGCTCAGGCCGTCGCCCGTCCGGAAAAAGCGCCCCTCGATCAGCGGGATCTTCATCACCCGCGGGTAGTCCGGACCGGTCTCGTGATACAGCGCCCGCGGCGCCTCGCTGAAATTCGCCGGCATGTTGTCGCCGATCCAGAACGGACCGGAGTTGTCTTCCTGATTAAACGGAACCAGCGACGAAACATCCGCCGCTTCCACCCCCGGAACCGCGTCCAGCCGGCTCAGCAGCGCGCGGTAGGCGAAGCGCATCCGCTCTTGCGTCGTCGCCGGCGCCAGCGCCACCTTGAACGTCACCACATGCCGCGGGTCGAAGCCCGGGTTCACCCGCCACAGGTTCCGCACCGTCACAAACAACAGCCCCGCGCCCGTCACCAGCAGCATCGTCATCGCCATCTGGCCGGCCACCAGCGCGGATTGCGTACGCCGGTGCGTGCCCGCCGCCTCCCGGCCGCCTCCCAGCGATTCCCTCGGCTCGGCCCGCATCGCCTCCATCGCCGGCGCCAGCCCGAACAGCACTCCCACCGCGGCCGTCAGCGCAATCGAGAACAAAAGCACCACCGGGTTCAGCCCGATGTTCTCGCTCCGCGGCAGCGGCGCCGGACTCGAAGCCAGCACGGCCCGCAGCGCCGGATGCGCCACCATCAGTCCCACCGCCCCGCCCGCCAGCGACACCAGCACGCTCTCGGTCACCAACTGCCGCGCCAGCCGCCCCCGCCCCGCCCCCAGCGCCGCGCGAATCGCAAATTCCCGCCGCCGCGCCGCCGCCCGCGCCAGCAGCAGACTCGCCAGGTTCGCGCAGGCAATCGTCAGCACCAGCCCCACCGCTCCCCACAGCAGCAACAGCGCCCCGCGCGCCTCCCCCGTAATCTCATCCTTCAGCGCGATCACCTTCGCCCCCAGGCCCCGGTCGTCTCGCGGGTACGCCTCTTCCAGCCGCCGCTCAATGCCGCTCATCTCCCCCTGCGCCTGAGCGATGCCCACTCCATCCTGCATCCGCGCCACGCACACCAGCCCCGGATGCACCGATCGGTCCTCCAGCAGCCGTGGATCCCCCTGCCCCAGCGGCACAAACACGTCCGCTTCGCCGAACAGCCGGAACCCCTCCGGCGCCACACCCACAACCCGGTACGTGACGCCGTTCAGCGTAACCAACCGTTCGCCCGCCCCACCCCCGAACCGGGCTTCCCACAAGCGCCGGCTCACCACCGCCACCGGTTCACCGCCGTGCCGGTCCTCGGCGGGCGTAAACTCGCGGCCCCGCTCGAGCCTCACCCCGAGCGTCTGAAAAAAGCCCGCGGAAATTTCGCGCCCGTCCAGATGTTCGGCCGGACCGGGACTGCTGAGGTCGAACCCACGAAACATGACGCCCGCCATTTGTTGGAACGCCTTCGCCTCGCGCTGCCAGTCCCGGAAGTCCCCGTACGACACCGACACCATGTGCTTCAGCGTGAGGTTGTCGTCCAGAATCATCGCCAGTTGCCCCGGCCGCGCGTAGGGCAACGGCGCCAGGATCACGCCGTCTATCACGCTGAATAGCGCGGTGTTCGCCCCGATCGCCAACGCCAGAATCGCCACCATCACCGCCGTAACGCCAGGGTTGCGGCGCAGTTGGCCGGCGCCGTAACGCACATCCTGAATCGTCGTTTCCAGCATCTATTCCTGGTACTCTTTTCGCATTAGTACTCCCGGCCATCCCGCCAACGCTGCCATTTTCGCACCAAAGCACTAGCGCCCCATAAGAATTTTTAGCTGGATTTTTTCCCGGAAGCGCTATAAGATAATCAAAAATTCGCACTCGCGGCCGCCCTGGAATTCCCGGTTGAGCCGGTCGCCAAGATCTAAGGAAAGAAGCGGTTTACTATGGACGTCTACGGCGCGTTGCGGGAGCTCCACGAAGAAAAGCGAAAACTAGACTCGGCGATCACGGCGCTCGAGGCCAGTCTTCGCGCGGCTACCAAGGGCCCGGCCAAGCGCCGGGGACGAAAATCGATGGGATCGGAAGAGCGCGTCCTCGTAGCCGAGCGGATGCGCAAGTACTGGGAAGCAAAGCGGATGGCCGCCAGCCAGGCAGCTTCGGCGAACGGCTCGCTCCATGCGGACGGCCACATCAACGGCGTATCCTCGCCGCCGGCTACGGTCGCTTAAAAAACCACAGCCAGAAGTATTGTTCTCCCGCGCCATGCCGGTACCGCGGCTCAAAGCCGCATCGCTCGGCCAGTTCTACCGCCTGCGCATCCGAAAACGGAACTCCCAGCCACGTATCGTCGGGCCGCGTCTCCAGGCTCGCGTCACCCTGCACTTGAAACTTGAATAAAGCGCCGGGCCGCAGCACGCGATGCACCTCGCGGACATAGCTCTCGATCACTTCCCGGCTGGGAATATGCTGAAACACGATCGACGAGAAGGCAAAATCGAACTCGCGCTCCGGAAGCGCCGTCAGGTCCTTCCCGTTGTTCTGAAATAGGAACGCGTTGGTTTGATCCTTGAGCGCATGGCGCGCAAGCCGGATCATCTCCCCGCTCACGTCCACCGCGTACACCTGGCCGAAAAGCCGCGCCAGCGCCCGCGTCACCCGTCCCGCGCCGCACCCGATCTCGAGCACCGTCATCTGCTTCGGGTCGCGTCCCTGGCAAATGTTGATCATGTCGGTCAGGATCTCGCCCTGCACCGTCAGCTCGCCGGTCGCGAAAAACTCCTCGTCCGTCCACTTATCCGTGGCCGTGTTGACGTAGTACCGCGCGTTCTCCCGCGCGCGCGCATCCCAGTCATGCCGCATCTTTTCAAGCTGGCTATCGAGGGAAAGGGGTTCGGCGGAAGCGTCCGTCGGCTTGCTCATGGAATCTCGGACTATTGTGGCACAGCGGCCGCGCCGGACCGCTCCGTTTGACCCGCCAGAGCTTCGAGGATGCGCAGCGCCGCCTCCTTGCCCCGCGCGCCGATCTCCCCCGCCGGGCCCACGCACGACGGGCATCCCGACTCGCACCCGCAAGCCCGAACCAGTTCGAGCGCCCCGGAAACCAGCCGCGGCGCCAGGTCGAACAGCGGCGCCGACTGGCCAATCCCGCCAGGGTAGTTGTCGTAAAGAAACAGGTCGGGCTCGAACCGTCCGGCCGCGCGGACCCCAAGCCCCGGCAAATCCTCAGTAACGGCCACCCCCAAATCCCGCGGGTCGCTCATCAGCAGCAGCGCGCCAATCACCTGCAGCACATTGCCGAGCCCCGTGATGCCGTTAAGCTTCTCGGTCTGGGTGAGGTCCTCGAAGCCACCAAGAAACGCGGCCGGAAAATGGATCCAGAACGCCGTCGTGTGCATTTCCTGCTCGGGCAGCGAAAGGTCGCCCGCGCCCACGTTTTCAAGCGTATAAAACTTCACCTTCTTAAACCCGACAATCTGCGTGTTGACCCGCACCTCGCCGTGCGCCGCCGTGGCGCCCGCCAGAGGCGTGGAGACAAAGCGGCTCAACTCCTTCACCTGCGTGTAATCGATCGCGTCCGTGAAATAGTCGCAGTCCACCGACCGCGCATACGCTTTGCGGCCCTCGTAGTCGAGCTTCTCCACCTGATACTGCCGCGCCTCGTGTAAGTAGATCGCTTTCTCGTGCAGCGTGGTCAGCGCGGCGGTGAACGATACCTCGGCGATGACTTTGTGATCGCCCGTAATATCCACCACCACGAAGTTATCGCTGCTCACCGAGCGAAGGCTCACCGCATCCGCCGGGTAAGTGTCCGAGGTCCAGTGCCAGCTTCCCGCCGAATGATGGAGCAGCCCCGCTTCAGTTTCCAGGAACTTACACAGGTCCTCCGTGGGGTGCGTACCGAACGTCTCCCCGTCGCGAATCGGCAGCTCGAACGCCGCGCACTTCAGATGATTCAGCAGAATCTCGAGGTTGTCCGGGTTGATGTGCGCGTGCTCGGGCGACTGGCCGAAAAAATACTCGGGATGCTCGACGATGTACTGGTCGAGCGGATTGCTCGAAGCGACAAGAACGGCCAGCGACAATCCCTGGCGCCGTCCCGCGCGGCCCGCCCTCTGCCACGTGCTGGCGATGCTGCCCGGATAACCGGCCATCACCACCGCGTCGAGCGAGCCGATGTCGACGCCAAGCTCCAGCGCGCTCGTCGAAACAACCCCGCGGATCTCGCCCTCCCGCAGCTTGCGCTCGATCTCGCGCCGCTCCCGCGGAAGATAACCGCCACGGTAGCCGCGAATCGAGGAGCCGGGCAGAGGGCCGCGCTCGCAGGCGTCGCGCAAATAAGTGAGAAGAATCTCGGTGGCGAGCCGGCTGTTGGCGAATACAAGCGTCTGCTGCCCGCGCTCGATGAATTCGATCGCCAGTCGGCGCGCCTCGTGCAGGTAACTTCGCCGGATGCCGAGTTGCGCGTTCACCACCGGAGGATTGTAGAAGACGATGTATTTGTCCGCCGCCGGCGCCCCGCTGCGGTCGACCAGGTCGAACGATTCGCCCGTCAGCGCTTCGGCCAGTTCCCGCGGATTCGCGATGGTCGCCGAAGAGCACACAAACTGCGGCTTGGAGCCGTAGAACTCGCAGATCCGCCGCAGGCGGCGCAGGACGTTGGCCAGGTGGCTGCCGTAAACGCCCCGGTAGGTGTGCAGCTCGTCGATCACAACAAAGCGCAGGTTCTCAAAACATTTCGCCCATTTCGTGTGGTGCGGCAAAATCCCCGCGTGCAGCATGTCCGGGTTGGTGAACACCACGTTGGCCCGCTCGCGGATCGCCTTGCGCGCGTCCTGCGGCGTGTCGCCGTCGTAAGTGAAAGCGCGGATCGGATGCCCGCTCGCTTCCACCGCGCCCAGGAACTCGTGAAGCTGATCCTCGGCCAGCGCCTTGGTCGGAAACAGATACAGCGCCCGCGCTTCCGGTTCGGCCACCAACCGGTCC
>JAJYCN010000319.1 GCA_021778335.1 Acidobacteriota bacterium | reverse complement strand
GACGGCGCTCCGCCCATTTTGGGAAACGCCCGCCCGGGTGTTATCGTTGATCCATCACTGGCTCCACACTCAAGCAAACGCTACGCCCTGACTCATTGTTCCGATAATCAGTGAGAACTGGTATAACGCAGGCAACGGCCCGCACGCGGTGCCGGTTATGAAACAGTGCGCGGATGTTCCCACCGATGTCCTCTGCGGGTCCGGCCCACGCCTCCGCGGTCCGGATGGGCGGGGGGCTGGCGTTCCGTTCGCGGAGGGTGCTGCTTGCACCCGCGGGTTAAAGGGCAATATTGCCCTAGATCGACCGTCAGGCTGTCACCGACATGTTGTATGAAGACGTTTCAACGAACTGGACATCCCCGAACCTGCCTCACAATCCGGTTGTTGGTGACCGCGGCGCTGCTGGGGTCACCCCTGCTCCTTAAATCCTCGGCCCTGGAGGGGAAATCTGACGCGCCTTCAGCCGCCGCCCCGTCCGCGGTTGCCCCAGCCCCACCGGCGCCGGCCCCGCCCACCAGCGCGATGCCCGTCTTCCCGGAGTACACGGGCATCCCGGACGTTTTGAAGCTGGTGCATGCGGGTGTCAGCGCCGACGTCATCCTGACGTATATTCGGAGTTCCCCCAGGACTTACGCCCTCACCGCCACTGACATCATCACGCTGAAGGAGCACGGCGTCACCGGGGACCTCATTGCGGCCATGATGCAGCGGAGCGCGGAGGCGCGGGCGCAGGGGGCGCAAGTCCAGGAGGCCATGCAAGCCCAGCAGGCTATCCAAGCCCAGCAGGCCGCACAGGCCGCGCAGGCCATCCAAGCCCAGCAGGCCGCGCAGGCCCAAGCGGCGAGCGCCGCCCCGCCGCCCGCTCCCGAGTATGCCCCGCAACCCGCTTATGCGGTCCAGTCGGCCCCTTACCCGTACCCGGCTTACCCCAGCTACGACTACGGCTATTACTACGGCTCCCCGTGGCCTTACTTCTACCCCGGCATCGGCATCGGTCTTGGCTTCGGCTATGGTTATGGGGGATATGGTTATGGCGGCTATGGCGGCTATCGCGGCGGCTTTGGGGGCCATGACGGGTTTCGCGGGGGCTTCGGAGGCCGTGGCGGCGGCTTTGGTGGTTACGGTGGAGGTTTCGGCGGGCATGGCGGAGGCTTCGGGGGCCGGGGTGGTGGTTTTGGGGGTCGCGGTGGAGGTGTCGGCGGGCATGGCGGAGGTTTTGGTGGGGGTGGCCGTCGCTGAAAGGCGCCTTCGGTTTCGCCTGGGCCGCCCCTATCCGGAACCCGCGTCCGGGAGGAGTTCGGGATAGCGGATTGCTGCTTTCTGCTGCGCGCTTGTGGTTTCCGCCCCAGGACACACGTTACTGCGGCGAGTTCTGGCGCACGGCCACCATGTTCGACTTCCCCCCGCGTTACCTCAAGAACGAGTCGGTGGGATCTGCCAGCGCGAGGCTAATTCGCGGGGATACGAACCGTGATGACGTTGGAGACACCCGTGCCCCGCGGGCCTTGCGGCGTGGGCACCACCGCGTACACCCGGTAGCGGAAGATCTTCCCCGGCTGCACGTCGCGATCGATGGCTGTGGTGACGTCCGGTCCGCCTTGCCCGATGGCGTTGACGAAATCCGTGGCGTCGGCGTCGGCGCAGCGCTGAACGACATACGCCATCGCCCCCTCGGCATGAGTTGTCCAGCGCAATTCCACGCGGGCAGCCGTCACCTTGATCGCGTGCAACTCGGTGGGGGCGTTGGGCGAAGGCGGGCCGGGCTGAGGGCCTTGCTGATCGGGCGCTGGCTGCATGCGCTGGGGTTGGGGGCGGTCGCCGGGAGCGTCCAATTGCGCTCGGGCCAGGGCGTAACGCTGGCGCATGAAGCTCTCCATGCTGGCGAGGATGTCCGGGTATCCCGTATCGGAAGGAACCGTCGCCCGCCGCGGCGGATAAGGATCTTCCGCGAGATCAGCCCGGATCTGCTCGTGCAAGGCCCGGAGTTTGGGGATGAGGACCTCCGGACGGAACCAGGTTTCCAGGATGCTGCGTGCTTGTTCCCGGTAGCTTTGGAGGAGTTTCGGATTGGAAACCAACCGCTCCATCAGCGGGCGCTCCGGGACCGGGGCGGGCCAGGCGGCATGCCAGCCCTCGAGCACCGGCACGCGACCAAACGCGTGGTCCGCAAATCCCACATCCAGATCCCACGGAACGTAAGTCCAGCGCTGGTCGGCCGGGTTCCGGTACAAATAGTAGTTGTGCGGTTGCCAGCCGGTGTATTGATCGAACGCGCCGGCCAAAAGCATCACCGCCGTCGTCTTCACCAGAGCGTCGACATCCAGGATCCGGCGCAGGTCCTCCTCGCTGCCGGCGGGCGCATCGACGGCGCGGATGAACCGGACCAGCTCCGCATAGGCCGCGACCTCCCGGCCGGCGTGCAGTTCAAAGCTCTTTTGATAGAGCGCCGGATCGCTCCCGAGATAGCGCAGGTCGGCGCCCGGCCCGGCCTCGTCCACTTTGAACAACGCGCCCCGGTCGGTTCCGAAATGCCGTTCGAGAAACGTCTTGTCGATCCGCTCCACATTCACGTACACGCCCAAGCGCTTCCCGTTCAGGTCCACCCGGGCGTAGTTGCAACGCGACGCCTTGACTCCGAGGCCCCGGAGCACGTCGGTGATCAGGCGTTCACTGAAGACGCTGCCGAACTGGATGCCGTTGTCCAAGGCAACATGCCGCAGCCCCAGGAAACGCTGGCCCTTCTGGTATTCGGCAAAGGCGATTAGAATCCCCCGCTTGTACGGCGAATCCGGCATGGAGGAGCTGTTGCCTTTGTAGCGGACGCCCACGTGGTGGAGCGTCTGGTCGTTCCAGCGAAACGTGCCGGGGACGTAGATTCGCCGCGGCAGGGCGCGCTGCAGCCGGTCAACGTCTTCGGGTTTGATCTCCAGATGGATTGTCTGCACGGAATCCGGGTCATAAAACCGGTCCGTGGCGTCGGTCGCCGATGCGGCGGCGAGCGGGCCCGCCAGCAAGCACAACGCGCACAGCAGCGCTTGCCACCGAGGTCTGCGGACGCGGGTTCGAAGCGAGCGGCTCATGGTGCGAGGTTCCCTTTGATCCTAACGCCAACCCTTCACCCGTCAATGCCGTTCCGTTGCTGTCATTCGCTGCGGGTAGGGGCACGCTGGGCGCGGCACCCCCGGTGGTTGAGGCCGCCCGCGCCCCCCCAGCCGCCGATACGCCGGGTACGCCGGCGGTGGGTAATAAAATTGCTTCCTCGTCATCGGCAATGGGTATCAATAGTGAAGTATCTCCAGCTTCCCTGCGACAAAGTAGAGCAGGGCGATCTGATACTCGCTGGATCGATTGCCGCGGGCTTTGCGCTGGGCGCCAAGAACAGACTGTTGCGTCCTTCCAGGAGGGCGGTGGTCAGCCCCTGCTTCCAGTGTCCCAAGATGGCCTCCAGATGCCGACTCACCCTCTCAACCGCCGGGCGCATCGGCTCCCGCAGTCCGTTGCTCAACGCCCCGGCCTCCGCTCGGACCCACGCGCGCCACGCCGGGAATTTCCACCGCGTCCCGGTCGCCGTCCGGAACGCGTACGATCGTTGCGACTCCAGGCACATCGCCCAAGCCAACTCCGTCATCCGCGGCTTGTCTTGCCCTTGCTCCCCGTGTTGCGTCGCCCGCTCGGTCCCGCGTTCCGGGTTCTTGCGCCAAAGCCAATGCGTCTTTTCCAACTCGGCGCCGCCCCAAACAAACGAGGAATGCACAGCGCGGAATGCGGAACGGAAGCCCGCAGCACTGGCCGCGTGTCCGGCTTTGCCACCGCCGTCGCGCGCCGGCCAGCTTGGTCAGTTCCTGCTCGAACGACTCCGCCTCGCCCAGCGTCGCGGGCATGAGCAGGAAGCGCGCTGGCCGCAGGGTGGGCAACGGCACCTGCCCCGCCCCGCTTCACGCCTGGGGGTGTTGCCCCTGTCCAGCGCTGGAATAAATCGCCAGGGTGGATACTCTTATGCGCGATGTATGCGCAGACGATGGTAAACAGGTTCACTTCGGTGTTGCGCCTCGCCCCCGGCTCCGCGGTGGCGCTGTCGCCCTTTCCCGAAGTCGTGAAATGCCGGACGCACAAGGAGCTTTGCCTGAAAGCGCAAGCTGGACAGCGATAGGCCCAACCCTTCGATGAACGCCCCCGAACATCGTCCCGACTGCCTTGCCGCAACCGCGCGACCTGTCGCGCGGCGGAGGCGCCGCGTCCGCACTGTCCTGCTGGGGACGGCGCTGGTGGCCACGCTGCTGGCCTGGCTGCTGCGCGAGCCACTCCGCCATTTGATTTTCGAAAAGGGGGTCCTCGCGAATGACGCGCCTGCCATCGGCTTGGTTGAGGAAATGATCGAGCAGGCCGCGGATCGGCCGACGGCCCTCCTCGCCGCGTGGAACACCGGAAAGATTGTGCATCGGGAGGCGGCCATGAACGAGGTGAGCCGCGCCATTCCGATAGCGAAGCCGCTTCCGGCGGAAATTGAAACCATGGTCCTGGCGGGAAGCCTGGATCCGGACCTGGACGCGCGCGAAGTGGCCTTGGGCATCCTGCGCGACCACAGCGATCCGGCTTTAGCGGCCGTGGCCGCCGCCCAGTTGCGGGACCTCGACCCGCAAGTGCGCCTCCTGGGCCTGGAGTCCCTGAAGGGCGTGAGCGCCAACGTGGGTGTCCCAACCGTCGTGGCCTTGCTGGAGGATTCCGATCCGCTCATTGTGGCGACTGCGCTGAGGCTTTTGGAGCATTGGAGCGGCGCGGAGTTTGGCGTGAAGGTTGCCGACACGGTGCCGATTGAAAATGAAAAGAGCGGCTCGAAGGAATTCCGGGAGGACAGCCGGGCCAAAGCCAGCGCCGGCGCCCGCCGCGCCCAAGCGTGGTGGGCCAAACACGAGGCCGGGTTCCCGCCGATCAACTTGGAAGTGCCGCCCGCCACCTTCGCCGCCCAACGACCGATTCTGGCTGGGGACTTCCAACTGCCCGACCTCGACGGCCGGAAGGTGCGCTTGTCCGATTTCCGTGGCAAGGTGGTGCTCCTGAATTTCTGGACAACTTGGTGTACCGCCTGCGTCAGCGAGATGCCGGAATTGATCGCGCTCCAAAAGCGCCATCTGGACCGCCTCGCGATTCTGGGGGTGTCGCTGGATTTTGTTCCCGATGAAGAACACGATGCCAAACTGCCGTCTCCGGAGCAAATCCACCGGAAGGTCGCTCGCATCGCGAAAGCGCGTGGGATTAATTACCCGATTCTGCTCGACGAAAGGAACACGGTTGGTGGTCGGTTTAACGGCGGCGAACTGCCCACGACGGTGATTATCGACGCCGCGGGCCGAATCCGGCGCCGGTTTGTCGGGGCGCGGAGCCTGCCCGCCTTCGAGGCTATGATCGCGGAGGCCAGCCAACCGTTGCACCCAGCGGCAAAGACAATCCAACCACCGGGGTTCCAATGAACGCCAAATTGATCCTCCAGGCTTATCGCCCCGGGGGCCAGGACGCTCACGACCCGCAGTTTCGGAAGGTGCTGGAGCAGGCAAGCCGTGATCCAGATTTGGCGCGGTAGGCGTAACGGGCCTCGGTGAGAGTTGGCCGCGCCAACCGGGATATTTCCAGGAAGACGTGCCCACATAGGCGTCCCGCGCGACCGGCGCGGCGAGCGACGGTTGGCGCCCGGCGTGGTCGAAGGCGGGCGATGTTGGGCCAGACGACACCGAACCTCTGAGCTGCCGGAACCAGCAAGGTGCGGTCAGCAACGTGCCGGCTGAGCCGCTGCGCCCTGTTGCGCCCCATTCCTGATCCCAATTGCTACCGGACACTGCCGTCGCAGAAAAGCTGGTGGCCATGAATCGGGCACCGGGCCAGCACTTCTTGGGGATGGGTTTCGGTGACGTTCGTGCCCGACCGGACTTGGTAGCTCACGTTGCCCGCCTGAAGGTTGCGGAAGTCCAGGGCGGGCTGTTTCGATGGGTCGGCCGGGCAGACCAAAATCATCGGAGTATTCAATTCGTTGGACATGACTTGGAAAATCCGCGCCGGATTCTGGTCAAATCCGTTCTTCCATTCCGCCCGTAGTTCCATCGTCCCGCCTTCATTGGTCGAGACGTTGAAGGGAAAGCGATCCTTGTGGTCACTGGACCAAATCTGAACAGCCAGGCCGATCTGCTTCATGTTATTGGCGCAATTGATCCTCGGTGCCTGGGGCTTTGCGGCGGACAAGGGCGGCAGCAGGCGCACGGCGAGCATCACGACGATCAGCGTCGCCAGGAGGCTGGCATAGCCCATGACCAACCCGGCGATCGCCAGCCCCGAACCGGTGTATTGCTCCGGCGCTTTGCGGGTTCGGCTGTGGGCGATATGGCCGAGGATGATCGCCGGGATTCCGGTCAAGAATCCGAAGCAAACCATCGACAAAATGCCGAGGATCAAGCTGGTGACGGCCATCCCTCGACGTTGGGAATTCGCGCTCATGATTGGGTGTGTGCTCGTCATTAGTATAGTAATAACCAAGGCCAACCAACCTTCTGCCATCCGCCGACATGACGACTTGGTAGAGGCCCCCTGAGCCGGACGTGATGTGCGCCAACCAGGTCGCGCCGGAAT
>JAJYCN010000023.1 GCA_021778335.1 Acidobacteriota bacterium | reverse complement strand
CGCGCGCCGTTTTCGCCGTCGTGTCGCCCGTGTGCTCCGCCGCCAGATACGCCCGCGCGGCCATTTCCCGCCCCTGAAACGCCGCATCGTACTCCTGCTTCACCTGCGGATATTCCGCCTTCTTTTCAATGCTCCGTAACTCGGCCGGATGAAACAGCATCGGCGGTTTCTGAAACTGAAAGAACACGAACACCATCGCGCCGATGAACAGAATGAAAAACTGCATCGGGATCTTCGCCATCGCGTTCAAAATCAGGCTCAACCGGCTCTGCGCGATAGACCGCCCGGTCAAATACCGCTGCACCTGGCTCTGGTCGCAGCCAAAATAGGCGAGTGCCAGAAACATCCCGCCGATCAACCCGCTCCACACGTTATACCGGTCGTCGAAGTTGAAGTGCGTCGTCACCACGTTCAGCCGTCCCGAAGCGCCCGCCAGGTGCAATGCGTCGGCGAACGACACATCGTGCGGCATCAGGTGAACCGCCATGAACAGCGCCACCACCAGAGAGCACAGGATCAGCGTCATCTGCTGCACGTCGGCCCATGTGACTGCCTTGATCCCGCCCACCGTCGTATACAGCACCACCAGTCCGCCCATCAGGACCGTAGTCAAATGGTCGCTCCAGCCAAGCACCACCGACAGCACCACGGCCGGCGCGTACAGCGACAACCCCGCGCCAAGCCCCCTCTGGATCAGGAAAACCGCGCTCGCCAGCGCTCGTGTCTTCGAATCGAACCGCCGCTCGAGAAACTCGTACGCCGTATAAACGTTGGCTCTACGAAATAGCGGCACCGCGGTCGCCGAAAGAATCACCATCGCAATCGGCAGTCCGAAGTAAAACTGCACGAAGCGCATGCCGTCCACATAGGCCTGCCCCGTCGTCGAAATGAACGTAATCGCGCTGGCCTGCGTCGCCATGATGGACAGGCCCATCGCGTACCACGGCATCGAGCGGCCGGCGAGCATGTACAGACTGGTACTCTTGCTCCCGCGCCCTCGGTACATCCCGTAGGAAACGATGAGCGTCAGCCACCCGGCCATCACCAGCCAGTCGAGAGGCCTCATGCGCGATAGGCTTGTGCGAACAGGTAGAAGGTCACGATCAGCAGCAGTAAGTACACCAGCACCGCGGCATAAAGTTGCCCCCAGCGGTGAAACACGGGCGGCGGTTCCTCGTCCTCGCGCCGCGGCTCATATACTTCGACGCTCATTGCGCCTTCCCCGCGCTCAACAGATTCGCGAACAGACGATATGCGCCGGGCACGCCCGCCGGCAATTCGCGAAAGAACGAAATCCCGGTGAACACAAACGCGCCCTTACCGTACCGTGTCACGAGTGTCGAGCCTTGGAGCGGCTTCTCACCCGGATCGTTCATCGAGAACAGCGGTTGATATCGCTTGTCCCACTCATAGGAGAAATACAAGCCGCGCTCCTGGACCCATCCGTCGAAGTCCCGCTCCGTGATCGCGTTGGGCTCCCTCATCACCGCGTTGCCGGGATCGAGAAACTTCACCGGCGAATCCTCCACGGTCACCCGGTCGTGATTGAACTTTATCGGATACGGTCCGATGTGGTCCAGCGCCTTGTCGATCGTGTTGTACTGGACCACCAGCGTCCCGCCGCGCTGCACGAAGTCGAGTAGCCGCTGGTTATTGGCCACCAGATCCGGCCGCACATTGTAGGCGCGCACGCCGGTCACAATCGCGTCGAACCGGCTGAGGTCGGCTTCCGCCAGGTCCGTTGGACCGAGCAGCGTTACGTCGCAGCCGATCTGCCGCAGCGCATCGGGTACCTCGTCGCCAGCTCCCATGATGTAGCCGATGTGCCGCGCCAGTGTGCGCACCTCCGCCCGTGCCAGGCGCGACTCGGCCGCCGGAAACAGGAACTGGGGCGGAATGTGTGTATAGTCGATGCGCTGCGTGGCCACCGTCACATCTCGTCCGTCCACTTTCGCCACGGCGCGTAAATCGGCGACAGAATCCTGCGCCGGCGGCGTCAGCAAGAATTCAAGCGCCTGCTCCTGCCCTGCATCGGCGAAGTGGAACGATCGCCCGGCAGGCTCGACCCTCCAGCCATCGGGCGCCATGAGCCGCAGAGTGCCCGCGTCATCTGCGCGGGCCGACTCGATCCGCACCTCGACTTTTCGTCCTTCTCTCGACGCGAACATCAGCGCGCGCCCTGGCATCGTCATCTCCACCGAAGGCACGATCGCCAGTGGCCTCGTCAATTCGCCGCGTTGATGGTCGATGTATCGGAACTCGACCGGCCGATGAATCGTAAGCTGCCCTCCGCCGACCCCAACCGAGAATAGAGCATCGTAGACCGGTGGATTGTCCGCCTGCCCGATTTCCCGGGGATCTTGCACCGTATAACGATACCCTTCCTTCGGCGCTACGAGCCAATACGGCTGCGAGTAACTTGCATCGCCGGAAACCTCACCGTCGAACTCGATCGTCGTCGGCTCGTTCGCGGCAAGGTTTCCGGCTGTCTTGCTCATTCCTGCGAGGTCCACCCGATCGAGCGTCGCCGCTTCCGGCCCGCGCGCGATCGCAGTCGCCTTAAACTTGAAATGCATCCCCGGCACGAGGTCCGGATGGTCTGATGTCGCGTCCAGCCAGAGCCCAGCGCATTCGGCGATCGCCTCGTCCAACTCGCTCCGTTTCCGCTTCGAGATCGGATCGTCGAGCTTTTCCATCGCCCGCCTTGCCTCGATCAGCGGCGCCACGGCGCGCTCGGGGTGGTCCGGCGTAACCGCCCGAAGCGCCTGCTCTAACGCTGCTCCCACCGCCGCGCCGCCCGGCACGCGATTCCAACTCAGGTCGATCCCATCGAACAAATCCTTCGCTGCCGGCGCACCCTCGACCAGCGTTAGATACTCTTGCGCGGATCCCCGTGTCTGCGGCGCGCCCATCCCCTGGCTCCGGTGCATCGTCCGGCTCATGCCGGCGATCTCGCGATACGAATAACCCAGCAGGGGGTCGTAGGCGCCGGGGTCGAACTCGATTTTGCCCTTCATCCCCGCCGCTTCCTTCCGCTGCTCCGGCGTGAAAGCGAACACATTCCACATCAGCCGCTTCGCCTTCCAGGGCTTCACCCAACGCAACTGCTCCGGATACCGCGCCGGATCCGCCGCCGCAAAAAACGCCTCCTTGCCCAAAATTGCCGAAGCCTGGTGTTGTCCGTGCCCATCCCGCGGCGTTCCGGAGAACCGCAGAATGATCACGTCGGGTTGAAACTTGCGGATCACCCACACGACATCGCCCAGGATCTCCCGCTCGCCCCACTTGTCGAGCGCTTCCTGCGCTGTCTTCGTGAAGCCAAAGTCTATCGCCCGCGTAAAGAATTGCTGCGCTCC
Organism: Acidobacteriota bacterium; assembly: GCA_021778335.1. GTDB lineage: Bacteria > Acidobacteriota > Terriglobia > Bryobacterales > Bryobacteraceae > JAJYKC01. Next base: position 26,837 of record JAJYCN010000023.1, on the reverse strand, counting down.
GTCGATCCGCCGCGCCGCCAGCAACTCCTCCGTGCGGATCAACCCCATCGCGTCGCCCTGCTCGGTGCCGATCAGGTTCTGCCCGCCTTCGCCGCGCGTCAGCGACAAATACGCCGTGCGCACATGCCGCCCGCGCGCCAGCCACGCCAGAAGCGCGGTGTTTTCATCGTCCGGGTGCGCTCCGATCATCAGCGCGCTGCCTATCACCGGCAGACTGCGCAGGTCGAGTTCGATCTTCTCGGCGCCCGCCAGCCTCGGCTGCGCCAATGCAGATGAACAGAAAACGAGAACCGCCAAAGCCGCCAGAGCGCAATAACACCGGCGGCGCCAGAAGCGCGTATACAAATGGGTCACGGATACATCTATATTAGGTGAGCGAGAGGGTCTTCCGGATGCGGGTTTCCTGGTGGCCATGGCGGCGCGAAAGCCGGCTCTCCGAGCCGGCCGCTCCACCGCCGCCTCCACGCATCGGCCTCGCCCTGGGCGGTGGGTTCGCCCGCGGCATCGCCCACATCGGCGTCCTCCGGGTCTTCGAACGCCATGCGATCCCCCTCCACGCCATCGCGGGCATCAGCGCCGGCTCGATGGTTGCCGCCGCTTACGCGGCCGGCGCCGATACGGGCGCAATCGAGCGCATCGCCCGCGGCATGAAATTTCACGACGTCGCCCGCTGGACCATCAGCCGCATGGGGCTTGCCGGAAGCGAGCGCATGGTCCCCTTCCTGCAGCGCCTCCTCCCCTGCACCTGCTTCGAACAGATGCGCATTCCGTTGGCCATCGTTGCCGCCGATCTCATTACCGGCGTGCCCGTGGTTTTCCGCGGCCCCGGCGATGTCATCCTCCCGATCCGCGCAAGCTGCTCCTACCCGGGCCTCTTCCAGCCTGTTCGCTCCAACGGCTACTGCCTGGTAGACGGCTACATCGCCCGCGAAGTGCCGTCCGAGGCCCTCACTACGATGGGTGTGGACCGCATCATCGCCGTCCACTTGCCCACGCCCGCCTCCGGCGTCGATCCGCAAAACGTCTTCTCCATCGTGCACCGCTGCTTCCAGGTGATGGGACGGCGGCTCGACCACGAATGGCGCGTCCACGCCGATCTCGTCATCGAACCGGACGTCGCCCAGGTCGCCTGGGACGGGTTCAACGACACCGGCGCTTTAATCGAAATGGGTGAACGTGCCGCCTACGAAGCGCTGCCGGAAGTCGAGCGCTGGCTCGGCCGGGCCCCGGCGGCGCCGCATCCAGCCTCACACACCATCGCCGACCGGTTTGACTAAAGCGATCCGGGCTCGGCTCAGTCGACGAATCCAACCGCCCGTAGCGTGCGTGCCGGTTCGCTCTCGTCGAAATTTGAAACGTCCGCTTTCTGGCGGCCGTTTACCAACGCCACGCCATAGGGCGTATTGAGGAAATGAAACACCTTTCGCAGCGGCTGGTCGTCAAGCGAAGTGCCGGCCTTGAGGCCCGTGTCGCCCAAGAACTGCGCGGCCCATTGCGGCTGATTCACGGGAATCGCAATCACGCTCGCGTCTACCCAGTGCAGTTTCGCCATTCGCCGCGCCGCCGCGTCGCAGTGCATGCACGCCGGGTCGTAGAAGAACAGAAAGATCCGGCCGCTTTGCAACGACTGTGGGTGGCCGTCGACTGTAATTGAGTCCGGCGCCTTGATCCCCGTCAGCCTCGCAACGTTGACGCCGTACGACACGCCGGCAAACACAGTTACCGCGCCAAGCACCATCAGCGCGACTTTCAGATTGCTCGAAGGCCGGGCCCACCAGCCCGCCAAAATCGCAAGCAGGAGCATCAGCCCGTCGCCGATAAAGAACCCCGGGCCAACCGTCCGCTTCACGATCGGGAAACAACTGCAATCCTTGCCCGCGAGGGCCGTGTAGTTGGCGCCGATGTAAACCATGAAAGCCGCCAGCAGCACGCACACCAGCAGGCTGCCCCAGCGCCGGAACCTCGGCACCAAAATCAGCACGCCGGAAACGGTTTCCAGAATCCCCAGCGCCAGCGTAAATGGCAGGGACAGTGACGAAGGAATCCGGAACTGGCCGAGTGCCTCCGACCACGTGAACGGATCCGTAATCTTCCAAACTCCGGAAGAAACGAAAATCAACATCAAGAGAAACGCCGCCCCGGCGCTCGTTACTCGTTGCCACGCGGGCAGATCGAGAGAGAGACGCGCCGAGACTGCTTCCATGTCCATATAAGCGTTATTTTAGATCGTTTGCCGCGGCGAAGAATTGCGTTGCGGCATCGATCGTCCTCTCGATGTCCTGCGCGCTGTGCGCCGCCGATACAAACCCGGCTTCAAACTGCGATGGCGCCAGATACACCCCGCGCTCAAGCATCCAGTGGAAAAACGCGCGGAACCGATCCGTCGCCGAGCGCTTCGCCGTCTCATAGTCGGTCACCGGCGAGGGAGTGAAAAACCACGTAAACATCGACCCGACGCGGTTCACCGTCACGCCGGCAGGCGCCGACGCGCACAACCGCGCCGTGCGCTCTTCTACTATGCCGTACACCTCCGGATGAGCGATCAGATACCGCAGCATCGCCACGCCCGCGCTCACCGTAACAGGATTGCCTGATAATGTTCCGGCTTGATAAATCTTCCCGACCGGCGCGATGTGCCGCATCACGTCCGCCCGCCCGCCGTACGCCGCAAGCGGAAGCCCGCCGCCGAGGATCTTGCCGAGCGTGGTCATGTCGGGCCGGATGCCGTAAATTTGTTGCGCGCCGCCGAGCGAAACGCGGAACCCCGTCATCACTTCATCCAGAATGAGCAGTGCCCCGTGCCGGTCGCAAAGCTCGCGCAGACCTTCGAGGAACCCTGGCGCCGGGGGCACACATCCCATGTTGCCCGCAATGGGCTCGACAATCACCGCGGCGATCTTGTCCCCATGCAGCGCGAACGCCTTCTCCACCGCGGCGAGCGAATTGTAAGGTACCGCGATCGTCGTCGCGGCGAACGACTCCGGCACGCCAGCCGTATCCGCGATGCCCAACGTCGCCAGTCCCGACCCCGCCTTCACCAGGAGTGAATCGACGTGGCCGTGGTAGCAGCCTTCAAACTTCACGATCCGCTCGCGCCCGGTGAAGCCCCGCGCCACCCGGATCGCACTCATCGTGGCCTCCGTGCCCGAGTTCACCAGCCGCACCATCTCGATCGATGGCACACATTGCCGGATCAACTCCGCCATTTCGAGTTCGCGTCCCGTCGGCGCTCCGAAACTCGTTCCTCCCTCGATCGCCTCGCGGATCGCCTCTATCACCGGCGCGGGCTTGTGTCCGAGCAGCAGCGGCCCCCACGAACCCACATAGTCGATGTACTCGTTGCCGTCGACATCGAAGATGTGCGACCCCTCGCCGCGCGCGATGAAGCGCGGAGTTCCTCCCACGCTGCGGAAAGCGCGGACCGGTGAATTCACGCCGCCCGGAATCAATTCCTGCGAGCGCGCAAACAGCGACTCGGATTTTTCGGTCCTCATTGGGTGTCGATGAATAGACGCCTCATCCGGCGGCGCGGTTTTCCCGCGGAATCAGCCGGTGAAGGAAAAAGTTCATCACAATCTCGTGCAGCGTCCCGTTCAGATTGCGGAATAGCCGTCCCTTGAGCGTTCCGTATGGCTGTGTCCCGGCCAACAGATCCTGCATCAGGTTGTAGAAACGCGGACTCCGCCGCAGGAACCGCACCATCTGTGCCGGCACCGTGCCAAACAGGAACCGGCCGAGAAAGACATGCTTCGCCAGCGTCGCCCCGAACGCAAGGTCCGCCGCGAAATCGCGCTCGATCATCGCGCGGTAAGCACGCGCTTTTTCCACCAGCGACGAGTGCTCGGTCAGAATCGCTTCTCCAGCCAGATCCCCCGAACGAATCGCGTAGTACAGCCCTTCGCCCGTGATCGGATCCACAAGTCCGGCTGCATCCCCGGCCGCGATCCAACCCTCGCCTGACACCCGGTTGCGCCGCCACGCTGGATTCTCGAGCGACGGCAGCACGTGGCCGTAGAATTTTGCGTCCTTCCGCGAAATCCCCCGCTCTTCCATGTAACGCTCCAGCCGCGCGCGCAGCGCCGAGGCCGGCTCGCCCTTGCCGCAGATTCCGACCGACAGGTGTCCATTCCGCGGAAAAACCCAGATGTAACCCTCCAGCCCCGGCGGGAACTGAATGTCGATGTGATTCTGCTCGTTAGGCACGTAATAGCCGAGAGCGTACATCGTATCCGAGGCCGTCCACTCCGTGCCGACGGCCCGCAGAGGATTCCGCGCCCCCGTGGCGACCACGCAGAAGTCCGCGTCGATCGTCCCATGCCTCGTCCTTAGACGCCAGCCGCAATCGCGCCGCTCCAGGTCAAGCACCCGCGTCTTCTCAAGTTGAGCCCCGGCGCGCTCGGCTCGCTCCAGTAGCATCCGGTTCAAGTCGTACCGCGAATAAATGAGCAGCGGCTCCGCCAGCCGCATCTTCACCGAACCGGCCGGCGGTGCGTCCAAAAAAGTGTCGGTCACCACCTTCTTCGGCGTATCGTTGTCCCGTAGAAACGGATACTGCTGGTAAGCCTTGTAGGTGATCCCGCCCCCACAAGGCTTCTCCCAAGCCAGTTTTTCGTCCAGCAGAACCGCGCGCACACCGGAGCGGGCCAGCCTCTCGGCCGCCATGGCTCCGGCGGGGCCTCCGCCGAGGATGGCAACCTGCTTCATTTCATGCTTCCGTTAGGACTTCCCGCAGCTCCGCCCGGGGGGACGCTCGGATGCCCGGACGGCAGTTCCCCACCGGCGCCAGGTTCGGTCGGATGCCCGGTCGGCATCTGCCCACCAGGAGCCATCCCCTGACCATGCCCCGCGCTGGAGCCTTCCCGCCCCTGAACCACCCACTCGCCGCCCTTCTTGATCAACTGGTACTTCATGTCCAACCCGGCGCCGGGGCTGGTGTTGCCCTTCGCCTGAAAATGGACCGTCGCATCGCAGCGGTCGGCCTGGAACGACATCGAAGTAACCGAGACGTCCATCGCGACAAGCCCTTGGCGCGACGCCAAGTACTTCATAATGCCTTGTTTCACCGCCGCTTCATTCTGGATGTCCTTCTTACATCCACCAAGCACAAGCGAAACGACGAGCAGGATGGTTGCTTTTTTCACGGTCTAATTATAACCTTCCCTTCCGCGGCCGCCCCGGCGCGCCCCAACGCATTTTTAGGATCAGGCGCTCCGCGCTGCCAATCCCACAAGGTACACTGAAATTCCTTGGCCTCCAACGACCTTTCCCGATTCAAACATTATGACCTGCTGCTCAGCACCTTTGTTGTCATTCTGCTGATCTCGAACCTCGTCGGCCAGAAAATCTGCGCCTTCGGCCCCTTGCGCGTCAGCGGCGCACAACTCTTGTTCCCCGTCACCTATATCTATGGCGACGTCTTCACCGAAGTCTACGGCTACGCCGCCTCGCGCCGCGCCATCTGGCTCGGCTTCTTCGCCTCCGGCATCCTCTCCGTGTTGGGAATGTCGATCACCCTCCTGCCACCCGCGCCAGAGTGGCACAACCAAGCCGCATTCGCCACCGTCTTCAGCGTGGTGCCCCGCCTCGTCATCGCCAGCCTCGCCGCCTACTGGTGCGGTGAGTTCACCAATGCCTTCGTCATGGCCAAGATGAAGCTCTGGACCCGTGGGCGTCACCTCTGGTCCCGTACGGTCGGCTCGACCGTCGCCGGCCAGGCGGTCGACACCATCGTCGTCATGACCCTCGCCTTCGGCTTCTCCATCAGCGCATCGGCGGTCGTCAAACTCATCGTCGACGGCTACCTCTTCAAAGTCGCGTATGAAGTGCTCGCCACGCCTCTCACCTATGCGGTCGTGAATTCGCTGAAACGCAGCGAGAACTTCGAAATCTTCGACGAACACACCACCTTCAACCCATTCCTGGTGGAAGTCTGAGGCGCGGCGTGACTCTGGACATAGGCTGCGGCACCCGCAAGATCGAGTCGGACGCCATCGGCATCGACGCCGCCCCGGCGCCCGGCGTCGACATCGTCTGGAACCTCGACGAGTATCCCTGGCCCCTCGAAGACAATCGCTTCGACCGCGTCTACATGTCGCACATCGTCGAACATCTCCGCGACATCCCCCGCGCCATGGCCGAGGTCCACCGCGTCGCCCGCGCCGGCGCCCAAGTCTTCATCGTCACCCCGCACTTCAGTTCCCACAATTCCTACGCCGACCCCACCCACAAGGCGCACCTCGCCGCCGCCAGTTTCGATCACCTCACCGGTCGCGACTTCGCCACCTTCCTTGGCCCCGCCGCCCGCTTTGACATCGTAGAGCGCGAACTCACATTCGGTGGAAATTTCGTATTGGACAACCTCGGCCGCCTGCTCGCCCACCGCTCCCTGGCCTGGTACGAACGCCATGCCGCCTGGTGGTTCCCGGCCCTCGACATCCGCGTACAAATGCGCGTCGTCAAGTAGCCGCACCCGTCCTCCGCGGGAGCGCACGGTTGCCGCTACGCCTTCGAGCCGCCCTCGCCGTAGCGCTCCCGCTCCGCTTCTTCGCGCTACTCCTCAGTCCTCTTCGACGTAGAGTCCCGACCCGATGTTCCCGCTTATCAACCAGCACATCTTCCAGGACATTTCCGCCCTCTCATTCAAACTTGCGCTCTCTTGCTCGGGCTAATTTCACTCGTCTTCTACCCAAAGAATCCGTGCCCGAAGTCCCCGCGCCCGGCCGGCGGCGCGGAAACCGGCGGCGGCAGCCTTTCGGAAAGAAGTTGCTTACTTCACCCCCACGGGCGCGTAGACCGTCGACCTGGCCAAGTGATACGTCTCAAGCTTCGGTGGCGCCGCCTGGAACGGTTCCATCAGCTTCTTGACCTCCGAAAACGAAGCGCGGCCGGCGACCCTTCACGAAACTTGTGGCCTACTTCCTGCCCACGGTAGCGTGAACGGTCGATAGTGCCACGTTATAGGTGTGAAGCGTCGGCGGCGCCGTCAGGAACGGCTCCATGAGTTTCTTCACTTCCGCGTACGCCGCGCGGTCGTAAGCTTCCGCGTCCTCCTGGCGCTCCCAGCTGCTTACGCCGATCGATTCCTTGCCATCCCCGGAAATCAGGAGCACCTCATCCCGGAAGCCCTTCTGTTTCTGAAGAATCGGCAACACCTTCTGCTCGATCAGGTGCGTGAACGCATCACCTTGGCCGGGCTTCAGAGGCGCACGAACTGTGCGAGTAAACATATCTACCTCCTTCTTTCGGTCCAACGCCTGGGCCGTAGGTTTCCCCTTAGGCCCAGTCTGTTTCGAACGATCCGACGCCGCAAACTCCAGCATCCAGTCGCGGAGCCGCGGTAGCCGGACCAGGCCAGTGCACCTGCCAACGGGCACAGTACGAAGGGACCCTCCAGCAGGAGCACATAAGCCTGAACGAAAACATGGCAATCCGCTCGCCACACGCTCGGAATGCGCTTATCGTTGACCGATGACGGCCCAAGCCACAGAATCGGCCTCCCCTTCGCCATCTCTGCTGGCAAAACCTTTGACGCGGTCAAAAGTCTTGCGCGGTGGCCGTACGAATCCTCCATGCCCGCAGGAATCGCAGCCCGAATTGCGAGCACGCGACCGGGTAACGCCGCCGTACTAACTCTAGTTACTAACTTCCGAATAACCTGGCAAGAGATCATATCGCCAGGCGCCACCTTTCCCGGATAACCAGTGACACTAACAACGCGGCTGTCTTATAATCATTTCGGATACATGAAGGACCCCTTCCTCCACGCCGCGATCGATGAAGCAAAAAACGGCCTCGCCGAAAACGGCATCCCTATTGGCTCGGTCCTCGTCATCGATGGCGCCATCGTCGGCCGCGGCTACAATCGCCGCGCGCAGAAAGGCAGCCCGGTCCTTCACGCCGAGATGGACTGCCTGGAAAACGCCGGCCGCCTTCGCGCGTCCGATTATCGCCGCTCCACTCTGTACACAACGCTCTCCCCGTGCGACATGTGCTCAGGCGCAATTCTCCTGTACCAAATCCCGCGCGTCGTCATCGGAGAAAACCGGACCTTTCGAGGCCCGGAAGACTATCTCCGCTCGCGCGGCGTCATCCTCGACGTCGTCGGCGACGAAGTATGCATCCGCCTAATGCAAGATTTCATCGCGCGCCACCCTGCGCTCTGGAATGAAGATATCGGCGTGCTTTAGCGGTCGCCCGAAGTCGACCGGCGCTTCACGTCGATATTCAGCCGCTTGATCTTTTGATTTAGCGTCGAGAGGGGAATCCTTAGCCGCTCCGCCGCCTCCGTTTGGCTCCATCGCGCGCTCTCCAACGCCTCAACGATCTTCCGCCGCTCGAAGTCCGCCAGGATCTCAAATAACGAAGCGTCCGGAGAAAGCTGCCCATTCTCCCCGTGCCGCACGCCCATCCCGCCGATCTGCTGCAGATAGTCGGGTAACACGCTCGCCGCGACGGTGGGTTGACTCGCCAGCACCACCGCCCGCTCCACCACGTTCTCTAACTCGCGCACATTGCCGGGCCACGTGTGGTCCATCAGTAACTGCATCGCCTCGCTCTCAAACGCCAGAGCGCTCGACCCGTCGGGTTTCAAAAACTTCTCATTTTCCCGGCAATACTTCGCGAAAAAGTGATCGATCAGCCGCGGGATATCTTCCTTCCGCTCCCGCAGCGGCGGCAACACAATATTAATCACGCTCAGCCGGTAATAGAGATCCTCACGGAACTTCCCCTCGTCCACCAGCCTCCGCAAGTCCGCGTTCGTCGCCGTCAGAATCCGTACGTCCACCCGCACCGTCTCGTTCGACCCCAGCGGGCTGAACTCGCGCTCCTGGATCACCCGCAGCAGCTTTACCTGCGTCTCCAGGCTGATCGTGCCGATCTCGTCGAAAAAGATCGTGCCCTTGTTGGCGGTTTCAAAGTAACCCTTCCGCGAAGTCACCGCCCCCGTGAACGCTCCCTTCACGTGCCCGAACAACGCCGACTCGAGCAGATCCGGCGGCACCGACCCGCTGTTCACCGCTACGAACATCTGGTCGGCGCGCGCGGAATGTGCGTGAATCGCCTTTGCGATCAGTTCCTTGCCTGTGCCGGTTTCTCCGGTAATCAGAATCGTCGCCCGGCTCGGCGCCACCTGCGTCACCAGGTCCAGCACGCGCAGCATCCGGTCGCTTCGCCCGATGATATTCGGGAAACTGTAGCGTTCCTTCAGCGCCCGCTTAAGTTGTGTGTTCTCCCGCTCCAGCCGGCTGCGCGTGATAACCAGATCGATTTCCGCCAGCAATTTGTCGTTGTCCCACGGCTTGGAGAAGTAGTAGTTCGCGCCTGCCTTCATCGCGGAAACGGCCACTTCCACCGACCCATACGCCGTGATCATGAAAATCGGCGTCTCCCCGTCCCTCTCCCGCACCTCGCGCAGCACTTCCATCCCCGACCGGTCCGGCATCATGAGGTCGAGAAGAATCAAATCGTAGCCGGCCGACTCCAGCCGCTTCAGCCCGCTGCCTCCGTCCGGAGCCAGATCCACCGCATAGCCTTCCAGCTCCAGCAGCGTCTCGAGACTCTCCCGGATATCGGCTTCGTCGTCGATCACCAGAATCCGGCCCTTGTTCTCGGCCGGAGTCGCCACATCCGGCGCCAGTGCTTCAGGCATGGACCGACGCCCTCGCAAATGGCAGCGCGAGCTGGAACCGCGTGCCCGCGCCCGGCCGGCTGTCCACCTCAATCCGCCCGCCGTGCTCGCGGATGATGCCGTATGTCACCGAAAGCCCCAGCCCCGTGCCCCTCTTTGCTCCCTTGGTCGTGAAGAACGGATCGTAAATGCGCTCCAGGTGCTCCGGCGGTATTCCCTGGCCGTTGTCCAATACCTCGGCGTAAATCCCATCCGCCCCGCTCCACGTCCTCACGCGTAGCGTGCCGCCGCCTTCCATGGCGTCGCGCGCGTTCAAGAACAAATTCAGGAAAACCTGTTGCAGCTTGCCGCTGTTCCCTCGAAGCGGCGGCAGGTCGTCCTCCAGGCTCATCTCCACCTTCACCCCCGCCTTGTCCAACTGATGTCCAATCAGAGTAATCGTCTCCTGCACCACACGGTTCAAATCCACCTCGACAAACTCAACCGGCTGCGTGCGCGAAAAGTTCAACAGCGAATTCACGATCTCACTCGCCCGGAATGTCTGCCGCGCGATCTTCTCGAGTAGCCTCGATTGTTTATCGTCGCCAGAAATCTGCTTGGCAAGCATCTGCGCGTACGTCGAGATCACCGCCAGCGGCGTGTTCACCTCGTGCGCCACGCCGGCCGCCAGCAGGCCGATCGAACTCAGCTTGTCCGCCTGTACCAGCCGCCTCTCGAGCTCATCCCTGTCCGTGATGTCGTCGAAGATGATCAACCGCCCGATCTGCCGGCTGTCCTTCGATACCAGCGGCGCGATTGCCACGTTCACCACCGCCTCGCGCGATCCGTTCCCGTTGTGCCCATTGCCGTTGCCGCCGTTGCTCCCGTTCGTCCCGTTCACCGGCTTGTGCCCGTTCGAAGCTTGCGCCGCCTCAAGGGTGACTTTGTAAAGATTGTGCACCCCCGTCTCGCCGCGCGCCTTGTCGAATGCATCGCAGAACGAGGCAGGGAAGAGTTCGCGCAGGGGCCGGCCCACCGCCTCGTAGCGCTGAATCCCGGTCAGCGTCTCCATCCGGGGATTCCAGCTTTCCACCCGGTCTTCCAGGTCGGCCGCCAGAATTCCTACGTTAATCGACTCGACGATGTTCTCGCTGAATTCCTTGAGCCGCTCGTATTCCTCGGCTTTCCGCTGCAGCGATTCATACAGCCTCGCGTTTTCCAGCGCAATCCCGGCGTACCCGGAAAGCGTCGCCAGCAGATCCACGTCGTCGCTCGAAAGAAAATCGCCTTTCTCCGTCCGGCTGATGCCAAGGTAGCCGAGCGTCCGCCCTCTCGCAGAGCAGGGGAAATAGTATGTCAGATCCAGATCCGCCAGCGTCCGGCGAACCGACTCCGGCCACTCGTGCGCAATCACGTCGACCAGCCGCCGCGTCCTCTCGAAGAAAAGATACGGACGCTCGGGGTCGGTCGAAAGAAAACTCAGGTCCAGCGGCTGCCCGCTCGTTGCTCCATGTGGCGCCCGCCGCCCCGAAACCGGCAGGTGGAGCGCGAAGCCCACCCCGTCCTCCCGTCCCAGGAAAAAGGCCACCCGCTGCAACCCAAGCGTCTGCACCAACCGGTCGCCCAGCAAGGCAAGCATGGCGTCCCGGTTCGTCTCCGAACTCAGTTCCCGCGCAAAACGGATCAGCGTCTGCCGGTAATCGTACCGGTCTTTATAGAACCACCGACGGTCCATCTGCTCCTGCAGCCAGTCCCGGATCGGCTGAAAGATAAAAGTCGCGAACAGGATCAGGCAGACGATCACCACCGGGCTCAACTGCCGCGGATCGGTGAACGCGAAGATCAGCCCGTAAAAGATCCCCAGCACACACAGCGTCGCCAGCGTATAAACGTAGCCCTGCTGGAAGATGATGTCCACGTCCATCAACCGGTAGCGCAGGATGGCGTAGGCCCACGTCACCGGAATGAACAGCAGTGACAGCACCGCCATCTTTTGATAGTGCCCTGGCGTCGCCCCAAGCAGATACGGAACCGCGTAAAACACGGCGAACGGCGCGATCCCAATGAACGCCCCGTTTCGCAGGTACTTTAGCTGCCGCCGCACCACCGGATCGTCCGCCTTCCGATGCTGCGCCGTCAGCACCGCCGCGCCCGTCAAATAACAAATGCAGAAAAAAGCCAGCCACGCCCGGTCCAACAGCCACCGCACCTCCAGCAGGGGCGCCGCCGTGCGCAGGATCCCCTCGGAAACCAGCGCATAGGCCACAAGCAGCCCGCCGCCCGCAACGTAGACCACATTCCGCGTCCATCTCCGGCTCAGCGTCGAAGGCCGCTCCGGAAACACCAGGCAGAAATGCAAAAACAGCGCTGGCGCCAGCACACCCGCGGCGACGTTACCGAAATAGATCGCCTGATCGAAGCCGTTCAGCTTTCCCGTGTAGTGGAACGCGGAAACGATGAACGAGGTCAGGCACAGTACGTAGAAATGCACGGCATGGGGCGCGTTGGCGCGGCGGAAATAGACAAACAGGCCGATCAGCAGGTACGCTGCGCCCACAAAGTATTGATAATAAACGGCCGAATCCGCAATATATTCCCCAACGATCACCGACGCGTGGAATTCTACGCCGGCCCGAGTCAGCACATACGAGGCCGTGTTCCAGATCCCGATCGACTGCAGCGCCTCTGCCACCTGCCCCGTCTCGCGGATCGGCCCGTTGCCGATCGAAACGAGTACGTCGCCCGTCCGGATGCCTTGATTTGCCGCCCCGCTGCCCGGCGCGACCGCGACAGCAGTCACGCCGGACGGGCGGTCCACCCACGTAACTCCATCATCTGGAAGGTGATAGCGACTCTGCTGCTGGAAATTGACTACGGCGCACGCCACCGCCCCCGCAGTGAGAATCACCATAAGAGCGCTAACGAATTGGCTCTGCAATCCCTTCAAGGCATTTCCAGCGAGAGTTAGTCACCTAACAGACGCACTCCACACAGACCTTTCCCAATTCCATTATGTCAGCACTTCGGATGCCACACCGTTCTGGTGTCTTCAGGCGCGTTTTCTAAGGCTTGGACCCGGAAAACGCTAATAATTCCTAGCGCTCTTCTGAATTTGGAAGTGAACACTACGTGAAAGTGGACGGGTAGGCAGCACAAGGGTTACTTCAAAACTCTGATCCCATGATTCGGATTCCGCCCCAAACTCACTATGTCCTGAAGGGAAAGGGGGAAACAATGGCGAAGCCAAGCCATCTGAGACTTGTTGCGTTCGTTCTGCTTGCGTCCGCCCCGGCGGCGCAAAACCCGGCGAAGTTGAACGTCGACACAAGCCAACGGGCGCTCACTGTAGGTCAAACCATGAATCTGCGCGTCGCTGTGCTCGACGCCGAGGGGCGGCCCGCGCTCGCGCCCAAGCCACTTACCGTCGCCATACAAATGCGCCTGCCATCCGGAACCGTTGAGTCGCTCGGCTCGGTCACGATCCCCACGAGACAGGAAAGCGCGAATTTCGCCAAACCGCTCCTGGAAGCCGGACTCATATACATCTGGGCGAAAAACGCCGAACTCATCCCGGGTGGCCAGTACGTCAACGTCCGGCCCAAATCCCGCCCCATCCTCCGCGACATGGATGTGGTGCGGCCAACAGTCGTGCCTCCCGCCGTCACCGGCGGCGTAGTCCAGCCCAAATCACTCCCGCCGCCTCCCCCGCCGCCCGTCCAGGCGCCCACCCCCGCCGTCGCAATCCCCGAGGTCACGCTCCGCTACAGCCCGCAGCGCGACTTCCTGGCCAACGGCGCCGACCCCGCCGAAGTCGAGGCCTTCCTCATCGGCGATGTCGTCTCGGCTCCCACCGACATCCGCCTCACACTTTTCGACAGTACCGGCAGCCTCAGACCAACGCCACTCACAATTCCCGCCGGGCAACCCACAGGCCACTCGACCATTACTTCCAACGCACCCGGCCCGGTCAGCGTCGAGTATCTTTCTAGCATCCCCCGCGTTGCCTTTATCGGTGACAAGACCATGAGCGTCAAGTTCGTCACGCCGGTCTCAAGGCTCATCGTGCGTGCCAGCCCGCCCGGCATCTCCCTCGTCGACACCTCCGATATTGTTGTTTCCCTCTCCGGCGCCGACGGCCGCACCCTGGTCACCGACTCGCAGCGTCCCGTCTCCCTCTCGCTCACTTCCGGACGCGGCCACCTTACACAACAGGACCTCACCATACCCGCCGGCTCGTTTGACGCCCGCGTCCGCTTCACCCCCGAGTGGCCCGGACTCGTCACCGTTTCCGCCGCAAGCCCCAACCTGCTCACTGTCGATGCGCCTCTGAACGTCACTTGGCCGCTCGCCCTGCTGCTGTGTTCCGCCCTCGGCGCCGCCGCCGGCGGACTCATCTCCCGGCAAACAAGGAAACGCGCCGATAAGTGGCGAGTCCCCACGGGGCTCGTGACTGGCTTTCTGTTCTACTGGGCGTGCATTTTTCTCGGCTTGGGCAAACTGCTCGGAACCGCCGTACTCAACCCCCTCAGCGCCTTCGCCGTCTCCGCCGTCGGCGGCTGGCTGCAAACCGAAGTCTTCACCCTCGTCGCGGACCTGCTCCGCCCGAAGACGTCTTCAAACTAACCGCGGCCCGCGAGCGCGCTCCGCAAGCTGAACCCAGCCAGCGCCACGGTAATGACCAGATTCAACAACGCCCGGAAGTCGAGCATGTTCCCGATCAAGACTCCGAACCAGATCACGAACCCGATCCACACCAGGCATCCCGCCAAGCTGATCCAGGCCAGCGTCCGGTCATGCGTCCGCCCCGCGCGCACAATGTTGAACGCCGCCAGCAGAAAGACCGCAAACGACGTCGAAAGCGCCCAAATCAGAGTGGCCGGCTGCGCATGGTAGGTCTCATAGGCCCCCAATCCGTGGCCCACTCCACTCAGCGCCAGAAGCCACCCGAAAACGCGGTCGACGGTGCGCATGTTCCCCCCCAAGCCGGTGCGAGCGCCGGACGGCTCCGAGTCTATCACGGCTCTCCCCTCCGGCCCTTCAGTATCCTGGAATCATGCGGATCCTTCTGTTCAGCGGCAAAGGCGGAGTGGGCAAAACCAGCCTCGCCGCGGCCACCGGCGTCCGTCTCGCCCAGCGTGGCGTCAAAACGCTGGTCATGAGTGTCGACCCCGCCCACAGCCTCGCCGATTCCTTCGACCTCGGCGTCGACCTGTTCACCAGCAAAACTTCCGATCCCTATCCCGTCAACGACTTCCTCGACATCCACGAAGTAAACATCCAGCGCGAAATAAAACGCCACTGGCGCGAAGTTTCCGGCTATCTCATCAGCGTCCTCCGCGCCACCGGCGTCAGCGACGTCGAAGCCGAAGAACTGGCCATCCTCCCCGGCATGGAAGAGTTGAGCGCCATGATGTACGTCAACCAGTACCGCCGCGAGGACCGCTACGAAGCCGTCGTGCTCGACTGCGCCCCCACCGCCGAAAGCCTCCGCTTCGTCAGCATGCCCACCACCCTCGACTGGTACATGAAGCACATCTTCCCCATGCAGCGCACGCTCATCAAAGCCGTCCGCCCGATCGCCAACCGCGTCTCGCCCGTCGAACTGCCCACCGACAGCTACTTCGCCAATGTGCTCGACCTTTTCCAGAAACTGGACGGCATCGACGAACTTCTCGCCGACCCCGAACGCACCAGCGTGCGCCTCGTCACCAACGCCGAAAAAATGGTCCTACGCGAAACCCAGCGCGCCTTCGTCTATTTCTCGCTTCACGGTCTCAATGTCGACCGCATCCTCGTCAACCGCGTCCTGCCCGCGAGCGTCGAAGACGGCTTCTTCAATACCTGGCGCCGCTCCCAGGCTGAAATTCTCCGCGAAATCGACGAGTACTTCGCCCCCGTTCCCGTGCGCCGCGTCCCTCTGTTTCAGCAGGAAGTACTCGGCATCGAGCTCCTGGAACTCGTCGCCGATGCGCTCTACGAAATCAACGAGGACCCTGCCTCCGTCGGCAGCAGGGAGCGGCCCTACACCTTCGAAAAGATCGAGGGCGTCTATCAGGTGAAACTGCGGCTGCCCTTCGCCACGAAGGGCGAAGTCGGTCTGTTCAAGAAAGGCAACGAACTAGTCGTGCAAATCGGCACGCTGCGCCGCCACATCGGCCTGCCGACCTCGATGGCTGGCCTCACCCCGGCGCGCGCCCGCCTCGAAAACAAAATTCTCACCGTCGAAATGAAGGAGGTTGCGTAAGTGGCAGACGGTCATATGCAGGCTTCGGTCCGATGGGCCGGTGACGGGATGCTCATCGGCTTCAGCCCCGGCGGGCACGCCGTGCCCATGGAAACCAAGAGGGAGCGCGGCAGCGCCGCCAGTCCGGTCGAGTTGCTCCTGCTCAGCCTCGGAGGATGCACCGGCGTCGATGTGGTGAACATCCTCGAAAAGAAACGCATGAAAGTCACCGCCTACGAAGCGCGCCTGAGCGGCGAGCGCAGCCCCGAGTTCCCGAAAAAGTTCACCAAAATCCACGTCCACCACGCCGTCCGCGGCACGGGCCTCACCGCGCACGCCGTCGAGCAGGCGATCGAACTGAGCGAGAAGAAGTACTGCAGCGTCTCCGCCTCCCTGCAGCCCGCCGTCGAAATCACGTCGAGCTACGAGATCATCGACGACGCCGCGCCTGCAGTAGGATACTAGAGTCAGGAGGCCATCTATGACCGAACAGACGGGTCCCACGGCAGGCGCCGGTCCGCGGTTCTCGACCTTCGCCCGGGAACTCAGCGAATTCGTCGAAAGCGTCATCCCCCCGGAGGAGGTTCGCCAGCACTTCCGCAACTCCCGGGTCGAGTTCTGGAAGGGCGTCCGCGCCATGATCGACGTCCACATCGATCACATCGCCCAAGCCGGTCAAAAAAAGGGCGCCAGCGTTGTCGTTGAATAATCCAATCGGAATATGAAGCCAGTCGAACTCAACGAGGGCGCCGCGGCGCCGGATTTCGAATCGGTCGACGAGCACGGCAAACCCTTCCGTCTCGCCTCCCTTCGCGGCAAGAACGTCGTGCTCTACTTCTACCCCAAAGCCGACACGCCCGGATGCACCAAAGAGGCCTGCGCCTTCCGGGACGACAGCAAGAAATTCACCAAACGCGACACCGTCATCGTCGGCGTCTCCCCCGATACCTCCGCCTCCCAACTGAAGTTCAAACAGAAATTCGACCTTCCCTTCACCCTCGTGGCCGACAAGGACCACAAAGTCGCCGAAACCTACGGCGTGTGGAAGGAAAAGAGCATGTACGGGAAAAAGTACATGGGCATCGAGCGGACGACTTTCGTAATTGGCAAGGATGGCCACATCAAAAAGGTCTTCCCGAAAGTCAAAGTCGAAGGCCATGCCGAAGAGGTCCTCGCCGCGGTCGACTGACCCTCCAACCGGCGGTCACAATAACTTGCTCGCCAGGTAGTGGTTTCCTGTCAATAGCTTAGGCCGGTTTCCAGCGGTCACCCGAAACGCCTCATCCTAGCATGGCTGCAGGATGAGAAAAGTAATCCTCGCGTACAAGAACTTCGCCGCCAGCCGTAACATCAGCCACATCGGTCTCGGCGTTTCGGCCCTCAACACCTCGAAGGTCCTCAGAAAGAACGATATTCCCGCCGAAGTCTGGCCGATCGTTTCCCCGGCCGACTTAGGCGCCCGCCTCCAGGGCGCCGGCGCCACCCACGTCGTCATCTCCGCCCCCTGGATCCCTACCGCCGGCTTACAGCGGCTGGCCAACCAATACCCCGACGTGACCTTCGCCATGAACTGTCACTCCAACGTCGGCTTCCTCCAGGCCGACGCAAACGGGGTGAAGTTATTCCGCGAGGCGATGGAACTGGAAACCGGCACGTTCAACTTTCGCACGGCCGGCAACAGCAAAAAGTTTTGTAAGTGGGTCCACGCCGCGTTCGGGGCGCCTTGCACGCACCTGCCGAACCTGTATTACATCGACGTGACGCGCCGCCTCACGCCTCCGCTCTGGCGCGGAGGCGTGCTGCGCATCGGAGCGTTCGGCGCCACGAGGCCGCTGAAGAATTTCATGAGCGCCGCCGGCGCCGCGCTCCACATCGCCCGCGACTTGAAAGCCAACCTCGAACTCTGGGTCTCCGCCGGCCGCACCGAAGGCGGAGGAGACACCATCCTGCGAGCCGCCCACGCCATGTTCGAAGGTTTGAACCATGCGCGCTTGGTGGAAAACGGCTGGCAAAGCTGGCCCAAGTTCCGCCAAGCCGTAGCTCACATGCACCTGCTCATGCAGCCCAGCTACACCGAGTCGTTCAACATGGTCACCGCCGACGGCATCGCAGAGGGCGTGCCCTCCGTAGTAACGGACGCCATCGACTGGGCGCCCCGGTACTGGCAAGCCCCGGGTGACGACGTCTGCGAACTCGGCCGCGTCGGCAGGATCCTGCTCACCGAACCTTCTGCGCCGGCCGACGGCATGGAAGCCCTCCTCGAACACAACCAAACCGGGCTCAACGCGTGGATGGATTTTCTCGAGCTCTAAACACCACCCGGGCCAAAAAACAATTACGGAGAGAAATGTTTTTATGAAGGACAACCCCCTACGCAAATACGGGTGGCGGCCGGACCTGCCGGACCACCGCGACAAAGTCATCGAATTCCCCGCCGAGCGCGGCGCCGCTGTGCTGCCGCCTTCAGTCGACCTGCGGCCGCAGTGCTCGCCGGTCTACGACCAGGGCCAGTTGGGAAGCTGCACCGCGAACGCCATCGCCGCGGCGGTCGAGTTCGAACTCAAGAAGCAAAACTTGCCGGATTTCATGCCCTCGCGCTTGTTCCTCTACTACAACGAACGCGTCATGGAAGGCACTCCGGAGTCCGACAGCGGCGCCATGCTTCGCGACGGCATGCGCACTCTGTATAAGCAAGGCATCTGCACCGAAGTTCTCTGGCCTTACAACGAAAGCCAGGTGCTCGCCAAACCCTCCGAGCGCTGCTACCAGCAGGCCATGTCCTACCGCTCGGTCTACTACGCCCACGTGCCCCAGACGCTCGATTACATGAAGAAATGCCTCGCCGCCGGCTTCCCCTTCGTCTTCGGCTTCACCGTCTATGACAGCTTCGAAAGCCAGCAGGTCGCCTCCACTGGCGTCATGCCCATGCCGTCGCCCGATGAATCCGTCCTCGGCGGCCACGCGGTTCTCGCCGTCGGCTACGACGACGCCAGCCAGCGCTTCATCGTGCGCAACTCCTGGGGAACGTCCTGGGGCATCGAAGGTTACTTCACCATGCCGTACGAGTATCTGGCCAATCGCGGCCTCTCGACCGACCTCTGGACTCTTCGCGTAATGGAGTAAGTCAAGCTCTGGCCGTGGGGGAGCGAACTTACTCCCTCGCGGCCGCGCCTCAAATCACCAACATGCAATCCCCGTAAGAAAAGAACCGGTACCCGGAAGCCGCCGCGTGCCGGTAAGCGGCGAGAATAAGTTCCGTGCCTCCGAACGCGCACACCAGCATAAGCAAACTGGATTTAGGCAGATGGAAGTTAGTAAGTAGAGCGCCGGTCGCCTGAAACCGGAATCCGGGAGAAATGAAAAGGTCCGTCTCGTGTTCTCGCCCCAGCCACGCGCTCTCGACAGCCCGCGCCGAAGTGGTGCCCACGCACACCCGCCGCTCCGCCCCTCGCATCGTGCCCAGGTCCGATCCCCCGATCGAAAACCGCTCCGAGTGAAGCTGCACTTCCTCCACCCGCTCGGCGCGAATCGGCTGAAACGTCCCCAGCCCCACGTGAAGGGTGACGTAGGCAATCGACGCTCCCGCCTCCCGGCATCGGGCAAGAATCTCCGGCGTGAAATGCAGCCCGGCGGTCGGCGCCGCGGCCGATCCCGAGTACCGCGCGAATACCGTCTGATACCTCTCCCTGTCCGCCGGCGTGTCGGCGCGCTTCAGATACGGCGGCAGAGGCACATGGCCGATCCGCTCGATCGTCTCCCGCACGTGCCCGTCATCGGCGAATCGGATCAGCCTCTCGCCGGATTCGGTCCGCCCCTCGATCTCGGCCTCGAGCGGGCCGAATCGCAGCCGCGTGCCTCGCTTCAATTTCTTCCCGGGCTTGACCAGCGCCAGCCAAAGCGAATCGTCCTCGGATTCCGGCCGAAGCAGCAGCGCCTCTACTTCGCCCGGCGCCCCTTCCCTCGTCCCCCGCAAACGCGCGGGAAAAACCTTCGAGTTGTTCAAAACCAGGCAGTCGCCGGGATGCAGGGAGCTCGGAAAATCGCGGAACGAGCGGTCATGCCAGCGTCCGGCCTTTCGATCCACCACCAGCATCCGCGATGCCGCGCGATCCGGCAGCGGCTCGCGGGCAATGCTCGATTCATCGAGCGGAAAATCGAATTCGTCAACGCGCAAGAACCTACAATAATAGCGTGGAGCCCGAAGAGCGCATCCTGGGCATCGAGTCGTCCTGCGATGAGACCGCGGCCGCGGTCGTCGCCGGCGAGCGCCGCATTGTCAGCTCCGTCGTCGCCTCGCAGCTTGATACCCACGGCAAGTACGGAGGCGTCGTGCCCGAACTGGCCTCCCGCGAACACCTCCGCGCCATCGTGCCGGTAGTGCGCGAGGCGCTCTCCCGCGCCGGATACTCGTACCAGGCCCTGTCGGCCATCGCCGTCACCGAAGGCCCCGGCCTCGCCGGCTCACTGCTCGTCGGCATCACCTACGCCAGGGCCCTGTGCTCGGTAACGCGCCTTCCCCTGATTGCGGTGAATCACCTCGAAGGTCATATCTACGCGGTCCTGCTCGAAGCCGGCCATGATCTCGAACTGCCCGCGCTCGCCCTCGTGGTCAGCGGCGGCCACACGCACCTGTTTGAAGTCACGGGGAAGTTCACTTACCGTCTGCTCGGCAAAACAAGAGACGACGCCGCCGGCGAAGCCTACGATAAGGTCGCGAAGCTACTCGGCCTGCCCTATCCCGGCGGGCCGGTCATCGACCGCCTGGCCTCGTACGGCGATCCCGAAGCCGTGCGCTTCACCTCCCCGAAGATGAAAGGCAACGCGCTCGACTTCAGCTTCAGCGGCTTGAAGACCGCCGTGCTGAGATGGGTGGAATCGCGCGCCATGGAGCAGGAAATCGCCGAACGCCGCGCACGGCATGGCGCGGGCTTCGAAGAGTTGCTCGCCGCCACGCCCAAGGCCACCCTCGATCTGCTGGCTTCGTTTCAGAGGACGGTGATCGATGAACTTCTCAGCCGGATCTCCCGGTCCGCCGAAGAGATCGACGCGCGGACCATCCTGATCTCCGGCGGCGTCGCTTCCAATCGCGGCCTTCGGGAAGCCGCGGCGCATCTGGCCGGCATCCCGGTGCTTTTCCCTACGCCCGCTCTCTCCACCGACAACGCTGCCATGATCGCCGCCGCCGCGTTCCCCAAACTTCATCGCCGCGAGTTCGCCGGCCCGGACCTCGCCGCGCATCCCGCGCTGTCGCTCGCCTAAGCGCACAGGGCCGCGAGCGGCGTTAGCCGCGCGGCTCCGTTGTGCGCTCTGTTGACTAAGCGCACAGGGCCGCGAGCGGCGTTAGCCGCGCGGCTCCGTTGTGCGCTCTGTTGACTAAGCGCACAGGGCCGCGAGCGGCGTTAGCCGCGCGGCTCCGTTGTGCGCTTTGTTGATCCGAGACCTCTCCGAAATAATAAACTCTATGGACGATTTGCTGGGCAGAGTGGCGATTGTCACCGGAGCAAGCCGCGGCCTGGGACGCGCCATCGCGCTACAGCTTGCCCGCGCCGGCGCCGATGTCGCTCTCAACTACCGCGAGAACGCCGCGGCGGCGCGCGAAGCCGTGGCCGAAATCGAAGCGCTGGGCCGCAAGGCCGTTGCGCTCAGAGCCGACGTGGGCGACCCGGTCGCGGCGCGCGAACTAGTCGCCTCCACCCGAATCGCGCTCGCCCCCGCCACCATCCTCGTAAACAATGCCGGCATCGCACGCCCCCAGAAAATCGAGGACATCACGAACGCCGACTGGGACGAACTGATCCGCGTCAATCTCAGCTCGGCGTTCTACATGACGCAGGCGGCTCTGCCCGCGATGCGCGCGGCGCGCTGGGGCCGCATTATCAATCTGTCCTCCGTAGCCGCGCACGTCGGAGGTGTCGTCGGGCCGCACTACGCCGCATCCAAAGCCGGACTCCTCGGCCTCACCCACTCCTACGCGGCGCTGCTCGTAAAGGAAGGCATCACCGCCAACGCCATCTCCCCCGCGCTCATCGACACCGGCATGGTGCGCGCCAACGCACTCGCCACCCCCGATCGGATTCCGGTGGGCCGCTTCGGTGAGCCGGACGAAGTCGCCGAAGTGACCGTCATGCTCGCCCGCAATGGCTACATCACGGGGCAGACCATCCACGTCAACGGCGGCTGGTACATGAGTTGACGTTCGGCCACCGGCGGATCGGAGCTACCCTGAAAAGGTATGAAACGAACTGCTTCCGCCGTATGGACCGGCACGATCATGCAAGGCGCCGGCACGCTGAACACCGAAAGCGGCGTGCTGAACAACTCGCCGTACTCGTTCCGCACGCGCTTTGACAACGAACCCGGAACAAACCCCGAAGAGCTCGTTGCCGCCGCCCACGCCGGATGCTTTTCGATGGCGCTGTCGCTCATCCTCGAACAGGCAGGCATCAAGCCGGAACGCATCGAAACCTCCGCAACCGTGACTCTCGTCCGGGAATCCGAGGGCTTCACGGTGACCGAAAGCCACCTCGATGTGAAGGTGCAGGCTCCAGGCGCCGACCTCGCGGCGTTTCAACAAGCCACTGAAATTGCCGAAAAAAACTGCCCGATCTCAAAGCTCCTCCGCGCCTCGATCACAATGAACGCCACCCTGGTGAACTAGACTCGCAATGAAACGCCACCTCTCCGCCTTCCTTCTCTCCGCGGCAATCTGTCTTCCGGCTCTCATCGCCGCGAATCCGGAACCGCCGAAGCTGCGTCTGCCGGCCGGAGCGAAGCCGCTCAGCTATGATGTCGGCCTGAAGTTGACTCCCGGCGCGGAGTCCTTCGACGGCTCGGTGGCGATCCATCTAAAGTTCGACCAGCCGTCCACCCTCCTGTGGCTGAACGCGGCGGATGTGAAGATTGCTTCGGCGAAACTCGAGCAGGGCGGAAATACGATCCCGGTAACCGTGGTGCCCGGCGGAAGCCAGTTCGCGGGCTTCCAGTTCGCCTCGCCGGTCGAAGGCGAAGCCGTTCTGACCCTCACCTACTCAGGTGCGATCAGCAAGACCAGCAGCGCGGGCGTCTTTGAGATGAAGGAGGACGGCAACTGGTACCTCTACACACAGTTCGAGCCGACCGACGCGCGGCGCGCCTTCCCGTGTTTCGATGAGCCGGCCTTCAAGACGCCGTGGCGCATCACCCTCGACGTGCCGGCGGATGCGATGGCGCTCGCCAACTCTCCGCAAGTCAGCGAAACCAGGGAAGACGGCGGAAGAAAGAAGGTCGTCTTCTCCCCGACACAGCCCCTGCCGAGTTACCTCGTCGCTTTCGCCGCCGGCAAATTCGAAGCCGTCAGCGCGGGCAAAGTGGGCCACACGCCGCTTCGCGTCATCGTGCCGGAAGGCCACGCCAAGGAAGCGGCGTTCGCCGTCGAAGCGATCCCGCAGTTGCTCCAGAGACTCGAAACGTACTTCGGCGCCCCATATCCGTTCGAAAAGCTGGACAGCATCGCGATGCCCTTCAGCGACTTCGCGATGGAAAACGCCGGACTGATCACTTACAGCCAGGACATATTGCTCGGCAACGCGGCGACGAACACCATCCGCCGCCAGCGCGAGTTCGCCGTGACAGCCGCTCACGAGATGGCGCACCAGTGGTTCGGCGATGAAGTCACCCCCACCTGGTGGGACGACATCTGGCTCAACGAGAGCTTCGCGACCTGGATGGAACGTAAGATCACCGCCGAGTGGAAGCCCGAGTGGAACCTTGACGTGACCCGCGTGTCCGAAAGCCACTACGCGATGGATCTGGATAGCCTCGTCAGCGCGCGGCGGATCCGCGAACCGATCGTCACCAACGACGACATCGCCAACGCCTTCGACGGGATCACCTACATGAAGGGCTCGGCCGTGATTTCGATGTTCGAGAACTGGCTGACTCCCCAGACATTCCGCCGCGGTGTGGCGGCCTACCTCGACACGTATCGCAGCGGCAATGCCACCACCGGCCAGTTCCTCGCCGCGATCGGCGAGGCCGCCGGACGCGACGTGGCGCCTGCATTCCGCACCTTCCTCGATCAGGCCGGCGTGCCGCTGGTGACCGCCTCTCTCGACTGCGCCGGCAACACGCCCAAGGTGCAGCTCAGCCAGACGCGATTCCTGCCTCCCGGCGCTCCCCCGGCGGCCAGCCAGGTGTGGAGGATTCCCGTGTGCATGCGCTACGGCTCGGCCCAGGCTACGGTTTCCGAAGGTCATTCGCAGTGCGAGATCCTTGGCGCGGCCCAGGCGGCGTTCCCGCTGCGAGACGCGCACTCCTGCCCTGCCTGGATCCTGCCGAACGCGGGCGAAGAAGGATACTACCGCGTCGCCTACGGCGATGGACTTCTCGCCAAAACCCTGGCCGGCGAGGGCCGGCATCTGACGCTCGCCGAGCGCGTCGGCGAACTCGAGAACCTGGACGCGCTCACCCAAGCCGGACGCGTTCCGGTCGCCGATGCGCTCGAGCAGGCGCGCGCCTTCAGCGGCGCTCCCGAACGCCAGGTGGTGGAGGCGGCGGCCGGCGTGGCCGGCATCCTGAAATCGCGCGCGGTGCCGGATGCGCTGCGGCCCGCTGCGGCGCGGTTCCTCCGCGACACCTTTGGCGCCCGCGCCGAGGCTCTAGGCTGGTCGCCGCGTCCCGGCGAAGGCGACGGTGTGCAGTTACTCCGCCAGTCGCTGGTCCCCTTCGTGGCTAACGAAGGCGAGGATCAGAAGTTGATCGCCGAGGCGCATGCGCTGGCGCTGAAGTGGGTCGCCAATCACTCCGCTGTCGATCCAAACATGACGACCGCGGTGCTGTCGACGGCGGCCGAGCACGGCGGCCAGGCCTTGTTCGATAAGTTCCTGGCGGCGGCGCGCGCGGAGAAAGACCGTGCCGTGCGCCAGCGCCTGCTCGACGCGCTGGGTTCGTTTCGCGATCCGGCCATCGCCACCCAGGGACTCAATCTCCTTCTGACCGAAGGCTTCGACGCGCGCGAAGCTTTCTATCCGCTTCTGTTCGGGCCTCTCGGCAATCCAACGACACGGGCACTGCCGTTCGAATTCGTCAAGCAGCACGGCGACGCCCTCGCCAAACGGATTCCGCGCGAGGTGGGTGGGGACTTCGCCGCCGCGCTTCCGGCCACCGGCGGGGCCTTCTGCAGCGCGGCGCGCCGCGACGAGGTCGAGGCTTTTTTCCAGCAGCGCGTGAGCCACTACACCGGCGGACCGAGAACCCTGAAGCAGACCGTAGAAGGCATCGACGATTGCATCGCACGGCGGTCCGCGCTGGCGCCGGGACTAACCGCCTTCCTGCACGATTACCTTGCCGGCGTTAAGCGAGCGACGAACCGGCCGGCGGCACCAGGATCGAGCCCGGCGGCGGATGATTCGGATCGTAAGACGGCAGGCCAGGGAAAGTAAGCCCCGGCGCAACCGGAATCGAAGCCTGCTCGCCCAGCGACGGCACCCACGTGTAGCCGTAGGACTGGCGCAGCGCCGTCGTCTTCGCCGCGTCCCAGCCCCACACCATAATCGGCACGTCGATCTTGTAGCCTTCGCCCGCAAGCTGCTGGGCGAGCGCCGCGCGCTGCGTTTCATCCGCCATCGTGCGGAGAGGCTGCACCGCCGCGGGCTGCGCGTTCCAGTACGCGTCGTCGGCGGCGTCGGGAGCAAGCGAGAGCGTCTCGGAGTTACTCACCGCCGGCGCCTTCGCGCTTGACTGCGGCGTGCTGGCAGCCGGGCTGGCGTTTGTCGCCGTCGTCGTTGCAGTTGCAGTCGCCGCGGCCGGCGAGTTATTGCCGGGCAGCGTGAAATTGACAAGAAATTGTCCGTTGGAGCCGGCCCCGCCGCTGCTGATCTGAAACTGCCCTGGGCTCATCCCGAGTTGTTCGAGCACGGAACTAAAAGCGTTCGTAAATGCTTGTTGAATGGTCGATAAGTTAAGGTTCGTATTCCCGGAGGACGGCGCCACGGGAACGAGCGGCTTCGCGCCCGATGCTTCGGGATTGTGATGAATCGCGGTCAACAATGATGGCCTCCCCCGTCACGCCACGCACCCCATATGCCAAACCTCGTGCCGCGGGCCGGCAACTGCCATTTGCTACGCTTAGATTTTCCTGCCTATGTCTGATCGCAAGTTGCAGCTCATTCCACTCGGGGGCTTGGGCGAGTTCGGAATGAACTCAATGGCCCTGAGGTACGGCGATGATATCGTCGTCGTCGATGCGGGCATGATGTTTCCCGATTCCGAGCTGCTGGGCGTCGACATCGTAACCCCGGACTTCAGTTATCTCGAACAGCATCGGGAGATGGTTCGCGGGCTCCTGCTGACGCACGGGCACGAGGATCACATCGGCGGCGTGCCGTTCCTGCTCTCGCAGATCGACGTGCCGGTCTACGGCACCGGGTTCACGCTCGCGCTCGTCGAGCGGCGGCTGGAAGAGCACGATCTGCTTTCCACCGCGAAACTGAATCGCGTGAAACCGGGCGAGAAGATCACGCTCGGGCCGTTCACCGTCGAGTTCATCCACGTCACGCACTCAATCGTGAGCGCCGTGGCGCTCGCCATCACCACGCCGCTCGGAGTCATCATCCACACCGGCGACTTCAAAGTGGACCCGACCCCCACCGACAATGAGCTGTTCGACCTTCACACGCTGGCCGATTACGGCAAGCGCGGCGTCCTGCTGCTGATGTCGGACTCCACCAACGTCGACCGTCCCGGTTACACCGAGAGCGAGCGCGCCGTGCGGCCGCGCTTTGAAGACATCTTTAACCGCGCCGAGCGCAGACTCGTCATCTCCTGCTTCAGCTCTTCCATTCACCGCCTTCAATTGATTCTCGACATGGCCGCCGAATATGGCCGGAAGGTCGGCTTCCTCGGCCGGAGCATGTTGAGCGTCACCGAAATCGCGCACGGCCTTGGGCTGCTTCACATCCCGGATTCGATCCTGCTGCGCCCGCAGGACATCATGCAGGCGAACCCGGCGAAGGTGGTTGCCGTCGTCAG
>JAJYCN010000318.1 GCA_021778335.1 Acidobacteriota bacterium | reverse complement strand
TACTTCAAAGCCATGGGCTTCTCCCTCCTCGAAGGACGCTTCCTCACTTCCGCCGACTCCCGCGCCAACCGCCGCGTCTGCGTCGTCGACCAGGACTTCGCCCGCTACTACTTCCCTCACCAATCCCCCCTCGGCCATCGCCTCTTCGAAGGCTCCGAACCCGGTCCCGCCTCCCATGCTTTCTCCATCGTCGGCGTCGTCTCCTCCGTGAAACAGGCCTCCCTCACCGATCCCTCCGCCCAGGGCGCCGTCTACTATCCCTTCGCCCTCCGTCCCGACGGCGCCGAATTCATCGCCGTCCGCGCCGCCCTCCCGCCGTCCTCGCTAGGCCCCGCACTCCGAACCGCCGTTCGCCAGATCGACCCCGAACTCCCCGTCACCAACCTCCGCTCCATGCAACAACGCATCGGCTCGAGCCTCATCCCCCGCCGCTCGCCCGCCCTGCTGGCAGCCTTATTCGCCGTAATCGCCCTCCTTCTCACGGCCATCGGAACCTACGGCGTGCTCAGCTATTCCGTCCTCCTCCGCCGCGGCGAAATCGGCGTCCGCATGGCCCTCGGCGCACGCCCCGCCCAGATCCGCAGCCACTTCCTCGCCCTCTCGCTCCGCCTCCTCGCCGCCGGAGCCATCCTCGGCCTCGCCGGCGCCGCGCTCGCCAACCGAGCCATCCGCTCGCTCTTGTTCAATGTCGCCCCCTTCGATCCCTTCACCCTCGCCGCCGCCCTCGCCCTCATCGCCGCCGTAGCCTTCTTCGCCTGCCTCATTCCCGCTCACCGCGCCTCCCGCATCTCACCTCGAGACGTCCTCACCGAGCCCTGACCCCGTCCAATTTACTACTAACTTCCTACTAACTCGCCACTAACCTCTGTCCAGTTACTTTCTAGCGCGGGACTCTAAGTACCTCCGTACCCGGAAATTGAACCTTACAAACTTCGCCGTCGTAGAGCCATACTGAGAACGCTTAGCAATCGGAGGAGCCGCCCGTGAGCGGCTAGGTTCGCGGGCACAGGCTCACTTTAGGAAAGGAAGCAGAGCCGTCATGCAACACTACCGGCTTTCACACTACGTATCTCTTCTACCGCTGGTCTTTCTCCCCGCTCTCTCACAAGCTGGAACCGTCGTCTTCGACTTCACGGATTCCGGCAGCGGATTCACCATCACCGGAACCCTCACCGCCACCGATAACGGCGACGGCAGTTTCACCGCCGTCTCCGGCACCGGCGTCTGGAACAGCCTGAGTCCGTTCCCGAACGAAATCGTCACCCTCTCGCCAAATCCTAACGGGACGGCAACTTACTCCACCCCGGATGGAGCAATGGTCATCGACAATCAGCTCTTTCCCGGTCAAACCACCTTGCTGGACTTCTACGGACTCTGGTTCACCTTCCCGGGTCACGGCCTGAATATCTTCAGCAGCCCCGGCGTGCCTTGCCACACCTGGACTTACAACGGCTCCACCTACGACTTCGGCAACGACAGCTCCACTTTCTCCCTGTCGGCCTCCCCGGAACCCTCGACCGTCGTCCTCCTCGTCACAGGCGGTCTGCTGCTCGCTGTGGGAAAAGGCTGGCGCCGGACCCGCTAATCTACCAACCCCAGCCCCGCCGCGCCCCGACGCTATCATGGAATCTTCCATGGAACGATTGCGCCTGAAGATCGTCCAGGCCGGCGAACCCGTCCTCCGCGCACCCGCCCGTGAACTCACCGTCGAGGAAATCCTCAGCCCCGAAATGCGCAACCTCGTCGAACTCATGCGCGAAACCATGCACGACGCTCCCGGCGTCGGCCTCGCCGCACCGCAAATCGGCATGAGCCTCCGCCTCGCCGTCATCGAGGACCGCCCCGAATACCACCGCTCCCTCGACCCCGCCGCCCTTGCCGTGCGCGAACGCGCCCCCGTCCCCTTCCACGTCCTCTTCAATCCCAAAATCACCGCCCGCTCGGACGACACCGTCGCCTTCTACGAAGGCTGCCTCAGCGTCGCCGGCTTCTCCGCCCTCGTCCCCCGCGCCCGCCGCGTCACCGTCGAATACCTCGACGAAACCGCCGCCCCACAACGCCTCGAAGCTGCCGGCTGGTACGCCCGCATCCTCCAACACGAAATCGACCACCTCGACGGCCACCTCTACCTCGAACGCATGGACCCCGCCACCTTCTCCACCGTCGAAAACCTCACCCGCTACTCCAACCCCGCCAAACCTCCCAAGTAACCCCGCGCGACTTGCCCGTCCCACACCGCTTCTCCCACAAACACGCCGTGAGCCGGAAAGGCAGAAGCGCAGAAGGGCGTTTGCCGATACCTATCCTGCTTCTGTCATCAGAACCATGCTCAATGAGCGCTTCGCCCTGTTGGTGTCATTCGAGCAATCGGTTCTCGATACGAGACCGATCGAGCCGGCTCGCACTTCGCCCGTTAATCTGAGCCGCGATGAGTTTCAAGCATTTCAATCAATCGCCGGGCGAAATCAATGGACGCCCCGCGTGGATGATTCGTGCGATGCACCTGGAGCGCCCAGCGTGCCTCATCCACCTGGCGAACCATCGCCCGGGTCTCGTTAAACGACGCCGGCTTTGCTGCAAAGCTGCACGCATCGGCGCTGATTCGGCCGGAACGCAACGCCGCTGCCACCTGCCGGTTGCAGCGGCACGGCGCCTCGTCGGACGCCAACCCGCAATAGCTCTTCGTGAAGCTAAGGATCGCACCCCGCGCCATCTGAAGCCGCTTGCGGAAGAGCTCAGATGGCACGCCGAGAATCTCCGCGGCTTCCGGACCCGGCAATTCCATAATCTCCCCCAGAATGTATGCCAGCCGATGTTCGCGATCCAAACACTGCAACATGCCGAAGGTGCAGCCGATCTTCACCTCCTCGATCAATACAGATTGCTCGCGCTCCGGCGGCGCAGCTACCGCGAGACCGGCCTGGATGTCGTCCGCCAGCCGCTCGAAGCTCATCCGCAGCCGCTCTACGGCGCTCTTCTTCACGTCGAGAATGTAGTTGACCGCAATCCTGTAGCTCCAGGTCTTCACTTTGCTGCGATAGTCGAACTGCGCCAGCCGCGTGACGATGCGGATAAGAATCTCCTGCGTCGCGTCTTCGGCGTCCTCGCGGTTCACCAACATCCGCAGCGCCAAGCCGTAGATATCGCCCTGCAGCGCCGTAACCAGTTCATTCAGCGCATCCTTGTCTCCCGCAGTCGCCAGCCTCGCCGCATCTTCCAACGTGTTCACCATCGTCTTTGCCTCCGCTGACTTTCGACGATTCCCCGGCATTCAGCGTGCAACTCAATATTTTCGCAAGAAGTTTCACACCCCGCCCCCGCGCCTCGTCAAAAGATACGAAGCCCGCTTGCAGTCGCAATCCGAGCACGGCTGATGCCTGCTGAAACGAGGACACGTCAATGAAATGGAACAACATCGCCATCCTGGCAACCGCTCTCCCCCTCATCTCTTCTGTGGTTTCGAGACGGCTTCAGGCCCAGACCGCGGCCGCGCCGGACAGTATTCAGGCCGCCTACGCTGCCGACGCCGGCAAACTCTCTGAGAAATTCGCCGGACTCGCAGTCGCCATGGCGGGCAAGTACGACTGGAGACCCGGCCAGGGTGTGCGGTCCGCGGGCGACGTCTTCAATTTGATCGTCATCGAAAATGGAATGCTCAACGGGGTCCTCTCCGGCGCCGCAACCAAGCCCAACGCGAAGCCGGAACCAATAACGGACGCGACAAAGATGCAGGAGGCCCTTCGCACCTCCTACGCAAGCCTTCAACAGACCATCGCCGGGCTGTCTGACAGCGGCCTCAAGACGCACGTCAAGCTCTTCGGAATGGACCTCACCAGGCAGGGCGCCATCATGCTTCTGCTCTCCGATCAGCATGAGCATCTTGGACAATCTATCGCCTATGCCCGCATGAACGGTGTTGTACCGCCATGGTCGAAATAGCCGATTCGCTCGTGCCCCCTGCGCTGCACCCGGTCTGCGAGCTCAAAAGCAACACGTCTCCCTAGCCCTGCTTTATAAAGATGCGTCGGAGCCAGCGCAATCGAACCATTTGGACACCGCCATGCCGAAATTTAGACACCTGACCGCTGCCATTGTTCTCTCTGCCACTATGCCTGCTCTTGCCGCGCCTGCCCTCGCTGTCCTGGGCAAAGATTACACCTTCCCCAATCTGATCGAGGGGCTCCCCGCAAAGGTGTCCGGCTTCAAAGACCTCCAGATCGGCTTCTTTAAGACGAGCGACGGTGTGAAGCTCGCCTATTGGGAGGCGGGATCGGGGAAGCCGCTCATTTTTGTTCCGGCATGGTCGGCAAGCGGAGCGAATTACATCAATGTGCTCTATCTGTTGAGCAAGCACTATCACGTCTACGTGCTCGACGAGCGGAATCAAGGGCTGTCGCAAAAGGTGGACTTCGGAAATCGGATCTACAGGTATTCGATGGATCTCCGCGAGTTTAACGGACACATCGGAGTGAAGTCCGCCTACTACTGCGGCTGGTCCATGGGCGCGTCGATCCTGTACGGGTATATCGATCTCTTCGGAACCGAGGGCATCGAAAAGCTGGTTCTCATCGACGAGCCACCCTCTATCCTTAGCCGTCCTGGGATGACTCCGGACGAGCGTCTCCAATCCGGAGCTATCGCGGACTCGGTGCAGGGCCTCAGCGCAGTCATGTCGGCACACGCAGGCGATTCACTGATGGAGCGTTATAACGCCATGGATTCGCCTCCCTACGCAAACTCGGAAGCGTTTGCTCGCGCGATGGTCCCGGTCGACACAGCAGCCGTCAACCGCGTCATGTACGACCACGCGAGCATCGATTGGCGCGACGTGATACGGACCAAGATTAATGTGCCCACCGCCATCTTTACCGGCGAGTACAGCGCGAACGTTCCGAGCCAACGGTGGATGAAGTCCGTTATCCCCAATTCGACTCTCTACATTTACTCGAAGGCGGAGCAGGGCGACCACTTCCTGGCCTTCAAGAACCCTTTCAAATTCGCCAACGACCTCCAGTCGTTCCTGGAGAGCGGAGGAGGCGTAAATTCAAGCCAACAAACTGACAGCCGCAACGAAATCCAGGAACTGATGCGTACCGGCGCCTCGTGGAATGCCGCGGCGTACGGCGCGTACCCGCAGGGCGTGGCGGAGCCGGTCGTGGTGAAAATCGCCATGCCCGCGCATCAGGAACTGGCCTGGCACTCCCATCCGATGCCGAGCTTTGCCTACATTCTCTCCGGCGAGATCACCGTGGAAGACGACAAGGGCAGCAAGGCGCATTTCACGGCAGGTCAGGTCATGCCCGAGACGGTCCATACCGCGCATCGGGCTGTCGTGGGCGATCAACCCGCTACCTTCATCGTCTTCTACGCCGGCACGAAAGGCATGCCGCTCTCGCAGCCGCTAACCAGACCGATAAACTAACCTTGGAACACTCGCCCGTATGCGTATAAGTCTGTCTCAAATCCGGCGGCAACTCCATCTGTGTACCCTCACCATAGTGGCCCTTTTTACGCCCGCGGGAGTGGCCGCTCAGGCTTCTCCATTGGCCGCTTGCAAGGGCTTACAGCCACACAACGTGACAGTGGATTGCGTGTCCTATAAAAGCCGAAATGCTGTTCGGGTGAGGTCATTGCCGAGTGCGGACGCAGCCTATTCCGCGCCGAAGTCGGGGACGGGTGGTGGCCTCGTCCTTCTGGAAGGCTCCCGGTTCCACGACGGCACGATCGAAGTCGATGCTGCAGGGAAACCGCAGGCGAATGCGCCCGCCCTGGCACGCGGGTTTGTCGGGATCGCGTTTCGCGTGCCACCGGACGCTTCCAACTATGACTATGTCTACATCCGTCCCACGAACGGACGCGCCGGCGATCAGGAACGAAGAAACCACGCGACGCAGTACGCCTCATTCCCCGGCAACGAATGGCTGAAGTTGCGCACGGAATCGCCCGGCAAATACGAGTCTTATACAGACCTCGTTCCCGGCGAGTGGACTCATCTAAAAATCGAGGTCAATGGGGTCAGGATGCGGCTCTTCGTAAACGGAGCCTCGCAACCAACGTTGCTGGTGAACGATCTTAAGTTGGGTGATCGCAGCGGGGCTGTGGCTCTGTGGATAGGGGTAGGAACCGAAGCCTACTTCGCCAACTTGCAACTTGACGAATGACCGCGGACCGACGGGAGAGTTTTCATACGGATATCCGGGCTCACTCCACGGTTCCTCCGCAGTCAACCTGGAGGAGCGCATTACCGCCAATGCGCCTGCCAAGGCCTTAGCGGCCGGCCGCAGTTTCGAAACTGCGCAGTCGTCCCGCGCCCACACCGAGTGAACCAATACCGGTTGTCGTAGAATAAATCACCCATGGCGAAGTGGACCCTCCTGACTGCCGTAGCGCTCCTCTCGCCGGCCATCTGCCAGGTCGTCACTCAGCCGAACCCAGCCCCATCGAAAACGCCGCCCACCGTAGACCTCGCCGCGGGAAAAGCCATCTTCCAATCACACTGCGCCCTCTGCCACGGCCTCGACGGCGGAGGCGGCCGCGGCCCGGATCTGCGCCGCCCCAAACTCGACCGCGCCCCCGACGACGAAGCGTTGAAAGCCCTCATCCTGAATGGCATTCCGCCCGAAATGCCCGATGGCTGGTATCTCAGCCCCGAAGACATCGCCAACATCGCCGCATTTGTGCGC
>JAJYCN010000317.1 GCA_021778335.1 Acidobacteriota bacterium | reverse complement strand
CCCTCCTGATAGCCCTCTGCAGCCAGTTGAACAGCCCCCCGCTCGCCATGATCGTCATGGGCTTGGCGAGCTTCTGCAACGACCTCGTCATGCCGCCTTCCTGGACCGCCTGCATGGACATCGGCGGCCGCTTCGCCGGCACCGTCTCCGGCTCCATGAACATGGTCGGCAACCTCGCCGGCTTCGTCGCTCCCGTCGCCGGCGGCTACATCCTCCACTTGACCCACGGCAACTGGAACATCTTCCTCTACTCGATGGCCGCCGTCTACCTCTGCGGCGCCTTCTGCTGGCCGTTCATCGACCCCGTCACCCCGCTCGAACTCCACCCCACCGAGCCGGATTAAGAAGCCCGGAAACAAACCACCGCGTTCAACCCGCCGAACGCAAACGAATTCGACAGCGCGTACTCGCACTTCGCCGCCCGCGCCTCGTTCGGAATCACGTCCAGGTCGCACGCCGCGTCTCGCGCCGTATAATTCGCCGTCGGCGGCAGCACCCCCTCGCGCAGCGCCATCACCGTCGCCGCCGCTTCGATCGCGCCCGCTGCCCCCAGCGCGTGCCCGTGCATCGACTTCGTCGAACTCACCTGCAGTCGCTCCGCGTGCCCGCCGAAGACGCTCTTCAGCGCCGCCGTCTCCGTTGAGTCGTTGGTCAGAGTGCCCGTCCCGTGCGCGTTCACATACCCGATCGCTTCCCCCGCCAAGCCGGCGTCCCGCAACGCCGCCCGCATCGCCCGCGCCGCCCCGTCCGCGCTCGGCTGAGTCACATGATGCGCGTCGCTCGACATCCCAAACCCGGCAATCTCTCCGTACATCGCCGCGCCCCGCGCCTTCGCCGCCTCCATCGGCTCCAGCACCAGCATCGCCGCGCCCTCGCCCAGGATCAGCCCCTTGCGGTCCGCCGAAAACGGCCGGCACGTGTCCGGCGCCACTACGCGCATCGCCTCCCACGCTTTCAGGAATCCCAGGCTGAATACCGCCTCGCTGCCGCCCGCAATCGCCATTTCCACCGCGCCCGATCGCAGAAGCTGAAACGCCTGCCCCAGCGCATGGTTCGAAGACGAGCACGCCGTCGAAATCGTGTACACCGGCCCGACAATCCCGTGCTCCAGCGATATCCTGCTCGCCGCCGCGTTCCCCATGATCCGCGGAATCGTCAAAGGGCTGACGCGCGGACTGTTGCGCCCGTACAAGGCCACGAACTCCTCGTCCTCGCTCCCTTGTCCGCCCACGCACGACCCCGTCACGATCGCCGTTTGCTCGCGCAACTCCGGCGTCCACTCGATCCCCGCCTCACGGATCGCCTCCCGCGCCGCCACCGCTCCATACTGCGCGAACGCGTCGAGTAGCGTTGCCTCGCGCGGGTCGAAATGTTCCTCGCCCTTCCAGCCCCGCACCTGCGCCCCGAACCGGAACCGCAACCGCTCCAGGTCCACGCCCTCGATCTCGGCAAACCCCGGCCGCCCGCTTGCCAGCGCCTCCCACAACGGCCTCACGCCGACGCCGAACGCCGTCACCGCGCCCAACCCGGTGACCACCACGCGCCGCACGTTCAGACCACCGCGCCCGCGCTCCCGGCTGTCGCCTCGAGCAGTTTCCGGATCCCCTCGGAGATCTCGCTCACCGAGCGCAGCTTCTGGGCCTCTTCATCCGGAATGTTCACGTTGAACTCGTTCTCGAGCGCGAACAGGATGTTGATCCCGTCGAGCGAATCGATATGCAGTTCCTCGAAGGTGCTCGCCTCCGTCACCGCCCCCGGCTCCAGATGCTGCGCCGTCGCGATCGCCTGAATCACACGCTGGGTTACGTCGTCTTGGTCGGGCATAAGATTTGAGTCACCGTCTCAAACTGGAATCCGCGGTCGCGAAGCGCCGGAATCACGCGCCGCACGGCTTCGAGCGTTTGCGTAATGTCCGGGTCCGGCACAACGCCCCGGCCGTCATGTAAACAGATTATCGCGCCTCCGCGCGCCCCGCTGAGCAACCGCTTCTCAATCGCCTCCTCCCGCAACTTCCAATCCCGCCCGAGCATCGTCCACATCACCCCCGTCAACCCCGCTTCCCTCTGCGCCGCCGCAAGCCCCGGCCACCGCACTCCATACGGCGCCCGGAACCATCGCGGCCTCACGCCGCACACGTCCTCAATCGTCTTCTGTCCACCCATCACCTCTTCGCGCACGAACGCCGCGCTCCGCAGCCATAGCCGCGCGTGGTTCTCCGTATGGTTCCCGATCTCATGCCCCGCCGAAGCCGCGGCCCGGGCAACTTCGGGCAACCTCCTCACATTCCTCCCGCAACAAAAGAACGTTGCCTTGACACCCTCGCGAGCCAACACCTCCAGCAGCCGCGCCGTCGACTCCGAAGGCCCGTCGTCGAACGTCAACGCCACGGACTTCCGGTCCCTCGCGCCCCGGTAGACCGAAGGCGCAAACACCTGCGACGTCCGCCCGCGCACAGCCCAGCTAAACCACGCGACGCCCGCCGCCGGCGCCCCCCCTAACCACAGGCTCGTCATCATCCTCGCTCCCAGCCTACCAGCCCCCGCGAGGTCCGCAATCGGCAGCAAACACGGCCGCCCGACGGACTCTTTCCACGTGGCGTGCTGTCGTCCCTTGAGCGCCGGCCCCCGAAACCCGGATGCTAGAATGAAGCGCGCCATGAAGTCCGCGCTTCATCTCGCCGCCTCGGTCACGATCTTCCTCCTCCCGCTGGCCGGCCAGGAACTTCGCGTCACCGGAGGCGCTGTCGATCACCAGGTTTTCCAGCGTAACGCCGGCGGCGTGGCAGACATCCCCCTCAACGGCGCCTCCATCAACCACAAAGCCAACGGCAAATACGTCGAACTCCGCCTCAGTTCCCGCTCCGGCCCCGTTGCCGGTTTCGATTGGATCTCCTTCGCCCGCATCCAGCGCGGCAACTGGTCCGGCACCCTCCACAACGTCCCCACCGGTGGACCCTATCGCGTCGAAATCCGCCTCCGCGATTCCCCCATCGTCCTCACCATCAACGACCTCCTCGTGGGCGACCTCTGGATCCTCGCCGGCCAGTCCAACATGGAAGGCCACGGCGACCTCATCGATGTCCAGCCGCCCGACCCGCTCGTCCACACCTTCGACATGGCGGACAATTGGGCCGTCGCCCAGGAGCCTCTCCACACCACCGAAAACGCCGTCGATCCAATCCACTGGCCCCTCAACGCTAAACGCGAGCCCGAACAACTCACCGGCGAAAAACTCGCCACCTACATCGCCAATCGCAAGAAAGGCGCCGGCCTGGGCCTTCCCTTCGCCGCCGATATGCTGAAGTTCACCGGTATTCCCGTCGGCCTCATCCCCTGCGCTCACGGCGGGACGTCCATGCAGGAGTGGTCCCCGGCTCTCCGCGACCGCGCGGGCCAAAGCCTCTACGGCTCCATGCTCCGCCGCTTCCGCGCCACCGGTGGCCACGTCAAAGGCGTCCTCTGGTATCAGGGCGAATCCGATGCCAACCCCCGCGCCACCCCGAACTTCGAAACCCGCTTCGTGCAATTTGTCGCGGCTGTCCGGAGCGACTTTGGCGACCCCAATCTCCCCTTCTACTATGTCCAAATCGGCCGCCACGTGAGTTCGGCCAACGTCGCTGAGTGGAACCAGGTCCAGGAAGCCCAGCGTCTTGCGGAAGCGAATATCCCCCACTCCGGCATGGTCGCCTCCGTCGACCTCTCCCTCGACGACGGCATCCACATCGGCACTCAGGATCTGAAGCGTCTCGGCATGCGTCTGGCCCGCCGCGCCTGTCACGATCTCTATCCCGCCCTCGGAGGCTGCGGCGCCTTTAAGCCAGGTCCCCATCCCGTCAGCGCCTTCTACGGCGGCGGCGTCATCGCCGTCGGCTTCTACGGCGTTAACGGCCGCCTCACCGCCCCGGGCCGTATAGCCGGCTTCTCCATCCACACCCCCGACGGCGCCGAAGTTCCCCTCATCTACAAAACCACCATCGACCCCGCCGAAGCCAGCACCGTGCGCCTCCACATCCAGGGCAAACTCCCCCAGGGCGCCGTCCTCTACTACGGCTTCGGCAAGGACCCTTTCTGCAACCTCACCGACGAACTCGACATGGCCGTCCCCATGTTCGGACCCATGCCCATCCGTTCGGCGAACTGAGCTCTTCAGGCTCGAGCCAGATCCACCGCGATCACCTCATGCACCCCAATCTGCGGCGTCTCGAATTCCAAGACATTGCCTCTCTGCCCGTACGCCGCCGTCCGGTCCGCCACCAGATACCGCGCCCCCGTCGCCCTCCGCCCCGCTGGAATCCGCACCCGCACCTTCTGCCCCACCAGCGGAACCACCTCCCGCACCGGCCCCTTCATCATCATCGGATTCGTCAGGTTCACCAGGTGAACCGTCATCGAATCCTTCTGCTCCCACATCGCCAGGTCCACCATCCCCGGACCCTCCACAGTCACCACCGGCGCTTCGTTCGTCGCCCATCGGATCGCGTTCCCCAGCAACTTTCCGTGGTCCACGTTCAACACCTGCCAGAACGTCCGGCCGATGTCCCACGGAAAATACACAATCCGCGACGCCCCGTTTTCCTGTACCACCACGCCGGGATCGCGTCTCTTCGCCGGCCGCGGAAACACCTCTTCCATTGGTAGGTCCGGATAACTCGACACCACCGTCAAAGGCCACACCCGGTTACTCCCCGTCTCACTTACTCCCACCCGGTTCACTCCGTTGATAATCCGCGTCGCGTCCTCCAACCCTGCAAGCATTGGATGAAATTGACCCGCCGCATCCCGTTCGAGCGTCAGATACGAATTCCGCATCGGACCCTCCCGCCGCCCGTCAAACGATGCGCCCCACAACTCCGCCAACCCGAAGTCCTTGCGCCCCTTGCCCCACTCGTCGTACAACGACGTCTCATATGAAGCCACCACGCTGCCCCCGCGCGCCGCGAAAGCCCGGATCTGCCCGCACTGCGCCTCGGTGAGCGCTGCGATGTTCGGCAGAATCAGCGTCCGGAATCCCGTCAGGTGCTCCTCGTCCATCAGCCCGTCATGCACCATCTCAAACGGAATCCGCGCCTCCACCTGCGCCTGGTAGAAACCCAAAATCTCATTCTCCACTTTCTCGCGCGCCTGCCCACCCCCATAGAACTCCGCCGTCTGCTGCGAATACACCATCCCCACACGCGCCAGCGGCCGCTCGTTCCGCAGATACTGCTCGTGCTTTGCGTGCCACGCATACATCTGCTCGATCACCGGCAGCCATCGCTTGTCAATCGGCTTCGCGTTGAACTTCACAAACCAAGGCCGCAACCCCTGCGCCACGCCATCCGCCATCCACAACCGGATCTCGTCCCCGTTCTGCACCGAGTCCTTCCAGCGGAACTCATCCTCCAACCCCACGCTCGTAATCCCGGCGATCGCCTTCCGGCCCAGCGTCGCACGGTACTCCTTCCCGTTTTTTCCCGCCGCCCACGAAGGCATCAACCCGCTCCGTCCCTGCCGGTCCGCAAACAGAGTCGGCGCCAGTTCACCAACCGTCTTCATATCCAGCGTGCTCAGCGCACCGCCGCCCGAGTTCGCCAGAAACGCCGCATGAGGGTTGATCGCCTTGATCCGCGAATCCCACAGCCGCCACAACTCGAATAACCTCGCCTGCCGCCACACGATATACTCCCGCCGCGCCGGATTTTGCGGATCGAGCGTCCGCGGCAAATCCATCCCCGAAAATTCCCGGAAGTTCTCCCGGCAGTGCTCGCAGTAACACGTCCCCGACCCCGACCACCGGTTGCTGAACACCCCGTCCACGCCGTACATCCGCACAATCTCTTCCGTCACGGCCGTCATGAACTCGAAGTTGTACGGACCCAGCGCGCACGTCACCCAAAAATCCTTGTCCGCCCAATGCCGCCGTTTGTTCCCCTCCGCATCCACCGCGATCCAGTCCGGATGCGCGTCATACACATCCTGGTGAGCCGCATGAGGATCCGTCCGCGCCACCACATTCATCCCCAGCTTCCGGCACCCGCGCGCCATATCCCCGAACGGATCCGTATTTCCCAGCCACCGGCTCCGGTAATGGAGCGGCACCTGCGTCGGATAAAACGCGATGCACCCGCCCGCGCTCAAACACGCCGCCTCCGCATGGATCCGCCGGAAATAGTCCAGCCAGAAATTCGGATTGTAATTTCCCGGGTCGTCTTCCACAAACGCCAACTGCGCCCACCGCATCGGCCGGTCGTACCAATCCGGGCCTGCCGCGGCCGCGCCGCTCTGCGCCCACGCCGCCGCCGTTCCCGCAACCTGCGCCACAAACTCTCTCCGCGTGCTTTCCATCCGCGCTCGTCTCCTTAAGCCGCACAGGGCCGCCCGCCGCCCTCACAACTGCAAAGAACCCCGCCACGAGTGCCGCGGGCAGGCTCCGTTGTGCGGCTTGTTCCCATGTGTCCGCTGCTCCAAACTCTATCGCAGTCCCGCGCCGCTCACCGGAGATGTTTTAATGACTTCTTGGAACCCTCGCAATGCCTATAGCCTCCGCTACACGGGAGCACCGGCACGTCAACCCCTGGATCGTAGCCCAACTTTCGCAGTTCGCGGGCTTCACAGGAGCCAAGTCTTTCAGAATCAGTAGGGCCTACCCGTAGGTCTTCACTACAGGGCGGGCTGATCGGCGAGCTTCTGGGGCGGGATCTGGGAGGCC
>JAJYCN010000316.1 GCA_021778335.1 Acidobacteriota bacterium | reverse complement strand
CCGATCTAAATCACGGACCCGTACTCTGCGATGGCCCGTTCGTACAACGCGTCTTGTTCGCCTCGGTCCACTCTCGTCTAATCTTGCCTTCTACTGGGAATCGTCTGCGGATTGCGTCAGTCACTTACACACAAAAACGGTCAAGGCCCCGGTTTCTTTAACGTCCACCCGCTCACCGCCCCACGACAGCCGCACAACGATCCGCGATCTCGAGGAAGCTCGGTTGGTCCATCTCGTACCTCCCAAACGATCGTTCGCGGTACACTTACTTACTCGGAACTACGAGCACGGATCTCAGCATGCCGGACACGCTCCTGCGAGACCTCCGCAAAACCCTTCGCGGATTATCAACCAACCGCGGTTTCGCCCTCACCGTCCTCGTCACCCTGGCCGCCGGCATCGCCGCCGCCACCACCATCTTCTCCGTCCTCCAGGCCGTCCTCTTTCGTCCCGTCGCGTTCCCGGACCCGGACGAGTTAGTCCACGTCTACTTCTCTCCGCCACGCGTCTTCGCCACCCTCATGCGTCCCCTTGACGCGAACTTCGTGCAGCAACACGTCACGTCACTCTCCGCAATGGCGCTGGTCTCGGAAACCCACGCCATCATCACCAGAGCCGGCGAACCCTTCGGCGCGAACGTCCTCGCGGTATCCGGCGCCTACTTCGGCCTCTTACGCGCACAGCCCGAAGCCGGCCGCTTCCTCATCGGCGGCGACGAAAACGCCGTAATCCTCAGCGACCGAATCTGGCGCAGCCGTTTCAACGCTGATCCCCGCATCCTCGGAACAAGGATCAGCTTAAACGGCAAAACTCATCGAATCGTCGGAGTCGCCGGTCCACAATTCTCCTCCCTCTCCAACACCGCCTTCTGGACGCCGCTCGCCCCGACGCAAACCCAGGGCGAAGAAAACGGCCTCCCCGTCATCCTCCTCGGCCGCCTACGCCCCGGCGTCCCCATCGGCACGCTCAACGCCGAGCTCGAAAAACTCAGTCTGGATCACGCCCGCGAACTCCCCGACCTGCAAGGCTGGGCCTTCCACGCCGTCTCGCTCGTCACCGAACGCCTCAAGGACGCTCCCCAGAAACTGCGAGCCGTCTCGCTGGCCTCGCTCCTGCTTCTGCTCACCGCCTGCCTGAACGTCTCCGGCCTGCTGCTCACCCGCGCCGGCGCCCGCGGCGGAGAGTTCGCCGTCTGCCGCGCCCTCGGCGCCGGATCCCTCTGGCTGTTTCGATCCATCTTCCTCGAAGTCTTCCTCCTCGCCGCGGCCGCCTGCGCACTCGGAGTTGGCTTATCCCTGGCCGCCCTCCGAGCCATCGTGCTGCTCGGCCCATCCATCCTGCCCGGTCTCGATCGCGCGCGTCTCAACCTCGCCACGCTCCTGTTCGCGGTGGGCATCGCCTTCCTGACCGCAATCGCCAGCAGCCTCCTGCCTGGCTATCTGACCATCCGCCGCCCACCCGCGCCGGATCTGCATTCACTTCGCCGCGGCTCGTCCTCCCGGAGCGTCCATCGCTTCACCGCGTCTTTCGTCGCGGTCCAGTTTGCCCTCACGCTTGTCCTGCTCACCGGTTCCGGCCTCCTTCTGAAGAGCTTCCTCCGTCTCGCGCTCACCCCAATCGGCTTCGATCCGGACAACGTTCTGCTCGCTCAGGTTGACCTCTCGGACCGGCCCGCCAGCCAATCCCTCACCGCAGCCATCCTCGCGCGCCTGCAAGAAATGCCCGGCGTCGACAGCGTCTCCCTCGTCCAGCCCTCCGTAATGGCCGGTGGGATCGACGTCCTTCCGCACATCCCCGCCGCCCCAGCCAATCACTCTCGCGCCGATTGGGCGAGCCTCACGGCCATCTCGCCCGACTTCTTCCACGTCCTCCGCATTCCCATCCGCCAGGGCCGCGCATTCATCGACCGCGATCTCACCCCCAACGCCGCCTCAATCATCGTCAACGAGGCCGCCGCCCGCCATTTCTTCCCCACCGGCAACGCCGTTGGGCGCGACCTCGTCTTCGCTCTCGGGCCTCAAGAGAAATCCTTCCGCATCGTAGGCGTCGCCGCGCCCACGCATCTGGAAGGAGCCTTGTACGCTTCGCCCATGCAGATCTATCTGCCCTACACCCAATGGGACTCGCCCGCCGTTCCTTTCCTGATCCGCACCACCGGCCGCCCACTGCCCTACGCCGCGTTAATCCGAAGCGCCGTCTCGCGCGTCGATCCCCACGTCTCCGTCGAAACCGTCTCAACCATGCGCGACGCCATCTCGGATTCGATCCTCCCCCAGCGCTTCTATGCCTTCCTCTTTCTCGCCTTCTCCCTCGCCGCAACCCTCGTCGCCGCCGTAGGTCTCTACGGCCTGCTCAGCTACGCGATCGCCACGAGAACCCACGAAATCGGCATCCGCATCGCCCTCGGCGCATCCCCCTCCGATCTCGCCGAATTTACGGCCTCGGAGCCGCGCTCTCCGGCATTGTTCTCGGCATCGCCGCGGCAGCCCTGACGTCGCGCCTGCTCTCCGCCTTCCTCCACGACGTCGATCCGCACGACCTCGCGACCTTCTCGCTCGTCCCCCTTCTCTTCTCCCTCATCGCTCTCCTAAGCTGCCTCCAACCCCTGCTATCGATGCACCGCATCGATCCGGCCGTCTGCCTCCACGATCAATAATCGCAACTTACTTCCGCTCCCCCTCGCCCCTCGTGCTCCACTCGCGGTAGTACGCATCGGCATCCTCCACCTCCAGCGCCACGCGCGCGTTCCGCCGGTACTCCACCATCGGACGGTCGATCGTCAGCCGGATCGCCCCTCGCTCCAGCCCCATCGGCCCCGTCCGCGACACTCGACACGGCGTCTTTTGGTGTGCCCGATTCCCATTTGACGCACCCTCCCGGCTTCTGGCCCATCCGCGGTACAGCGCGGCGATGTTACCCAGCCACCCCCCGCGCTCCGCCGCGAACTTGAGACGCACCCGGGTGCACGGCTCGCCATCCATCTTTCCAGGTTCGATCGTGAAGATCTTCCTGGCATCCACCCTCGCCTACT
The DNA here is from genome assembly GCA_021778335.1 of Acidobacteriota bacterium. Classification (GTDB taxonomy): domain Bacteria; phylum Acidobacteriota; class Terriglobia; order Bryobacterales; family Bryobacteraceae; genus JAJYKC01. The sequence continues at coordinate 3,694 of JAJYCN010000316.1, read as the reverse complement.
TCCCCCGAGTAACTTCCCCAAACACCCGCAGTAAGTTCCCCCCCAGAAACTTATCGATCCGCTCCTCGCTATAACCCCGCCGCACCATCGCTTCCGTAATCATCGGTAAGTCGCGAATGTCTCGCATCCCGCGCGGCAGCGTCGGCCCGCCATCAAAATCGCTTCCCAGCGACACATGATCCTCGCCCACAATCCCAATCGCCCGGTCTACCACGCCCACCCACTGATCCACCGTGAACAACAAATCTTCCGGGGCAGGGAAGCCCGGCATCGGAAACTGCGGCGCGACCAGCGCGTCAATCTGCGCGATCGGCATCGCCGTCAAATTTCGCGCCCGCCCCGTGTCCCAGAACGCTTTGCCCTCGTGCGCCGTCCGGTACTCGAACTCCTTCCGGTTGTGAAACTCATTGCCGATCTGAATCCCGATCACGCCCCCATGCGCGGCCAGCTTCTTCATCAGCCAGTCCGGCATGTTGCGCGGAATGTCGTTCAGCGCCCGCATCCCGTTGTGCGTGGCCACCAGCGGCTCCGTGCTCGCGTCAATCGCCTGCGAAATCGCATCGTCGGAGGCATGAGATACATCGATCACCATCCCCAACCGGTTCAACTCGCGGATCACCTCCCGCCCGTGCGGGCTCAACCCATGCGACTCCGGCGGCGAGCAGCACGAGTCCGCGTAGTGATTCGGCCAGTTGTGCGCCGACAGCATCATCGACCGCAGCCCCAGCCGGTAAAACTGCCGGATTACGCGCAGATCCCCATCCCGATCGAAGCTCCCCTCAAGATCAAGCACCGCCGCGATCTTTCCCGCCCGGTGAATCCGCTCCACATCGGCCGCGTTGTGCGCAATCTCGATCTTCGACGAATTGTTCGCAATCTGCTCCCGCGCGCACTCGAGCATCCGCAGCGCCTGCTTCGCTTCCCAATGCCCCGGATAATAATCCTCGGTCACGAAGATCGAAAAAAACATCGCGCCCAGCCCACCCTCGAACGCTCGCGGTAAATCGAACTGCCCGTCGCTCTTGCGCACGCCGATATCGCCGCCGTGGTAAAACTCACGGTCGATCGCATGAATGTGCCCATCGAACACCAGCGCCCGCTTGTGAATGGCTAAAGCGTGCTGCTCAACCGAGGTCTGCGCGCTCACCGCCGCCGCCAGCGCAACGGCCGAAATCACACTGAGGAAAACTCTCATCTCTGCTCCGCATTATAATGGCGCTTCGCGGACTCTTCCGCGGACTCGTTCACAATGCCGCAACCCGACCGCAGACCCCGCCTCGCAGCCGTCGTCAACGTCTATCAAAAGCTCTACCACGCCCAGCACATCGTCGACCGTTTTCTCGACGGCTACGGCTGGGATGGTACGTATCACATGCCGCCCATGGATGTGATCGCCCTTTACGTCGATCAGGTCGGCCCGCACGATGTCAGCCGCGAACGTCTGCTCCGCCATCCTACCCTCAAGCTCTACCCGACCGTCGAAGACGCCATCACCCTTGGCGGCTCCAAACTCGCCGTCGACGGCATCGTCGTCGTCGGCGAACACGGCAACTACCCCAAGAACGAACTCGGCCAAACCGAATACCCGCGCTACCAATACTTCGACCGCATCGTCAACGTCTTCCGCTCGAGCGGCCGCACCGTCCCCTACTTCAACGACAAACACCTCTCCTGGAACTACGAATGGGCACAGCGTATGGTCTCCACCGCCCACTCCATGGGCTTCGCCCTCCAGGCCGGCTCCAGCCTCCCCGTCACCTGGCGGATCCCCTCCATCGACATGCCCTATGGCGCAAAGGTTCGCGAAGCCGTCGCCATCTGCTACGGCGGCATCGACAGCTACGACTTCCACGGTCTCGAAACCATCCAGTGCATGGTCGAGCGCCGCGCCGGTGGAGAAACCGGGGTCGAATGGCTCCAGGCCTATCGCGGCGAGGCCTTCTGGAACGCCATGGAGGAAGGCGTCTGGTCGCGCGATCTCATGAATGCCGCCCTCTGCCGCAGCCACACGCTCGGCCAGGCGCGGCCGTCCTTTAACGATCGCTTCCCCACATCCGGCGAAATGCGCGAGCTCGTCAAAGATCCCATCGCCTACAACTATCAGCACACCAACGGACCCCGCTGCACCATGATGCTCATGAACGGCCTCGTCCGCGACTTCAACTTCGCCGCCACCATCGACGGGCGCCCCGATCCTCTCTCCGTCCAGATGTATCTGCCCATGCCCGACGGCCGCACCACCCTCGCCAATTTCTTCAGTCCCCTCGTCCACCACATGGAAACCCTGTTCCTCTCCGGCAAGGCCGCGTATCCGGTCGAGCGCACACTGCTCACCACCGGCCTCACCGCCGCCGGTTGCGAAAGCCTCTTCCGCGGCAAACGCATCGAAACGCCGTGGCTCAACGTCGCCTACACCGCGCCCACCGAATCGCTCTACTGGAGAAGCTAAACCCACGTGCTCACTCGTCGTGACTTCCTCGCCGCCGCCGCCGCCGCGCCCCTCGCCCGCGCCGCCGAACCCATCCGCCTCGCCATCGTCACCACCATCTATCGCTACCTCTCGCATGGCCAGCACATCGGCGACCGTTTCCTCGTCGGTTACCCGCACAACGGCGGTTGGCACACGCCTCCCGTCAAGGTCGTCTCGCTCTACGTCGATCAGCACCCCGAAGGCGACTTAAGCGCTCTCCGCGCCGCCGAGTTCGGCTTCCAGGTCTATCCCACCATCGCCGAAGCCCTCCGCTGCGGCGGCTCCAAACTCGCCTGCGACGCCGTCCTGATCGTCGGCGAGCACGGCGACTACCCGCGCAACGAAAAAGGCCAGATCCTCTATCCGCGCTACGAATTCTTCGAGCAATGCGTGAAGGTCTTCCGCGAGGATGGCCGCGTCGTCCCCATCTACAACGACAAACACCTCTCTTACAGCTTCACCAAAGCCCACGCCATGGTTGAAACCTCGGAGAAGATGGGCTTCCCCATGCTCGGCGGCTCCTCTCTTCCGGTGACCTTCCGCCTTCCCGACGTAGACATTCCCCTCGGCGCCGAAATCGAGGAAGCGGTTATGGTCGGCTGCGGCGGTTCCGACCCGATGGACTTCCACGCTCTCGAAGGCATGCAATGCATGACGGAACGCCGCAAAGGCGGGGAAACCGGCGTCCGCGCCGTCCAGTATCTGAGCGGCGAAGTGTTCTGGAAAGCCCGCGCCGCCGGCCGCTGGTCCAACGAACTCCTCACCTCCGCGCTCTCCCGCTCCGACACGCCGCTCGGCCTCACCGTCACCGACGGCCGCACCCAGAACCTCGCCGCCCCCGGCGTCCTCGAATCCCTCGTCAAACACCCCGCCGCCTACGCAGTCGAGTACCGCGACGGCCTCCGCGCCACCATGCTCATGCTCGACGGCGCCATCGAGGACTTCACCTTCGCCGCCCGCCTCGGCGGCGACAAAGTTATTTCCACCCAGTTCCTACTTACTCCGAATCCGAACGTAACTTACTCGGCCTGCCTCGTCTCCAAAATCGAGCAGATGTATACAACAGGCAAAGCGCCTTACTCTATCCGCCGGACACTACTTACAAGCGGAATGCTCGAAGCCTGCCTCACCTCGAAAGTAAGTAACGAGAGCCGCCTCGAAACGCCGCAGCTCAACGTAACTTACCAGCCGTCGGCCGAGCCCCAGTACTGCCGCGCCTGAGCT
>JAJYCN010000315.1 GCA_021778335.1 Acidobacteriota bacterium | reverse complement strand
GATGGTGAGCGGATTTGAGAAGTATTTTCAGATTGTCCGCTGTTTCCGCGACGAGGACCTGCGAGCGGACCGGCAGCCCGAGTTCACGCAGATCGATATCGAGATGTCGTTCCCGCAGCAGGAGCGGATTTTCGAAGTGGTCGAGCCTCTGGTTCAACGCGCTTGCGGCGAGGCGGGCTTCAACATTCCGGCTCCGTTTCCGCGCCTGACCTACGACGAGGCGATGCGTCTGTACGGCATCGACAAGCCGGACATGCGCATCCCGCCGTTCCGCGTGCTCGAAGGCGATTATTCCTCCCTCGGCCTGCGCTTCCAGCCGGTGGCTATTCACGTGCCGTCGACCGGCGCGCTGAGCCGCAAGGAACGCGATGAACTGAAGGCATATGGCCAGGAGCGCGGCCTGCGCGTCTACGACGACTTGAAGAAACTCGACGCCGCGGTGGGCGAGGCCGCGAAGAAGGCGACGTCGGCGTCGGATAACGACCTCTTGCTCATCGCCGGCTGGCCTGGCGAACCGGAAGGCCAGCGTCCCGAGCATACCTTCTTTCAGGCTTGCGGCCAGCTTCGTCTGTTCGCGGCGCAGAAGTATAACGACCGGCATAAGCTGCTCGACGCGCGCGATTTTCACTTCCTTTGGATCCTCAATTTCCCCATGTTCGAGTGGGACGACGAGGACCGGCGCTGGGTCGCCGCGCACCATCCATTTACTTCGGTGCTCGACGAGGATCTCGACAAACTTACTTCCGACCCCGCCGCCTGCCGCGCTAAGTCCTACGATTTGGTGCTGAATGGCGTTGAACTTGGCTCCGGCTCGATTCGTATTCATCGGCGGGATGTCCAGTCGAAAGTATTCGCCGCGCTCGGATTTAGCGAAGAAGAAGCGCGCCGGCGTTTCGGATTCTTACTCGATGCGCTTGAATACGGCGCTCCGCCGCATGGCGGAATCGCGCTCGGGCTGGACCGGCTGGTGATGATTCTCGCCGGCGAGACATCGATTCGCGAAGTGATTCCATTTCCGAAAACGGCGAAGGGAACCGACCTGATGTGCGAGGCGCCGTCGACCGTACCGGAGCGCCAACTTCGCGAACTCGGATTACGCCTAACGGAATAATCCGTTGGCTAAGTGACGGAAGTTTTCCTTCCGTAAAAACCGAACAATTTGCTATAATATTGTTTGTAGCGCATCGTTCGCGCCCGTCCGCGGCACTTCCTGTTAAGTCCATCGGCGGCCCGAATTGTGTGTCTGCGCGCCTGATTTGTTACAGGCGGGTAAATCGATGTGTTTGAAAGGAGTTTTCTAACATGGCCCCACGAAAGAAGAGCAATCCGGAGGCGGAAGTGATTGCAACTGCCGCTGCCACCCCTGTCGCAACCAAGGCGGCAAAGCCCGCCCGCGCCGCTGTAGCGGCTGCCCCGAAGCGGCACAAGAAGGCCACTCCCGTCACAGAGACACCCGCCACGCCGGTCACAGTCGACCTGGACGAAATTGCCAGCCTCGCCTATTCATACTATGTTGAGCGCGGTTATGAGCCGGGCGACCCCATCGCCGATTGGTTCCGCGCCGAAAACGAACTGCGCGGCCGGCTCGTCGCGAGCTAACGCACGGCCCTCGCAGCCGTCTATCCGGACGGGGACTTTTTCGAGTCCCGTCCGGCATGGTGTAATAAATAAGCCAGCGGCTGCCCGATGAGCTCCGAATCCGTTTCAACTACCGCGCCGCGCCGTTCGCGACTGGCGCAGCTATTCGCTTGGTTCCGCGATCTTTCGCTCTCGGTTGTTATCGCGATTATCGTGATTCTTTTCCTTTACCAGCCGGTGAAGGTCGAAGGCACGAGCATGATGCCGGCCTTGCAGGACCAGGAGCGAATCTTCATCAACAAATTCGTGTACCGGTTCGGTATCGATGACGTGAGCCGCGGTGACATGGTGGTCTTCTGGTATCCGAACGACCCCACGAAGTCGTACATCAAACGCATCATCGGCGTTCCCGGAGACAGGATTGAACTGGATCGCGGCATTGTCGTCTTGAACGGGAAGGCGTTGAATGAAGTCTATGTTCCGCCGCAATATCGCGACCAGCAGTCCATGCCGCTGACAATCGTTCCTCCGGGCGACTATTTCGTGCTCGGCGATCACCGCAGTTCATCGAGCGACTCACGGGCCTGGGGAATGGTGCCGCGCAGCTTCATTTACGGCAAGGCGGTATTCATCTACTGGCCGTTTGACAAGATCGGGCCGTTACGCTAACCCTCGTGCGTTGGCCAGCTCAGTTTGCTCTCGCGTTTCTACCCGCTCTCGCCGTGGCTCAGGGCTCCGTCTCTCTGCATGTGGCCGCCGGCGATTCCCTTGGACCTCTGCCGGCGGTCACCGGGTACTTCGGCTACGACGAGCCGAATTACACTTACTCGGATAACGGCCAGGCATTGATTGCTGAATTGGCCGCCCTCGGCGCGCAGCCCGTGCAGATCCGAACGCATTTCCTGCTTGCCACCGGCGATGGGTCGGGTTCGCTGAAGTGGGGTTCGACGAACGCCTACACCGAGGACGCCGCCGGCAAGCCGGTCTACGATTGGTCCGTCATCGACCGGATCTTTTCGACCTATCTTGACGCGGGCGCGCAGCCGTTCGTCGAAATCGGTTTCATGCCGGAAGCGCTCTCCACGCACCCCGACCCGTACCGGGCCACGTGGACCCCGGGCGCGAAAAACGACCGCTACTTCGTCGGTTGGACTTACCCTCCAAAAGACTATACGAAGTGGGAAGATCTGATCCGGCAATGGGTGCGCCACGAGGTTTCCAGATTCGGCCGGAAGCGCGTGGCCGCATGGAACTGGGAAGTGTGGAACGAGCCCGATATCGGCTACTGGCACGGCACGCCCGAAGAATACGACAAGCTGTACGACGTCACTGCGCGGGCTGTCAAGGCCGTGCTGCCGGAGGCGCACGTTGGCGGTCCAGCGACCACCGGACCATCGGGTAAAGGCGGCGCCGCGTTCCTCGACCAGTTTCTGGCCCACTGCGCCAGCACAAAGGGGCCGCTCGATTTCATTTCGTTCCACGCCAAGGGACGCACGTCGATGGAGAACGGCGCCGCGCGGATGGACCTTGACAAGCAGATGGCCGACGTCGAGGCGGGGCTGAAGATCGTTTCGAAGTATCCGAAGTTTCGCCTGCTTCCGATTGTGCTCAGCGAGTCGGACCCGGAGGGCTGCGCGGCCTGCACGGCGCGTGTCTATCCTCAGAACGCTTATCGCAACACGTCCCGTTACGCGGCGTACACGGCCGCGGCCTGGGGACGCATTCTCGATCTGTCGGAGCGCTACGAGGCGAACATTCGCGGCATGCTGACCTGGGCCTTCCAGTTCGAAAATCAGCCCTATTTCGCCGGCTTCCGGACGCTCGCGACGCACGGCATCGACAAGCCGGTTCTGAATTTCTTCCGCGTGGCGGGAATGATGGGGAACGAACGGCTTGCCGTGGAAGGCGGTCATGGTGGCGTGAACGCCTTGGCAAGCCGGTCCGGGCAGGCGATCTCCGTTCTGGTGTGGAACTACCGCGACCAGAACGCGGCGCCGGCCAGCGTCCGGCTCTCGATTGACGGCATCCCGGTGGAAGCCGGCCGAGTGCTCGTTCGCCACTACCGTGTCGACGGCGAGTTTAGCAACAGCTACTCGCGATGGGTCGCTCTCGGTTCGCCACAGGCGCCGTCGGCGGAGCAGCAGGCCGTTCTCGTGCGTGCCGGGCGCCTGGAGCAGTTTGAGCCTCCGCGTTGGATCCCCGCGAACAAGCAAAACGCAAACCTTCGTTTCGATCTGCCCGCTGACGCGGTCAGTCTCGTCGAGTTGAGCTGGTAACCCGGCTTACCGGCGGCGCAGCAGCCACAGAACGAGCGAAAGCACCAGACTCAGCAGCAGCGACGTCGCCAGCGGAAAGTAAAACGCCGAGTTCTTTCCGCGAAACACGAAGTCGCCCGGCAGCCGTCCGAGCTTTACCGGCAGCCGCCCGCCGAGCGACACCGCGATGCCCAGCAGGATCAACACCACGCCCGCCGCAATGAACATCCGTCCCACGAGGCGCCTCTAAAGAGAGTAGGTGCGCCCGCGGTGCTGGCCGATGAGGATCTGCACCATGCGATGCGCGATCAGCTCATGCAGGGACAGCAATTCGCGGTTGGCGGCGACCACGGCATCCACATCCCGCGCGTCCTTCACACCGCCGCCCGCCCGAAGCGCCGCCGAGGCCTCGCCGATCACCGGGTCGGTAATTGCCTCGCCCGCCATCTCCCACAACGTAATGAAGCGGTCCACCGCCGTTGGGAAGCTTACTTCGAACACGCCGAAATTACTCGTCGTCCGAGGCGGCTTGTAGTCGAGATTGAACGGTCCCTCATATCCATGGCTGCGCAGCAGCACCAGCACGTTCAGCCAGTCGAGCGGATTCACCAGGCCGACGGCGATATCGACGTCGTGTTTCAAACGGTATCCGTCGTTGATGTCGAAATGCCAGAGCTTGCCTGCTACCAGCGCCCGCGCCAAGGCTGCGCGCGGCGCCGCGCCCCACATCAACTCGTGCAGGTACTCTGGGTTCAAGCCCACCATCTCGGGATGCGTCAGCAGGCCGCTCGATATGAAGCTCAGCATCGCGTCGGAGGTTGGCAGAAGAATTTCGGCCTGCGGCTCGAAGGGTTTCGCTTCCATGCAATGCTTCAAGGTTGGCCGTCCCAACTTCGCCGCCAGCTCGATATCGGCTTCGCAGGCCGCATTCAGCCCTTCGGCGTACCACTTCAGCGTCTCGGTTTCTTCCACCGCGCCTTGCACGTAGTAGCCGAGCGAACCCGGCCAGTACACGGCGAACTTCGCGCCAAGTTCATGGCCGATCCTCACCGTGTTCTTTAGCCGCCAGGCCGCATAGGCGCGCACCTCCGGAGCCTCGGCCGCCGGGCTCGCCGCCCACACCGCGTGATGGAACGTTTCGGTGGTCACCATCGAACACACTAGGCCGTTCTCCTTCAGCGCCTTGCCAATCCGCCCCACGATGTCGTCCTGGCCGTCCTTGCCGAGCATCCCGGTCGGAATGACGTCGGTGTCGTGGGTGCACCAGTGCCCGATGCCGATGCGCGCGTATTCGCGGATGACCTGTTCGAAGCCAACCGGCCTGCGCGTCGGCGCGTGGAACAGCGCCTGTCCTTCGTAGGCCGCCGCCCACTGCGGTCCGGTGATGAAATACTTTCGCCTCACCTCGGGCGAATACGCCCCGCCGCAGGCGTTCATCAAGCGCGTCACCAGGGACTGTTGCTGTTCAACGGGAACCGGATTCATGTCCCCGATTATCCGTCAAACAAAAGCGGCTAGTATACGGTGCGGTCCTGCTTCGTCTGCTTGGCAGCCAGCGCGAAACGCGGCTCGGGCGTCCGCCGCCCTACGATCAGATCCGCGACGTATTCGCCAACCGCCGGGCCGTGTTTGAACCCGTGTCCGGAGCCACCGCCCGCGATCCACACGTTGTCGAACTCCGGATGCCGGTCGATCAGGAAGTCGCCGCTCGACGTGTTTTCGTATTGGCATACGCGGCTTTCGACCAGCGGCGCGTCGTTGAGGGCGGGGAAGCGCCGGGCGAGGTATTCGCGGGCCGCTGCGATGCTCTCCGCGCTGACGATGCGCTCGCCCGAGTCCGGATCGAACGGCGGCCCGTGAAGGTCGAAAGCCACCTTCACGCCGCGGTTCTCTATGTCGGGAATCCCGTAAGGCAGGCGGGGATCTGTGCGGTCGAGCCACACCGGCAGCGCGTCCGGTCCGAAGCGCGTATCGCCCGCCGGAATGCCAAAGAAAAAGATCTCCTGGCGCGTCGGGAAGATTCTTTCTCCAAGCAGTTGCGGAAAAAGCCCGGCGAGCCACGGTCCACAGGAGAACACGAACGTCTCTGCCTCGATCAGCGAACCTGCGGTCGTGAGCACGCACGGGAGGCGTCCCGCGCCGCTGGGCGTCTCAACCCGGCCGCGCAGGATTTCCGCCCCTTTCCGCCGCGCCGCGGATGCGACCGCATTGGTCAACCTCCGCGCCAGCAGCGCGCCGCTCGACGGCTCAAAAACCGCGGCAGAGTCCTCGGGAAACGATATTTGGGGAAACCGGCGCCGCAGTTGTTCGGAATCGAGCGTTTCAAAGTGCGCGCCGGCGCCGAGCATCGCCTCGCGCGAAGCGTGCAGCATGGCGTCTCCGGCGGGCGCCGCTATAAGCGCCCCGGTCGCGTGAAACAGCGTTTCCGGGCAGCCGTGCAGAAATTCGCGCCAAAGCTCGAGCGCCCGCACCGCCATCCGCGTGTAGATTTCGCCGGCTCCGTAGCTAAAGCGCAGAATGCGCGTCTCGCCGCCCGAACTCGCCCGGCTGTTTCCTGCGCCGTACGCATCCACCAGCGCGACGCGTTTGCCCTCGCTCACCAATCGGTACGCGATCCAGGAGCCAAAGACCCCCGCGCCGATCACTGCAATGTCAAACCTGTTCATCGTCACCGCCGCTCGTCGCGATTGTACTCAAGCCGCGGCGCGCAATTGTACTCCGCCGATCCGGTAATCTGTTGGCATGGTTGTCGAGATCGAAGGCGTGACGCTGCACCTGGCCCACCCGGATCATATCGATGTCGAATGGGTCGGACAGCAGGAAGCGATGCGGCAGTTGCTGGCCGCCTGGCTGGTCGTCGATCCGCGTGACATGCCCATGAACCCACGCCTTCTCGGTAAGCCCGGCGTTGGCAAAACGACGCTC
>JAJYCN010000314.1 GCA_021778335.1 Acidobacteriota bacterium | reverse complement strand
CCCATCCCGCGCGCCGTCTCGCTTCCGGCCGAATCGGCCGCGCTCGCCATCTGTCTTGCCTCTTACCGCTCCGCGACGGTCTGTTGGGCGCCGAATCCGGAACTGATCGAAATGGTTCGCCGCGGCACGAACCGGCAAACCTTCCCGATGCCGCGAGGCGTCGACACGAGCCTGTTCGATCCAGGGAAGCGCCCCGCCGGCGAACGCCCGTTCACCATCGGCTTCACCGGGAGGTTACAGGCCGAGAAAAACGTGCGCTTCCTCGCCGAAATCGAGGATGCCCTGATGACGGGCCCTGTCGACGATTTTCGCTTCCTGATCGTCGGCGACGGGGATGAAAGGGCATGGCTCCAGCGTCGAATGCGCCGTGCGGCGCTTCCCGGCACACTCACCGGCGAGCTGCTGGCGCGGGCCTACGCGGAAATGGACGTTTTCGTATTTCCGTCGCGAACCGACACCTTCGGGAACGTTGTGCTGGAAGCCATGGCCTCCGGAGTTCCCGTGATCGTCACGGGTTCAGGCGGCCCGAAGTATCTGGTCGGCTCGGGAGAAAACGGATTCGTAGCCGCAACGGAGGCTGCCTTCATCGATTGCGTGCGTTTGCTGATGCGAGAGGGCGAACTTCGAACCCGCCTGGCGGAGGGGGCGCGTGCGTTCGCTCTCACCCAGTCGTGGGACGCCACCTTCGAGCGTGTCTATCAGGCCTACCGCGAAGCGAGCGCCGCGCGCACGGCCAGCTCCGCCTCGGGCCTTACCCGCGCGCCTGGCCGAGAACGGCGACAATCGCCTCAACTACGGTAGATGGGTCATCGAGCGGGATCCAGTGCCCCCCGTGCCGCGCGATCCAATGCCGCGAGCGCGTAGATAAGCGCAGGGTGTCCTGTTGCTCCTCCAGACGCCGTTCGGAAGGCCCCGCCGCCGTCACCACGGCCAAGGGTGTCGCGCCGAGATCCCCGACCGCGGCAGCCTCCCGCGCGCTCTGCGGCATCGACTCCATCTGGCTTGCCAGCGCCTCGTAGAAGCGCGGCCGCATCCACGCCGCTACCGCCTCGGCACGCGCCTCGGCCGGCAGCTTATTCAAGGTACCCAGAAAGTAATCGGCGCGGCCGCGCAACGCCGGGCCGCCGAGCGAAAAAGACATTCGCCGCGCCGCATTCGGCGTTCCGGCGCGAACCAGCCACGACACGGCCTTCGCCAACCCGATGCGAGCCGCAAACGCGCCGCGGCGAGCCAACCGCACGCCCGTTCGCAATCTCCAGGCGTCGGCCGCCGTAGGATTCAACCATTGCGAGGGATGCGGTGCATCCACCAGCACCAGTCCCGCCGTATCTTCGCGATATCGCCCCGCGAAGACGCGCGCGCACAGCCCGCCAAAGGAGTGCCCCACGAGAACATAAGGACCTGGCACGCCGGCGGCAGCGAGCAGTTCTCTCAGTTCGCCCGCAATCCGGGAGGTCGTACGAGGCATCGGCCCCGACTCGCTCCCTCCGAAGCCGGCCCGGTCGTAGGAAAACGTCAGCGCATGCCGCGCGATTTCCGGCTGAACCAGGGACCAGCTCAAAGACGACGCGCCGAGCGCGGCATCGAAAATCACGGCGGGCGCCCCGGCGCCCATTGTACGGGCCAGCAACCGGCGGTTGTTGACTTCGATCAATACTCCGGGAATCGCCATTCCCTCCCAGGATAAGCACGCGCCGATTGGCCCGCCGGGGCCTGGACGCGACGCCTCACGGGGATGGTTGGGAGGCAGGACGGGAGCTCACGCGAAAATTGTGAACCGCCACGGCGGCCAGCCCCGCCGCTCCCGCCGTGTTGGCGATGGCGAACATCTTGCACTGTTCAGCGGCGTGATGATGTCGTAGGGCCAACGCTTCAAACAACAGCGCTCCGCCCGTGAAAACGCCTTTCAACGCGATTGCCTTGGCGCTGTTGAACTGCCCGCCGGCCCCGCGCAACAGCGGATTGGCTTCCTGCGCCCCGCGCGAACTGTCCACGTCCAACGCCTCCGCCCCGGCCAGGACAAGCGCCGAGCCGATCCACCACCTCCGCCCACGCGCCTGCTCCGGCGCCGCGCTCAGTGGTTGGGCCGAAGCGTACCCGATCCCACACATGAGCAGAACGGCGGCCGTCCTATAGTGTGCCGTCCAGATGCGGGCCTTGCTCGTCGCCACGCTGTTCTCCTGCCCCTCCATCGGAGCGCGGAAGCGAGATCTTTAGTATTCTGATAGCCAGTCACCCGTCGGACATCGCAGATTGGAAAGCCAACGCTTTGATCGGGATTACCTGGATCGGTTGCGCGGCAGCGACCCTGCTACCGAACGCCACTTCACGCGTCATTTTCGGGAACTGATCCGCCTGAAATTACGGGGGAAAATACGCTCTCCGCAATTGGTCGAAGACATCTCCCAAGAGACTTTTCTCCGCGTGTTGGTCGCCCTGCGCAAGGAGCATGGCCTTAACGATCCGGAACGCCTTCCCGGGTTCATTCACGCCGTCTGCAAAAACGTGACCTTGGAATTGCTCCGCTTTGACACGCGCCACCCGCTAATTCCAGAAAATGCGCCGGAGCCGCCCGCCCCGGCCGCCGATCCGGATGAACCGATCGTGAACGAGGAGCGAAAAGTACTAGTGCGGGGAGTGCTTGAGCAGATGTCGGATCGCGACCGGGCGATCTTGCGGTTGATTTTTCTGGAAGAGATTGATAAACAAGAAGTTTGCCGGCAGTTCGAGGTGGACTCGGGTTATCTTCGGGTACTCTTGCACCGGGCCAAGCAACGCTTCAAGCGGGCGCTTGACAACCAGCGAACCAAGGATCGGGCGGCGGGATGAAACGAACGAGGCCAAATCTACACAGATCCTATGGAGCCGCCCTGTACGGGCGCTTCGCTGTGGGGAACAAAAAAGTTTAGTATGGATCACGCCGACGCTCAAAATCTGCACGCTGTCGAAAAATACCTGCTCGGTGAGCTGTCACCGGCGGAAAGCGAAGATTTTGAGCTTCATTTCTTCTCTTGCAGTGAGTGCGCCGAAGACCTAAAAGTAGCCGTAATGCTGGCGGAGAATGGAAAGGCGTTAGCCGCCGACCAGATAAATCCTGCTGAAGATCTGGTGGCGGAAGCCGGGAGAAAGACAGCCGGTCGACGTCGATGGCCGTGGGCGGCGGATTGGCTTCGTGTTGGCGCCCCGGCGTTTGCGGCTCTCATGCTCTGCGCCGTTACGGTATACCAGAACACAGTCACAATCCCGCATTTGCGCGAGGAAGCCGCCTCGGCTTCGTCTCTTGATGCTCCAGTGTCCTATGCGCTGCGCGCCGCATCGCGCGGCACTGAGGCGGAGGTCGTCGCCGGGCGTAGCACACGTGATATTCTGTTGCGGTTCGACCCCACCTGGGACCGGCAGGCCAGTTCGCTCGAATGCGAGTTGACCGGCCCGAAGGGAACCGCGCCTCTGCGGGTGCGTGAGCCCGCCCCCGATCCTGGACGGGACATCTACCTGGTGGTTCCCACGCAGAGTGCTCCACCGGGCCACTGGACCTTAACGGTCCGGGACGGTGACCCTGACGGCGGGGCGCTGCTGGCTCAATATAGCTTTCAAATCCGCTACCGATAACGAAGCGCAGGAGGGCCGAATGGCCAAACGATACCTTTTTCACGGCGAGGCGTCTGCCGCCTCCGGGAGCATCACAAGTCCCAGCCAGGAGATCATTCCCGTACAAGCCGCCGCATCCCTGCCGGTTGACGGCGGCACGGCGACATCGCGGGTGGAGAAATTCTCCCACGCGAGCGCCGCGGGCAACATCCTCGCCTTCGACGCCGCCTACTGCCAGAGTCTGGGATACCACATGCCGGAAATCAATGCCTATGGCACGATGGTTACGGCTACGGTGGAAGGACTGAACATCCTTGACATCGTCACCGCCTCGCGCATCGTGGCTCGGGTGAGTTCGCGCCACTTCGTCGGGGCCGGGCAACCGAACATCACGGTCGTTGGAAGCTATTTCGAAAACCTCCGCATCGGCGGAAAGTTAATCGATATCGACCTTGCCACAGACGTTTTTGACCGCTACGACACGTTCGATAAGGTAACGGAAGCGTGGGACAAAGATCAGCCGTTCCGGGAATTGGCCGCTCGCTGCTCGCTCGAACCCGCGGCCTCCGGCGAAATACCGGTCTTTTCGGGGGCGCTCGGGTGCACCCTGGTACGGGGCATTCGGAATCCTCCGCCGGACGTGCAGGTTCAGGGCGGGCTCATTACGATCAAGCAGTTCGGCACTCTCCAACTGGCCACGCTGTTTGCCCGCGGCAACCAGCGCCACCTGACGATGCTGCGGGCGGAATTGCGGACACCTCCGTCGGGCTCCCTCAGCATTTCGTCGGCAACAGCCAACGGCACCTTCTGGCCGTAGTTGGCGTCTCGCTGGTTCTATTCCTCCTGACCGGCTGCCGCGCCAGGCGCTCTGAGTCTCCCGAAGCACTGCTCGTTCAGGCCGAGGACCTGCTGCGCGCCGGGAATAACACCGCGGCGATCGCTCGTGCGCGAGTCGGGCTGACTCGAACATCCTCCGACCCCGATAGTCATCTTCGGTTCGCCCTGATCGAGGCGGAGGCGATGATTTACAGCGGGAAAGCCGTATCCGCCGCCCCGCTCCTGGCCGGTCTCCCGCTGCCGGCGGATCGGGATCTCCGGGCCCGCCTCCTGATGGACCGAGGCTACGCCGCCGCGCACCTGTCCCGGTTCGCCGATGCCGAGAGCCTTCTTCAACAGGCGGGCTCCCTGGCGTCTTCCGGCGCGCAGCAGGACGAAATTGCTCTGCGCCTCGGCTCCACGTACGGGATGGCCGGCCGCCTCGCCGATGCCGAAGTGCAATTCCGCACGGTGCTGGGCCATGCCGAAGCTCGCGGCGACCTCCGCCTGGCGGCAATGGCCAGCGGCAACCTGGGTGTCCTGTTGAACAATTCTTTCCACGCAGAAGACGCGGTTTTCTGGCTGGAACACGCCAAGGGTTTATTCGAAAGCCAGAACGAACCGCTTCAGTTGGTCCACGTGGAGTCAAACCTGGGATGGTGCCGCCTCGGCCTGGGAGATCTCTCCGCGGCGCTTCGGCAGTTCGAGGATGCCGCCACGCGCGCCCACTCGATGGGCGAGTTAAGCGTGGAAGTGCAGGCCCTCGACGGCGCCACCGAAACACTCCTCCGGATGGGGGACGACGCCGAAGCCACGCGCCGCGGACGGATCGCCCTCGAACACGCCCGCCGCCTCGGAGCCAAAGCGAGCGTCGCGGACCTGCTGGAGGACCTCGCCAAGGCCGCGATCCTGCGCAAGGACTGGGATGACGCGGAGCGTTCCAACCAGGAAGCGTCCCAGATTCGCCAGGCCCTTACCCATTCCTCCGTGTCCGGCATCAACGTCGAAATCCAGGCCCGCATTGACGCCGGCCGCGGAAATTTCTCCCGCGCCGAAGCGGCGTTCCTCTCGGTCCTCAACGACAAACCCGACGACCCCTCGCTCGTCCTCGATTCCCGCGCCGGTCTTGCCCACTTGTACACAAGCGCCGGCAATCTCGACGCCGCAAACCGCCATTACCGCGCCGCGCTCGACTTCATCGAAAGCCAACGCAGCAGCCTGCATAGCGACCAGAACAAGCTCACTCTGTTCGCGAGCATGATCAACTTCTACGACGACTACGTGGCGTTCCTGATCAGTCACGGCCAGACCGGCCGCGCCCTGGAGATCGCCGAATCCAGCCGCGCCCGCCTCATGGCCGAGAAGCGCCAGGGAAGCCGTCGGCACTCCACCGTGGCCGACTTCGCACGCATTGCCGCTTCCGCACACGCCACTCTGCTCAGCTACTGGCTTGCTCCCGACCACTCCTATCTCTGGGTAGTAACGCCGAACCGCGTGGTGCTGCGAACCTTACCCGATGAATCCGAAATCCGCCGCCTCGTCGTCAGCTATCGAAACTACCTGGAGGACCTGAACGACCCCCTCGAAGAACAGGGATCCGCCGGACCCAGGCTTTGGAACACCCTGATCGAACCGGAGCGCGAGTTCCTCCCCGACGGCGCCCGCGTCATCATCGTGCCCGACGGCGTGCTCCATTCGCTCAACTTCGAAACGCTCCCGATGAATGGCGCAAAACCACGTTTTTGGATCGAGGCCGCCACCATTTCGATCGCGCCTTCGCTCCCGGTACTGGCGGCCGGCAACGGCTCGGACGGAGGCGACGCGACCGCCTCTTCGCTGTTGCTGATCGGCAACCCGCAAAGCCCGGGCGCCGACTTTCCTCCGCTGGCGCATGCGGCTGAGGAGATGAAGGTCGTGGCCGGCAACTTCGCGCCCGGGCGCCGAACCGTGTTTGAGGGCGCGCGCGCCCAGCCCGCCGCCTACACCAACTCCGATCCGGGCCGTTTCGAGATCATCCACTTCGCCTCGCACTCTTCCCCCAACAGCGAGGCTCCGCTGGAAAGCGCGCTGATTCTTTCACCGCAGCCCGGGGGCTTCGAACTGCGCGCCCGCGATGTGATTCAGCATCCGCTCCACGCAGAGCTGGTCACCATTTCCGCATGCCGCGGCGCGGGCGTTCGAACCTATTCGGGCGAGGGAATCGTCGGCCTGGCATGGGCGTTCCTGGAGGCGGGAGCGCGCAACGTCATCGCGGGACTCTGGGATGTCGACGACGCCTCCACGCCCGCCCTGATGGCGCGGCTCTATGGTGAGTTGAATCACGGCCTGCCGCCGGCGCGGGCGCTGCGTGACGCCAAGCTCGAAATGATCGGCTCGGCCACCGCGCGCCGCAAGCCCTATTATTGGGGCGCCTTCCAACTCTACTCCGCCGGGGTCCAT
>JAJYCN010000313.1 GCA_021778335.1 Acidobacteriota bacterium | reverse complement strand
ATGCGCGGGCCGGCGCCAGCGGCGTACACCAATTCGGTGGTCGAGGGCGCCAGCGAAATGATGCGCGAGGCCGGCTGCGCCAAGGTCACCTGCGCGCCGCTGCCATCGCGGACGCTGACCTGGGCCCCGTTGCCCGAGGCGCTGAGCACCACCGTGGTCAGGGAGGCCTTGGCGTGCTTGGCCACGTTGGTGAGGGCTTCCTGGACGATGCGGTAGATGCTGGTTTTGTGTTCGTCGGGGAGGTCTTCGGCGAGGCCGGCGGCGGCGACGTTGACGCGGAGGCCGGTGCGTTTGGCGACTTCGCGGGCCTGCCACTGGAGGGCGGGGACGAGGCCGAGGTCGTCGAGCATGGAGGGGCGGAGCAGGAGAGCCATGTTCCGGACATCGGCGACGGTGCCTTCGGCGAGTTTGCGGATGGCGGCGATTTGCGGGTTGAGGGTGAGCGCGAGTTCGGGGGGTACGGCGGCGGAGAGGTTTCCGAGGGTGACGAGCATGGCGGACAGCGACTGGCCGACCTGGTCGTGCAACTCCCGGGAGATGGCGCGGCGTTCGCTCTCCTGGGCGGAGACGAGGCGGGCGGAAAGTTCTTTCAGTTCTTCGCGGGCGTGGGCGATTTCGCGGAAGCGTTCGGAGGTTTCCGTTTCGAGCGTGAGGATGCGTTTCATGCTGTAGCCGGCGAGCACGAGGCCGAGCAGGAGGGTGCCGGCGAGGGTGAGGCCAAGGCGGATACGGAATTGGGCGAAGAGTTCGGCTACCTGGCTGTCGCCGGCGTTCAACTGCTGCTCATTGACGGCGGCGATCTGGTCGGCGATATCGAGCATGGCGGTGCGGCGGGGGAAGACTTCGTCGCTTAAGAAGTGATAGCCGCGGGCACGGCGCTCGGCCAGGCTCCAGTTCAGCGCGGGTTCGAGCAGGCGCCAGTATTCATCGATCTCCAGGCGGAGGCTGATGAACGGGCCCGTCAGCGAGTGGGCGATGAGGCCGGCATAGGCGTCGAGGGCCTCGTTCATGTCGTGGTGGGCGCGGGAGAGGCTGCGGCGGTGGCTCTCTGCGTCCTCGCTCTCCGGCTCGAGGACATAGTCGCGGACGTAGGTGCCGGACAGGTAGAGGTCGGAGCGGATCTGATTGAGGAGGCGATTGCGATGGAGGAAGTCCCGGCGGATGGCGTCGTTGCGGGTCTGGATTTCGCGCAGGACCTCGATGGAATCGAAGCCGGCAACGGCCATGAGCAGGAGGAGTCCGCCGAAAGCGGCGAGGAGGAGGAACCGCGTTGGGCGGCGCCGGAGTTCGGTGGAGAGGATTTTGCGGCCAGGCATGCGTCGAAGGGCGAGACTGCCGTTCGCTGTATTCACTATAGAACGGGGAGGGAGGGGGAAGAAGCAAGGAGCGGGGAGCAAGAAGCCGCGAGGAAGAAGCCGGGAGCCGGGAGTCAGGTGGTCCACATCTGTTCGGCGTCGGAGCGGCGGACGTAGTTGGCGTCGATGGCGGCGGCGTCGAATCCACCGCTTGGCGCTTCGTCGAATTCTTGAGGGCGAACATTCGGAACCCGATCACGCGGGCTGCCTATGCGAAAGCGGTCACCCGGTTCTCCGCTTCGTGCGAGATACACCGGTTCACGAGACTCGAGGATGTGACGCCGGTGTCCGTCGCCGCGTAGATCGAGAATCATGCGGGCGTGGCGCCGTCCGTGGAGCAGAACTTGGCCGCTATCCGGATGCTCTTCGATTGGCTGGTGGTGGACCGGGTCGTGCCGCTGAACCCGGCCTCTTCAGTTCGCGGGCCGAAATACGTCGCGCGGCGCGGCAAGACGCCGGTTTTGAATGCCGACCAGGCCCGGGCGCTCCTGGATTCCATCAAGACGGATTCCGTGGCCGGCCTACGCGACCGCGCTATTATCGCCGTGATGGTTTATACCTTCGGCTGCGTCTCCGCCATGGTGCACACGCGGGGCGAGGATTACTACCAGAACAGCAAGCGCTGGTGGATCCGGCTCCATGAGAAGGGCGGGAAGCGGCACGAGGCGCCGGCGCATCACAACGCGGAGGCGTATCTCGACGCCTACCTCGATGCGGCTGGCTTCTGGGACGAATAGGAGTCACCCCCTTCCGGAGCGTCGTCAAGCGGCGGCAACTGACGGCGAATCCGACGACCCGAACGGGCGTGCTCCGCATGGTGAAGCACCGGGCGCTCGAAGCCGGACTCCCCTCCTCTACTTGCTACCACGCGTTCCGGGCGACAGGGATCACCGCGTATCTCGAAGCCGGCGGGACGATCGAGGACGCCCAGGCCATCGCCGCGCACGAATCGCCGCCGCCTGCGAAGCACTATGATCGGACGGGCGAGGAGATCACGCTCGGCGAGGTCGAGCGGATCGGGATCTGATCTTCACTCCCGCAAAACCTATTGCGCCATTCGGGTGCCCCGAGCGATTTCCGCGAAGGGAACGGGCTTCCGGAAACGCGACTCCCAACAGACCGTGGATCGCTTGGCCCGCACGGTCCAGGAATTCATTGGGGACTTACGGGCGGCGCACAATTGCCTGTTTCTTGCTCTTCCGTCAATGGACAAGGACAATGTTCGAAACAATCGTTTTGTCGGTCAGTACTGAGAACCGGTTGTTGAACGCCAGATAGTAAGTACCACGAACTAAGGATGTGTTGATATTTCCAACGGTCACCTTGCCGCTTTGGTAGAAGACGCGAGCCTCATGGCCATTCTTCCAGTTCTCGAAACCGTCAGCGTTAGTAATGACGGCTTCGATATCGTTCCCGCTGCCACCGGAAGCTTGAAATCTGCCGACAACGCGGCCGAGGCCGGTCAAAGTGAAGCTAAAGTACTGAATCTGTCCCGCCGGGACAGCGAAGCTCTCCGGTGTAAGGATCTCTGTCGTTTGAGGGCTGGGATCGGTGGATGTCCGCAGATTCTTATAAATGACCAGTACGGCAATGATGACAATGACGCCGATTGCCACATTGCGAAGTGTGTGAGATTTTTCTCCGGTTTCCATTCGCTTCCGCGAAGCGGCACGACTGATGGGTGCCGTCGGTGTTGTCTCCTAAGGTTTTGCATAATACACCCGGAGAACAGGGTCGGGTCAAGCGGACACACGCGCATGCACGAAGGCGGCAATAAGCCCGCTGCCTGGGCAATCCACTCGCTGTGCGTCCGCGATGCTCGCTCGCTCATAGACGCGCCCCAATTAACATTGCCTGCTTACTCCTCCGGATCGGCCAGCAGCTTCAAAAACTCTCGGGCATTCACAATACGGGTACTTCGATGCGCTCTCGGGTAATGCCGAAGGTTTCCCGTGACCAGGTAATCGGCGCGAGACGCTTCGGCAAATTCGAGAAAGCGGTTATCTGGATCGTCGCGGGAAATGGTGATGGTCGTGGTGGGATGCACCATCCGAGCGGTCTGTTCAAGGCTCGTCAACGCATGTTGCACGTCGTCCACATTCAGCCACCGCGAAAACCACGGCCGGCGAAGCACTTCGCGGTATTTGTCGAGGATGGACGCCGAAACGTACAAGGCGTACTGCCCCCGGAGGGCGAAGAGTAGGGTGAGCCCTTCCGGCCCGCCGGGCTTGATCAGAGCTGAAACGACGACGTTCGTATCAAGCACGACCCTCATCGCGCGGGATGGCGTGCCGCACGTCTTACTCTCGTACCGCGGCGCACCGCGGCAATCTCAGCATCGATCTCGCGCGTGGTCATCTTATCGAGCCCGGCACGCTTCGATGCTGCCCACAGGCTCTGCAGCCATTCCGGGGCCTCGTCCTGGAGTTGTTGCAGGAAACGCGCCCGGGCTGCCTTGCCCGCCGGCACGCGATCGATGACGGCCTTGCGCGTATACGTCAATTTCCCCCGCTCCACTTTTGCTTCGAGGACATCGCCGGTCTTGATCCCGAGCTCCTTCCGCACGCTCTGCGGGATGACTACCTGATATTTGTTTTTGACGATGACAATTGCCATGTGGATTGGTACAACAGTTCAACTCTTCATCTTTTACTCTAACAGGGCAACCACCATTGTCAAGCTCCGCCGTACAGGCCGGGGCGGTGCTCGAAGCGTTGTGCGTGCTATTGGAAGCGCCGACAACTTAAGACGGGATAAACTCCGGAAGTATGGGAGCCGATGATCTCGGGGCGGCGGGCCACATGCGTCCGAGCCGCCGATGGAAAGAAGGCGCAACCTGGAAACAGCGGCGTTGGCGGGTGCTCTTAGCTGCCACGGTGTTGATCGCGCTGAAGGGCGTAGGAAGCATCTATGGCCAAGTAAGTGTCGCGCAAGTAACCATTCCGCCGGAGTACCATCTGCGGGCCGGAGAGTCCGCGGTGCTAAACACCTTCGGTCTGACCTCCGTCGGCACGGTCTCCGCCAATCCGTCGCCAAGGTATCCGTTTCACGCAACCCTCAGACCTGACAGGACTTCTCTACGGGTCACCGTCCCTCCCAGTACCCGGCCCGGTGTCTACGCAGTCAGTGTTCCCGTCACGGATGCGGCCGGCACGCGCCGAACTATTACATTTCGCCTCACGGTGGCGGTTCCTCAGTTGGAGCCGCTGCCAGCACCAGGCACGGCGCCGGTGATTCTTCTGAATGGATGGCAGGCGGTCTGCGGCAACACGGATAGCACGCTGCTCGCCTCGGAGGACACCTTCGGTACGCTGGATTCGCAGTTGCAGCAGAACCTGGGCCTGTCGGTAGCCTTCTTCAACAACTGCTCCTACGGCGACATATCCATCGAAGCGTTAGCACAGGAACTGGGATCGTTCCTCAACGCCCTGACGTACTCGGACGGCTCCCCGGTGAGCCAGTTTGATCTCGTTACTCACAGCATGGGCGGGCTGATCGCCCGGGCGTACCTCGCTGGTCTGCAGTCTGATGGAAGCCTGGCGCCTCCAGCCGACCCCAGGGTCCGGAAGCTCGTCCTGATCGCCTCACCGAACTTCGGAGCGTTTGCTGCTGATTCGCTGATCGCCGACGTTGTGTTCGTTCTTGGAACACAGACCGATGAGATGGAGCCGGGTAGTGAATTACTCTGGAGGCTCGCTACGTGGAACCAGGAGGCTGACGATCTGCGCGGCGTCGATGCTATCGCGATCGTAGGCACGGCCGGAACCTGCGGTCTCGGCTACTTTCCGGCGCCCTGCACCGTTGGCGAGAACGATGGGATCGTGTCATCGACGAGCGCTTCCCTGGGATTCGCGACCTACGATTCCTCGCGGACGCGGCTTGTGCCGTACTGTCACACGAGTTCGATCAGTGGCCCATATTGCAACGGTGCTCCACCGATCGCAAATGTCGATCAAGCTCCCGAAACCGGCGAGATTATTGAGTCTTTTTTGCTCGATGCGTCGGCCTGGATGTCGATTGGCGGCACACCGATGGGCGATCCACTTCTCTCGCGGGATGGCGGAATCTATCTAGCGTGGGCCAACAGCGCAGACCAGTTTTTCAACGACCTAAATTTCGTCGAGTTCGGCTCGTCGTCGCTCAATGCAGGAGCATGGCCCGGCACCGTATTTTATGGCGAGTTCGTGCCGAGCGGAACGGCGCAGATCCAGATCCGGACCGCTTCGGATTCGTCGGCTGGCCTGCAGAGTTGCGGTTCTTATACGGAGCCAGCGGGTTATTATTCCGCCGTCCGGTGCAAGAGCGGCGCTTCAATTTGGTATGTAACTCCATACCTCACGGGTGTCCATGGAATGATCGTGCGCTCAGGAACAACGATCGCGATTAATGGCGCGGGATTCGGCCCGCAGCAGTGTTCAGTCTGTAGGGTGTTCGCCGCCGGGAACCCGCTCTCCGTCTCCTCGTGGAGCGACTCGGCGATCTCGGCGTACCTCTCGCCGCTCTATACAGGACTCGTTACGATCCAGGTGCAGGCCGCAGCGGGCAGCGACGCGATGAACATCATGGCGTCGCCCGGCGTAACGCTCGCCGCCAGTCCGTCCGCGCTTCAGTTCTCCTATACTCCGGGCTCACCCGAACAAGCTCAAACAATTGAGATCACAAGCACCGGCGGCGTCCTCGACTGGACGGCTACCGCGAACGCTGGCTGGGTCGCACTTTCCGTCTCCTCTGGAGCGACCCCGGAGGCGCTCCAGGTCTCCTTGAATCCCACTGGGCTCCCGGCAGGCACCTACGCGGCTCAAGTCGAGATTGCAGCCGCCGGCACGAACGCGAATCCGGTCGTCGTGCCGGTAACGCTTAGTGTCCAGGCGCCGCCAACGCCGGCGGTGCAACTGACCTCGGTCGTGAACGGCGCGAGCTTCCAATCGGGGCTCGCCTCCGGGACGTGGATTTCTATCTTTGGCGTCAACCTCGCTCCCTCGGTCGCGGCGTGGAACGGGAGCGATTTCATAAACGGCCAGTTGCCGACATCGCTCGACGGCGTGTCGGTTTCGATAGACGGACGCGCCGCGTATGTCGCGTACGTGAGCCCAGGACAGATCAATGCGCTCGCTCCGGACGATCCGGCGGTCGGGCCGGCGCCGGTGCAGGTGACGACCGCCGCCGGGGTGAGCAACACGCTGAGTACCGACAAACAAGCCGTTGCGCCCGCGTTCTTCATGCTCGGCGGCAGCTATGTCGCGGCGGTGCACGCGGACGGAACCTATGTCGGCAAGCCGGGGCTCATATCCGGAGCAGTGACACGCCCCGCCCAGCCCGGCGAAATCATTATGCTCTTCGGCACGGGGTTCGGCGCGACCACTCCCCCGCAGCCGGCCAGCGAACTGGTGACGTCGCCGGTCATCCTCGGGAATCAGATTCAGGTGATGATCGGCGGCGTCTCCGCCAAAGGCAACTACGCGGGGCTCGTGGAATCCGGATTAGATCAGATCAATGTTACCGTTC
>JAJYCN010000312.1 GCA_021778335.1 Acidobacteriota bacterium | reverse complement strand
GGGGCGATGCGGACGGCGTCGCGGAGGCTACGGGAGCGGTTTCCCCATCCGTTTTACTGGGCGCCGTTCCTATTGGTTGGGGACTTTGAGGGGAGCGGGCGGGATTGGCGGGCAACACCTTAGGGGAAATGCGGATGTACTGCGGAAAAATCTCAAGGCCCCT
This sequence comes from Acidobacteriota bacterium, assembly GCA_021778335.1. Lineage (GTDB taxonomy): Bacteria > Acidobacteriota > Terriglobia > Bryobacterales > Bryobacteraceae > JAJYKC01. The sequence goes on along the minus strand of JAJYCN010000312.1, from coordinate 6,717 downwards.
ATATTTTCCCTGGGCCAACTCATCTCTCTCTCATAGGAAGGTGCTCCGTGGCTAGGGTGCGGGGCAGGATGGGAAGAGTTCGATGAGCCACTATCTCGCAGAACGATGGGTCGATTTCGTGAGGGGATTGCTTTCGGAGGAAGAGCGCGCCGCGATGAAGAGGCACTTGGACGAGGGGTGCGAGCCGTGCCGGCGCGAGATGGACGTGTTGCAGGCGATGCGGAACTTTGCCCGCGTGGAAGCCGGGGCGGAGCCGCCGGCGGATGCGGTGCGGATGGCGCGGGCGATTTATGTGCCGCCTCCACGCCCGGAAGGAGCGCTGCGCCGGCTCATGGTGCGGCTGGTGTTCGACAGCTTCGCAGAGCCGGCGATGGCGGGCGTGCGGCAGTCGGGAGCCGCCGGACAGCAAATGGGGTTCGAAGCGGGGCCGTATTACATCGACCTGCGTTTGCAAGGGGAGCCGGATTCGAACCGCGTGGCGTTGGCCGGGCAGATTGTGCGGCGGGAAGAGCCGAACGTGGCGATGCAGGGGTTGATCGTGGCGTTGCAGGCGGGGCGGAAGGTAGTGACGGAGACGGTCAGCAACGAGTTCGGCGAATTCAGCCTGGAGTTTTTCGCGGGGAAGAACCATCGCCTTCGGATTTCCTTGCCGCAGGAAGGAATTGAAGTGATCGTTCCTTTTGACGCGCGTCCGGAAGGGGGTCCGGAGGCCGCGTAGGTGAGTGGGCGCTGGAAGCAGGAGATTTTTGATGATGCGTCATATTTCTAGAATCGTTACCTGGTTGGCCTGGATTGCGCTGCCGCTGATGGCGCAGACGGCCCAGACATCTTATGTGCTGGATGTTCCGGCGTCGAACCTTTCGCAGGTATTGAGCCAGTACGGGCTGACGCTGGTGCAGGCGCTGAACAACGAGGACTCCTCGTACCTGGTGACAGCGCCGTCGAGCATCCCATCGGCCACGCTGATCGCGCAGGTGACGGCGAATCCGGCGGTGAGCGATTTCGAGGTGGACGGGACGATCCAGGAGGTTGAGGCGGATCCGCTTTCGACGGTGACGCCAGACACCTCGATCATCCAGGCGATGCTCACGAACATCACGACGCAGAACTACTACGGCGCGACGGTGCTCGGGGCATACGTGAACCAGCCGGCGGCGCAGCAGATCGAGCTTCCGGCGGCGCAGCAGGCGGTTTCGAGCAACACGGCCGTGATCGTGGGGATCATCGACACGGGCGTGGATCCGTATCATCCGGCGCTGGCGAGTTCGCTGGTGGCGGGATACGATTTTACGCGAAACCAGGCGGGGATTCCGTCGGAATGGGAAGACCTGGACGCGACTTCGACGAGCGCGTTTCAGTATTCGAGCACGGTTCCGGTGACGTCGAAGACGGATCCGATCATCCTGAATCAGTCGACGGTGGTAATTCTGGACCAGTCGACGGTGGTGATTCTGGACGGCGGGGGCACGACGCCGAGTCATTTCGGGCACGGAACGATGGTGGCCGGGCTGGTGCACCTGGTGGCGCCGCAGGCGATGATCATGCCGTTGAAGGCGTTTCTGGCGGATGGGTCATCGGACACGGCGAACGTGATCCGGGCGATTTATTACGCGGCCGACCACGGGGCGAACGTGATCAGCATGAGCTTCAGCTCGGAGACGGAGTCGGCGGGCATTCACGCGGCGATCAGCTACGCGAAGTCGAAGGGGATTGTGTGCGTGTCGGCGGCGGGCAACGACGGGGAGCAGGAGTTGGTGTACCCGGCGAATCAGGATGGCGTGGTGGGAGTGGGATCGGACAACGGAGGGCTGCAGAGGAGCAAGTTCAGCAATTACGGTGTGGACAGCGTGAAGATGGCGGCGCCGGGGGAAGGGCTGCTGACTACGTATCCGGGGAGCAACTACGCGGGAGTTTGGGGGACGTCGTTCGGCACGGCTCTGGTGTCGGGGTCGGCGGCGCTGTTGCTTCAAGCGAATCCGGGTGTGGATCCGGGCACGGTGCGGGATGCGCTGGAATCGTCGTCGCCGCTGGGGTCGTCATTGGGTCTGGGCGATGGGACGCTTGATGTGAAGCTCGCGGTTGGCGCGGTGACGGGCGGCGACAACTAAAGTTGAGCGCCTACGCTCGACGGGTGCGCGAATCTGCGCACTGTTGAGCGGGAATCCGCGAAAGAACGCAACCTTGTCCGGTTGCAACTATAACGAGGCCGCAAGCGGCGGCGGCATGCGAAGTGCATTTGTCGCGTGGGGGTGGCGCCATGCGAACAGCGACCTTGCATACCGCACACGAAGAAATCCTCATACCTGTTGGAAAGAAAGTAGAACTGGCGGCGGACGTAGCGATTCCGGCGGCCGCGGCGGGGCTGGTGCTGTTTGCTCACGGGAGCGGGAGCAGCCGGCGGAGTCCTAGAAACCGGCATGTCGCCGAAGTTTTGAACGCCGGGGCGATTGCGACGATCCTGACCGATCTTCTTACGGCGGAGGAAGAGGAGATCGACGAGTACAGCGCGGAACTGCGGTTCGATATCGGGCTGCTGGTCCGGCGGCTGACGGCGATTACGGACTGGATTGAGACGCAAGCGAAGCTGAAGCCGCTGAGCTTAGGCTATTTTGGCGCGAGCACGGGGGGGGCGGCGGCTTTGGGTGCGGCGGCGAACCGGCCGGAGATCGTGCAGGCGGTGGTGAGCCGGGGCGGGAGGCCGGACCTGGCGGGGGCGGCGTTGGGGAAGGTGAGGACGCCGTGTCTGTTCCTGGTCGGCGGTGAGGACTCGGTGGTGATCGGGCTGAACCGGGACGCGATGATGGAGCTACCGCCGAGGACGGAGCGGCGGCTGGAGATCATCCCCGGCGCGACGCACCTGTTCGAGGAGCCCGGGACGCTGGACCGGGTCGCGGAACTGGCGCGGAACTGGTTTCAAGCTCATTCGCGGCCCGTGGTGCTTGGGTGAGGTGGACACGGAGGTCTTATGATTCTCGAACCACAAGTGACGTTCCGGAATGTAGAGGCATCGGCCGAGATTGAAGCGGAGGTGCGGAAGGAGGCGGCGCGGCTGGATAAGTTCTTTCCGCGGATCATGAGCTGCCGGGTGGCGGTGGAGGGGCCGGCGAAGCCGCACTACGGCGGGCCGTACCGGGTGCGGATTGACTTGGGCGTGCCGGGGGAGGAGTTGGTTGTCGAGAGGATTCCGAGTTTGCAGGCCACGCTCGAACGGGTGGACGTCGAGAAGAAGACGAAGCGGCTCGAGCCGCGCCGCGAGTTGCGCGACGTGAGCCGGGCGATCCACGACGCGTTCCACGAGATGCGGCGGCGGCTGCAGGATTACGTGCGGCACATCCAGGGGGAGACGAAGGCGCACGAGGCGCCGAACGAAGGGACTGTGGCGCGGGTGTTTCCGGAGGAAGGCTACGGGTTCCTGGAGGCCGAGGGCAGGGAGATTTACTTTCACCGCAACAGCGTTCTTTCGGGGCATTTCGACCGGCTACGGCCGGGGAGCCCGGTGCGTTTTGCGGAGGAGATGGGGGAGAAGGGGCCGCAGGCGAGCACGGTGAAGCTGGTGCGGGCGACGCGGCAGGGGCGGAAAGCGGCAAAGACGGTGTTGATGCGGCGCAGGCGCGTTACGCGGGAGGTTCTATGAACGTGCTTGTCGCGAGCGACGGCTCGACGTACGCGCTGATGGCGATCCGGACGGCGTCGCGGTTGTTGCGGGGGGAAGAGCGGAACGTGGATGTGCTTTGTGTGACGCCGCCGTACCGGCGGCGGGACGAGAGTCTGCGGCGGAAGCGGTACGAGCAGCGGATCGTGAGCGAGACGGCGCGGATTCTGGAGGACGCGCGGGCGGCGATTGCGCCGGAGGCGGCGACGGTGAAACTGGTGACTGAGATGGGGTCGCCGGCGGCTGTGATTGCGGCGCGGAGCGAGAATTACGACGTGACGGTGGTGGGGGCGCGGGGCGTGGGATACCGGATGGAAGGGGGGCTTGGTCCGGTGGCGAGCCGGGTGGCCGAGCATGCGCTGGGGCCGGTGCTGATCGGGCGGGCGCTGCAGAACGAAGAAGGCGTGCGGATTCTGGCGACGGTGGACGGGTCGGCGGCGTCGCGGAGGGCGGTGGAGACGCTGAGCGCGCTGTGCGATTTGGGCGCCGCGGAGGTGTGCCTCATGTACGTGGCCGAGACGCCGTGGCTGAACCTGGCCGATGAAGGGGATTACGCGACGGCGTCGGAGGAGGAGGCGGAGAATAGCGAGGCGGGGCAGTGGGAGAAGGAGTTCGTGCGGGAAGGGGAAGGGGTGATTGAGGAGGCCCGGGACCTGCTGCGGGCGACGGGGGTGACGGTGAACCGGCGGGTCGAGGAAGGGAACCCGGCGAACGAGATTCTGACGGAGGCGGACCGGGGATTATACGACCTGGTGGTGCTCGGGGCGACAGGGAGCAGAGATGTGAAGCACCGGATGCTGGGCAGCGTGTCCTTGCGGGTGGCGTGGGAGGCTCCTTGTTCGGTGCTGATCGTGCGGGAACCGGGAGAGACGGGCTGAGGCGGGAAGGAGGGGCTTATGCGCGATACAGGATTCATCGAGCGGGAAGAGGGAGGGCGGCAGGCGGTGTGCCCGCGGTGCGGGGCGGAAGTGAAGTGGGAATTTGCCGATGACGCCGGGACGCGGGTTGAAGTGAATTGCGCCGACTGCGGGCGGTACGAGATGGACGCGAGCGAGTTCGACGCGGCGGAAGCGGAGATTGCCGGCGGAGAGGAACGGCGCGAGTGAAGGGGGCGTTCGTTAGAGGGGAAGGCGGAGGCGGTGGGCGAGGTCGCGGAGGTGGCGGCGGCCGCGGCGGGCGGCGTCGAGGGTTGTTTTGTGGTCGGCCAGGCCGGCGATCTCGATCATAATGGCGCCGGAGAAGTGAAGCTCCCAGAGTTGGTCGAGGAGGGCGGCCCAGTTAATTTTGCCTTCGCCGGGCGGGAGATGGTCGTCGCGTTGGCCGTTGTTGTCGCTGGCGTGGACCATCCAGAGATGGCCGGAGAGTTTGTGGACGACGGCGCGGAGGTCTTCGCCGAGGTAGGCGTGGCCGGTATCGAGGCAGACGCCGGCTTCGGTGGTGTTGAGGGCGCCGAGGATCCAAAGGAGATCGCGGGTGCCGCCGGCGAATAAGTGGGGGAGCATGTTTTCCAGGACGAGGCCGATGCCGAGACGGCGGCAGTGGGTGTAGGTGGTGTTGAGGAGGTGAACTGCGTTTTCCAGGCGCCAGAAGCGCTCATGCTCGGCGAGGGAGGAGGATTCGGGGCCTGGATGGACGACGAAGTAGCGAACGCGGAGGAGAGCGGCTGCTTCGGCGGCCTGCATCAATTCTTTGAGGGCGAAGTCGCGGGCGCTGGGTTCGGGGGAAGTGATGTCGATGCGGTCGGAGAATGGGCCATGGAAGGAGTAGGCTTCGAGGCCGAGGTCGTCGATGAGGCGAGAAGCGCGGCGGACGAGGGCGGTGTCGTGGTAGTCGAGGTGCTGGGGCCAGGAACAAATTTCGATCCGGTGGAATCCGGAGTTACGGATCTCTTCGAGACAATCGAAGATACTGGTTTGCCAGAAGCAGCCGGTGGATAGACCGACGGGCCAGTCGCTCACGTTAATGTCCTTTCGACGAGCAAGTCGCGGTAAGTGGCGAGGTTTTCGCGGCACTCGGGGTCCATGCAATAGCCTTTCTCCCGGTGGGAGACGCAGTTCATGTCGACGAAGGTGTCTGCGCCGCCGGCGATCATTCCGGCGAAGAGGCGTGTGTAGAACATGGCGCGGTTGAAGGGATCGAGACGGCGCCAGTCGCAGCCGAAGTTACAGTCGCGTTGGTAGCAGGCATGGATGAGGTGGACGATCCGTTGCGGGGACCAGTCCAGCGCAGTCAGGACGCGGGTTACGTGCTGTAGGGCGGCGGGGCGGAGCATCCAATCGTTGGGATGATCGAGGAGCCAGTTGACGCAGGGAGGGACGCCGGGGATGGGCGGGGGATGGACACCGGGCGGGAACGGGGAATCGTCCCACGGGCCGGCGGCGAACCGCCGGTGGAAGCCGGCGAGCGGGGAGGCGGTGTAAGTTGCGAGTAAGTGGGAAGTGGCGGTGGAATGATCGGGGATGCGGGCGGAGGGGTGGCGCGCCAACTCGGCGGCGGCGCCGGGATTACGCGCGGCGCGGAGGGCTTCGCGGAGGGCCATGCCGGCGAGAGGGATTTCGAAGATGGGCAGGATCTGGCGGATGCGGGCGTCGCCGAGAGCCCACTCGAAGTGGCGGGGTTTGAGATAGACACTGAAGGGGATGCGGATGTGGCGGGTGTGGAGGGGGTCGCCGTATTCGGAGATGTCGAAAGAGAGGATCTCGCGTCCGTAGGGGCTGGGGCCGACTTCGATGGCGGTGAGTTGGACGGGGATGGAGCTTAAGGGGGAAGCCAGCGCGAGGACGCGGTGGCCGATGTATTCGGCGAGGAGTCCTGCGCCCGCGTAGGCGCGCGCAAGCAGCGGGTCGATGCCTGTTCCGGCGGGAGGGATGGGATGGGCGTACTGGGCTTCGAGAGTGGGAGGGACCTGGCCGAGTGAGGCGAGTGCGTGGAAGGCAGGGGAGGATTGTGCGACGGACCAAAGGAGATGAAAGCCGCGGCCGCTGACGAGGATGAGGGGTTCGATGCCGGCGGCGTTGAGGACGTGGAGCGTGGCATTGACGAGGGGAAGTTGGAGGGCGAAGGCG
>JAJYCN010000022.1 GCA_021778335.1 Acidobacteriota bacterium | reverse complement strand
TCCTTGGTTCGGCTCCGGCTCACCGCGACCAACTCGGAACGAACTTCAGCCGAGCAGTCCATAGGGGCAGCATGTTTGGGCATCTCACAAACATTATAATACATAAATGCACTACTGCAATTAAGCCTAGCAGTGGCTTTCGGCCGATCGAGGCCGCGCGAACTCGGCTTCCCGGCAGATTCATTCCCTGATGACGACAACCGATCAGCCACCAGAGACAAGGCGGAATTAGTGTCGCAGCGAGAATCGCTTCTCGACTTCAGGGTTTTGTAACAACATCGGATGCCCATTGTTCAGTACATTCCGCCCAAAGAATGCCGGACAGGAATACCGACTTGCGTCGATACTTACCACATAGTAGTTGTAGTACTTTCGGGAGCGCACGTAGCCAGTCTTACTACTAAGTCATCGCGCCGGACCTGCGACTCTTACGTTTGGCGAGGCGCCAAACCAGCGCTCGCCCGGGCCGCCGTCACTCCGGGAGCGATACTCCATTCTCGACGACGTAACGCACGATGTCGGCCGTCGATTGCAACTCGAGCTTATCAAGCACTCGGCGTCGATATGTACTCACGGTTTTCGCGCTAAGGTTGAGTTCGGCGGCGATCCGGGAATTCCGCTTCCCGGCGGCGAACGCATGCATCACCAGTCTCTCGCGGGCTGACAGGCGGACATGCCTTGCCTCCTGCGCCTGCGCTTCCGCCACCGGCGACCCCTCGAAATACGTCTTCCCATCCAGCACGCGGCGAACGGCTCGAATGAGGTCCGCCCGACCGACATTCATCGGAATGTACCCGGCCGCCCCGCTCCGCGCCGCCCGCAGAACGTTGCGATCGTTTGCCGTCAGGTCCAGGACTAACACGCGGGCAGCGCCACGGCTGCGCCGGAACTCGCGGACTGCCGAAAAGGCTCCATCGTACCGAAAGCCAACCTCCACAACAATCAGGTCCCACGCTCTCTTCGCCGGACGCAGAACAACATCTGAAACCTCAGCGGCGTCAACAATCGTCAGATCGCGGAACTCGTGCTTCAGAACATCCTTCAGCCCTTCCCGGACTAGCACGTTCTCACTCACAATCAGCACTTGCCGCCTGGGAATGGAAGCGTCGGGACGAAAAAACCCCGGCACGGGAGCCGGTGGATTCGTTCGACCAGGCTCCGAAGGCTGGTGCAATTGTTCAGGAAAGGATACAGCCGCTATCTGGTTTCGAAACACTTTACCTCGCAATCGGACGCGTTTGGCGGCGAACAGAATGGCGAAATCAAAATTTGGGACGATTCCCATTGAGATCCCCTGGTTACGTCCGCTGCCATCTCGACGGGTGGGTCGTCCAGCAAACCGCACGCCTCGCCCTCAATTCGTACCCCAAACGTAAGCTGTTCCCGGCTGTCGCGCAAGCGAAGAAATGCGCAATTTGCATAACGCAGAATTCTCCAGTACGCTTAGCCGCCTTGTTACGATGTAACATCGCCTGTATCCGAGGCATGTGCGAGCTTGATCAGATCGTTTCTGCTAATTCGGATAGTCCAGGCCAGAATCCAAGCGACTAATCCCTTGCCTCCGCCCGGACAGAAACAGCTACCAAACTAGTCGAGATTTGCCCGGCAGCTACGGCCGCCGGTCTAATGCCGCGAGACGGGGAATGGGAGCCCTCTCGTACGGCATACTCTCCCTTTGCCGGCGCCGGCAGGTGCTGTTGCGCTCGACGAGACCGCGACTTGGTGGACGGCGAACCTCGGCGGACCAGGATACACCACTTGCTATATGCTATGGCAAGCCGCGAAGTGGAAGCGGCGGTCCTGAAAATTGCCGAGAACCCGATGAAAACCCACAAGCAGATTTCCCGCAGAACTTTCCTCGCCGGCAGCGCTGCCGCGGCGTCCGCCCACGGCCAGACCACGCGCACCGTCTTCATCGTCCCCAACTTCCATCCGGCCAGTTGCGGTTGGCTGACGAACTTTTCGATGGAGCGCGTCTACTGCGCCAATAGCTACTTCGACCATCTGGATCGCGTCCGCGACGATTCAAATTACGCGTTCGTTCTCTCGGAATGTAACAACATGATCGCGATGCTGAACTTCCATCCCGAACGCGCGAACGAATTAAAGGCCGCCATCCGGGCCAAGCGTGTCGAGTTGGTCAACAGCTTCTTCCTGGAGTCGACCGTGAACCTGCCGGGTGGCGAGGCTTTGGTCCGCCTGGGGCTCGAAGGACTTCGTTGGCAGCAGCAGGTCTTCGGCGTCCGCCCGCGCTTCGCCTGGTGTATCGACGTCTGCGGAACCCACCCGCAGATGGCTCAAGTCACCAAGGGTCTCGGCCTGGAGGCCTACGTCTACACGCGAGGCAACACCACGGGATCGGCGATCCATTGGCTCGAAGCGCCCGACGGGACCCGGACGCTTGCCATCGCACCCGGCCATTACGCCGACCTCGGTCTGATCTTCAGCATCACCGCCCCATTTACCCAGGCGCAAATCGGCGAACTGGAGGGGCAACTGGCCGCGCGCGCGAAGATCACCCCCGCCGGCGCTCCCGTCCTCGCCCTCGGCGGTAACGGCGATTACAACCTGGCGCCCAAGCGGCCTGATTATCCGGCCGCCTTCTTGAAGGAGTGGCGCAGTATCGACCCGAACTGGGAGTTCCACTTCACTACGCTCTCGAAATACTTCGACGCGGTCGCGCCGCAACTCGCCTCCGGCGCCATGCAAATTCCGACGATGCGCGGTGGCACCACCTACTTCTTCGACTCATTCTGGATCGAAAATCCTCGGGTGAAAACCTCCTACCGGCGCTGCGAACACCAGTTACAAGCAGCGGAAATGCTCGCAACCGCCGCGAGCCTGCGGACGCGGTACACCTACCCGATCGAGCCCCTGTACCACTCGTGGCTGCAGTTGTTCCTCGATACCGACCGCAATACGCTCTGGGGCTCGGCCGGCGGCATGGTGTTCGAGACTCCCGATTCCTGGGACGCCGCGGACCGGTTCCAGAGCATAGAGAACGCCTCGCACGCCGTGCTAACCGGGGCCGCGCGCGCCGTCGCGGGTAAAGGGGACAGCGTGGCGCTCTTCAACGCCCTTAACTGGGAACGGCAGGACCCACTCATGCTCACCTCCACCGAAGTTCCCGACGGCGTAGAAGCCGAGGCGCTGCCGGATGGGCGCGCGATCTGCCGGCCCAAACTCGCCCCCGTTTCGCTCACGCCCGCAAAGCGATCGTCTGCACCCGCTACCGCCGCCAAACAAATTCCCCTACCGGAAACGATCGAGAACCGGTTCTACTCCGCGCACATCGACGCCCGCACTGGCGCGCTCCTGAGCCTGCGGTTGAAATCATCGGACCGTGAACTGCTCAGCGGTCCAGCCAACGTCATCGTGGCCGAAAAGCCGACGAAGCAGTCCGGGGACCCCGGCGACTTCATGCTTCCCCGAGCCCAACGCGTCCGCCTCGCCACGTCCTCGGATTCCGCCGGCGCCGTGCGCGTTACCCGCGGGCATCTCGCGACAACCGTGATCGCCGAAGGAACCTTCTATGGAGGAGGCGCCTGCCAACGCATCACCCGCTTCTATCACGACTCCCCTCGAATCGATTTTGAGACCGCGCTCAACGACGTTCCCGATCGCACCGTCGTTGTCTCGGAATTCCCGCTTGCCGCCGAAGTGACCGAAGTCCGCCGCGGAATCCCCTACGGCTTCACCCACGGCGCTTGGCCGGAACCGACCGAGGAGTTGCCCGGCCACAACCAGGGCATCACTCCCGCCTTGCGCTGGTCGCACTACGCTCTGACCGATGGCGGCGGCTTCGCGATCTTCGACCGCGGATTATCCGGACGCGAACTTACTGGAAAGACGCCCATCATCTTCCTGCTGAATACAACGAACAAATATGACGGCTATCCGAACTCGTGGCTTTCCGGCGAGGGCAAGCACGTGCTCGAATACTCGATCCTCGCCCACGAAGCACCCTGGACAGGGGCGCGCGTTCCGCACACGGCGTGGGAATACAATAGCCCGGCTTACGCCTTCGAGACCGGCGTGGAGAAACCCGCGTCGTTCCTCACCTCGAGCGACAACGTCATCGTCGAAGCCATCCGGCGCGACGGCCGCTTCATCGAAGTGAGGTTGGCGGAGTGCCTGGGCGTTGCCGGGAAAGCCTACGTGACGATACCGCTTCCGCACTCGGGCGCCGTCCAGACGAATCTCGCCGGTGAGCAGGCCACGGCACTCCCCGGCCACGAACGCTACGAGTTTTCCGTGCGGCCGCAGCAGATCGTCACGCTCCGCTTCCGCACAACCGGCGACGTACCCACACCCGCGCCGTTAATGGCATGGGATCCCTTGGTGCCGCCGGCCAAGCGCGCTGCGCTGCACCGCTACTCAAACAAGAAGGGCCATCCGCCCCGGGGCGCCTAAAGCGCTTCAGGGCGCCGTCTCACTCAGGCCTTGCGCGCGGGTGATCGAGGCCGCGCATTGCTTCATCGCGGCCAGAATGTCTTCAATCTCCCCCTTGGTGACCCGGCGAATACAGGCGATCGCGAGCGCGGACGCCTGTCCAATGGTTGGGTTCCCCACCAGCACGCTCAGATCAACCAGACCAGCGCGTTCCTCGCTGCGCGTGATCGCGAACCCGGCGCGGCGGATGCGGTTCAACTCGCGCTCGAACCCCCTCCGCTTCGCTGCCGTCATCGCCCCATACTCCGGATCGCGAGCCAGAAACCCCGCCAGATCCTCCGCCGGGTAGTAAGACAACAGCAGTCGCCCCGAAGTAGTCTCCACCGGCGCAAACTGCGAGCCGGCCTCAATCGAGATCCGCACCTTCGACGGGCTCCCCGCGTCGAGCAGCACCAGCAGCCGCCCACGATGGATCACGCTCAGGTGCACGGACTCCTCGACCGTTTCCGCCAACTCCCGCATCGGCCCCGCCGCGGCCCGGACAAGGCTCTCCACCGGCGAGTGTGTATGCGAAAGCTCGAAGAGTTTCAGGCTCAGGCTGTACCGGCCGGACGCGGCGTCACGGATCACGTATCCCCGCGTATCCAGGCGCGTCAACAACCGGAAGAGCCCGCTTGGGGCGTAATTCAGCGTCCGGGACAGATCCGTGAGCGTCTGCGGAACGGCGCTCGCCGAGAGCGCTTCCAACACGTCGAGACCGCGGTCCAGAGCGGGCACCGCGTATCGCGGGCGTTGTTTCGGCTTGTCGGTCCGGCGCACCATGTCTCGATTCTATATGGGAAAACTCTTTTCTTTGACAAAAACTTCTTCTCTCAAGTAAAATTGCCTCATTCTTATGGCGAGTTCGAGCCGGCCAATCGTCATCATCGGCGCCGGAGGCATCGTGCGGGACGCGCACCTTCCCGCGTACACGAAAGCCGGCCTGCGCGTGGCTTCGATCTCCGATCTCGTCCCCGAGAGAGCGCGCGAGTTGGCCACCAAGTTCGGCATCCCCTATGTGGCCGCGGATGTGCGGGACGCCGTCCAAAACGCTCCTTCGGGCGCCGTGTTCGATGTCGCCGTCCCGGCCTCCGCAGTGCTCTCACTTGTACCCAACCTTCCCGCCGGCTCCGCCGTGCTCATCCAAAAGCCGCTAGGGGAAAACCTGGCGCAGGCGCGCGCCATTCGCGAACTCTGCCGCGCCAGGCGTCTCACCGCCGCCGTAAACTTCCAACTGCGTTTCGCGCCGGCGGTCGAGCAAGCGCGCCAAATGATTAACGAAGGCCGCATCGGCACACTTACGGACATCGAGGTCCGCGTCACCTGCTACACGCCCTGGGAGATGTGGCCGTTTCTCGAAAGCGCTCCCCGCGTCGAGATTCTTTATCACTCGGTCCATCACATCGACCTGATCCGCTCTTTCTGCGGCGACCCTTCCGCCGTGTATGCCAAGACTCTCAAACATCCCCGCGCCCCGAAACTCGCATCCACGCGTTCCACCATCATCCTCGACTACGGCGATTCCGTGCGCGCCAATGTCACCGCCAACCACGCGCACGCTTACGGCCCGAAGCACCAGGAAAGCTACATCAAGTGGGAAGGCACGGCCGGCGCCATCAAAACCAGGATGGGCGTCCTGCTCGACTACCCGCACGGCATGCCCGACGAGTTCGAATACGTCGAGCTCGACGGCTCGGACCGGCCCGAATGGAAGTCGCTGCCGCTCGACGGCGCCTGGTTCCCGGACGCCTTCTGGCGGCGCATGGCCAACCTGATAGCGTACCTCGATGGAACCAGTCCGGAACTGGCCGCCTCGGTAGAAGATGCCTACCACACCATGGCCGTGGTAGAAAGCGCCTACGCTTCAAGCGAATGCGGCGGGACGCCCGTGACTTATGATTGAACTCCGCGGCATCACCTGGGGCCACACGCGCGGCTACCTGCCCATGGTCGCCACCGCGCAACGCTTCGAGGAAGAATACCCGGGAGTCCGCATCGAGTGGCGAAAGCGCTCACTGCAGGAGTTCGCCGACCAACCCATAGAGAAACTCGCCGAACATTACGACTTACTCGTCATCGATCATCCCTTCTGCGGATACGCCACCTCGCACGACGTTCTGCTCCCTCTTGATTCGTTCCTCCCAACCGGTTTCCTTGCCGATCAGGCAGCTAATTCGGTCGGGCGTTCCCATTCCAGCTACTTGTACGGCGGCCATCAATGGGCGCTGGCAATCGATACCGCGACGCCTGTCGCGGGTTATCGTCCGGACCTTCTCGATCGCGCCGGCGTCGAACCGCCCCGCACCTGGGCCGAACTCCTGGCCCTCGCCCGCCGCGGTCTGGTGGCCGTTCCAGCCATTCCGATCGACAGCCTGATGCATTTCTACATGCTCTCGATCGCGGCCGGCGAGGAACCCTTCCAGTCAACGGATCGCGTGGTCGGCGAAACGGTCGGAGCGCGCGCACTTTCCATGCTCCGAGAGCTAGTCGCCGCTTGCGATCCGGACTGTTTGAGGCGCAATCCCATCCCTACCTGGGACCTGCTTGCCCGCAGCACCTCTGTTGCGTACTGCCCTTTCGCCTACGGTTATTCGAATTACGCGCGCCGCGGCTACGGCCCCCATCCTCTCGAGTTCTCTGACCTGGTTCACACGGACGCCGGCGAGCCTCTGCGCTCGACTTTGGGAGGAGCCGGACTTGCCGTTTCCTCGCGCTGCCGCCATCGCGGCGAGGCCATCGCGTACTGCCAATATGTGGCCGGTGCCGCCTGCCAGCAGACGTTGTATTTCGATTCGGGCGGACAACCGGGACACCGGCAGGCTTGGCTCGACGCCGAAGTCAATCGCCGGAGTTCGAATTACTTCCGAGATACACTGCCCGCCTTGGATCGCGCCTACCTGCGCCCGCGTTTCGACGGCTACCCGCACTTCCAGGACTCGGCCGGTCCCGTGGTGCACAAGTATCTGTCCGGCTCGGGCGGGGCGGAAGAAACTCTCCGCGAACTCGACTCGCTTTGGAGGATGCATGAAGCCGTTAAGCGGCCTGCTGATCGTGGATTTTAGCCAGTTCCTCTCCGGGCCTTCGGCCTCGCTACGCATGGCCGATTTGGGCGCCCGCGTCATCAAGGTCGAGCGCGCCGGGGGCGGCGACCTCTGCAGGCGTCTCTACGTCTCCAACCTCGAGCTCGACGGCGACAGCACAATCTTCCACACCATCAATCGCAACAAAGAGAGTTTCTCGGCCGACCTGCGCAAACCCGAGGACCGTAAGGCCGTTGCCGAACTCGTCCAGCGCGCCGACGTCGTCATTCAGAATTTCCGCCCCGGCGTGATGGAGCGCCTCGGCTTTGACTACGACTCGGTCACCCGCCTCAACCCACGCGTTGTCTACGGCGAGATCACCGGATACGGCAAGTCCGGCCCGTGGCGCGACAAGCCCGGCCAGGATCTGCTCGCACAATGTCTCTCCGGCCTGCCATGGCTGAATGGAGATGCGGACCAGCCACCGGTTCCGTTCGGACTCGCCATCGCGGACCTGCTAGCCGGCGCGCATCTTGTGCAAGGCATCCTGGCGTGCCTGGTGCGCCGCGGGATCACCGGAAAGGGCGGCCGCGTCGAGGCAAGTCTGCTCGAGTCCGTGCTCGATTTTCAATTCGAAGTTCTGACGACGCACTTAAACGACGGCGGCCAACTGCCGCGCCGCAGTGCCGTCAACAACGCCCACGCCTATCTTGGCGCGCCCTACGGCGTCTATCGGACACAGGACGGGTATCTCGCGCTCTCCATGCAGCCCGTCGTGCGCCTTGGCCAGTTACTCGACTGCCCCGCCTTGCTCACGTACACTGACTCCAAAGACCTGTTCGACAAGCGCGACGAGATCAAGCAGATTCTCGTCGACCATCTCAGGAAAAGCACTACCCGACACTGGCTCTCAATCCTCGAACCGGCCGACATCTGGTGCTCGGACGTCTTTACCTGGTCCCGCCTGCTGGAGCACGAGGCATTTCAAGCCCTCGATTTCATCCAACAGGTCACCCGGCGCGAGGGCGTAACGCTGCGCACCACCCGCTGCCCTGTCCGCATCGACGGCGAAATATACAAATCCGCCAAAGGCGCGCCCGTGCTCGGGCAAGACACGGCGCAGATTCTGGCGGAACTCATGGCTCCGCCGCTGGAGGCACAGGCATGAACCCAAGTCCCGATCCCGCCAAACACGGCGACATCCCTCTGTTCAACACCGAAATCTGGCTCTATGAGGATTTCGAAATCGGCTGGCGCATCCGCTCCATCCGGCGCACCATCTCCGAAGGCGAAGCGGCGCTGTTCAATTCGCTGGTGCTCGACTGCCATCCCTACGTAGCGGACGAGATCTTCGCCCGGAACGAAGGCATCTTCGGCCGCCGCCTCGTAGCCGGCTCCATGGTCTTCAGCTACGGTCTCGGCCTGATGGCGCATAACAACGTGAATACCTTCAGCTACGGCTACGACAAACTCCGTTTCATCAAGCCTGTCTTCATCGGCGACACAATTTACACCATCCGGACGAACCTCGAAAAGCGCCCGAAGTATCCCACCATGGGCCTGGTGAAGGTTTCTTACGAGGTATTCAAGAACGAAGGCGAACTCGCGCTCTACTGCGAGCACTTACAAACCGTGAAGTACCGGGATCCGGCAAGTTACGTGGAGCCGGGTAAGCCGTGAGCCGCCGGACGTTTCGAGTCGCGGTGCGGAAGTTCGATCCGTTTGAGTCCGCCATCCGCAAGCAATGGGACACATTCGACTCAGCCCAGCGCACCGGCCTCTCGCTCGACGCGGTTCCCATGGACCTTCCCCCGCTCTCCGCGTGCGTGTTTGAAAGCGGCGGGCTCCAGCGCGGCGACTGGGATGTCGTATTTCTCAACACCGACTGGGTTGCCTCCGCGCAGCGGCACGGCTGCCTCGCGGATCTCGCGCCAAGAATCCTCGCCGATCCTCCCGACGGCTTTCCCGACGCCTGGCCGCCGTCCTTATTGCGCCTGCAGGAGATCGATGGCCACGTGCTCGGCCTGCCGTACCATGACGGCCCCGAATGTCTGATCTACCGAACCGATCTTCTCGAAGACCCAGCCGAGCAGGCCGCCTACGAATCCCGTTTCGGCTCGCCGTTGCGCGTGCCCCAGACATGGGACGAGTTTCTTCAGGTCGCCCGCCACTTTCACCGTCCGGAACAACGCCGCTACGGAACTGTTTTCGCCGCCTACCCCGACGGCCACAACACTGTCTACGATTTTTGTTTGCAGTTGTGGTCGCGCGGAGGCGAGTTAAGCGAACCGGACGGCAGAATAACGCTCGACTCGAACGCCGCCCGCGAAGCCTTACAGTTTCTTCGCGAGACGATCAACGATTCCTCCGCCGTTCATCCGGCCTGCCGTGAAATGGACTCGGTGAAATCAGGCCTTGCCTTCGCCGCTGGCGAAGCCGCACTCATGGTGAACTGGTTCGGCTTCGCTTCCATGGCGCAAACCATCGCGAGTTCCGCCGTGAAAGGGAAGGTCGGCATCGCGCCGGTGCCTCACGCCCGCGGCTGCCAGGGACCTTCGCTGAATATCTACTGGATCCTCGGCATCGCAACCGGCACTCCGCATCCGGACGTCGCATGGCGCTTCCTGAAACACTGTGCCTCGCGCGAAATGGACAAGTTACTGACGCTCGAGGGAGGCATAGGTTGCCGCCGCTCCACCTGGACCGACGCCGAAGTGAACCGGACAATCCCCTTCTATCAGCGAATGGAAGCATTGCACGCCTGCGCGCGCGAGTTACCAAGAATGCCGGAGTGGCCGCACATCGCCGAAATCATCGACCGCATGGTGATCGCCGCCATCGACTCGCCGGAGCCGGTCGCTAACATCGTCGCATCGGCCCAGCAGTCGCTCGACGCGCGCCGAACCGGCTCTTAGCCCTCCGGAAGCAGTTTCGGTAGAATCACGCCCGCCCGTCCCCGCAACGATATCGTCACGTCCTCCGAGTACGGCGTCTCTTCGAGGTTCACTTCAATCACCGCGGCGCCGCCTTCCCGCGCCACGTCAATCAGCCACGCGGCCGGATACACCACCGCCGAAGTCCCGGCCACCAGCAATACCTCGCACTCGCGCACGGCCCGCTCCGCTTCCTGCCACGCCTGCTCAGGCAGCGCCTCGCCGAACCAGACGACGCCCGGCCGCATCAGCCCGCCGCAGCGGCAGTGCGGCGGCAACTCCGGCGGCGGCACACGCTCATCCCGGCGTGCTGCCCCGCACTCGACACAACGCAGAGTCCAGATGTCGCCATGCAACCGCAGCGCACGCCGGCTGCCCGCCCGTTCATGCAAGCCGTCGACATTCTGCGTCACAAGCGTGAACCCGGGCGTTCGTTTTTCAAAACGCGCCAGCGCGATGTGCCCGGCGTTGGGCTGCGCGCCGGCGCACACGGAACGTCGCCAGTCGTACCACTCCCATACCAGCTTAGGTTCGCGCGCGAATGCCGCGGGCGTGGCCAGTTCCTCGGCGCGAAATTGTTTCCAGAGTCCGCCCGCACCGCGAAAGGTCGGGATGCCGCTCTCCGCCGAGATCCCCGCGCCCGTAAGCGCGACAATCCTGCCCGCAACCCGCAGAAGTTCGCGTCCCCGATGAATCAGTTGCTCGTCGTCGCCCGTTCGGCCCTCTGAAAGACGTTCTTCAGCTTGGTAATCGCGACATCGATCTCCCGCTCGCCCACGATGTAAGGCGGCAGGAACCGCAGCACCGTATCGTGCGTGCAGTTAATCAACAGGCCTGCTTCGATCGCATCCAGCACCATCTGCTTGCCGGGCCGGTCCAGGTCCACACCGATCATGAGCCCTTCGCCGCGCACTTCCTTGATGAACGCGAAGCGCTGCGCGAGGTCCCGCAAACGCGAGCGGAACAGTTCACCGATCTGCCGGATCGAGGGAAGCAGCCCTTCCAGCACCTCGAGAAACTCCAGCGCCACGCGGCACGCCAGCGGCCCGCCGCCGAACGTCGAACCATGCATGCCCGGACCGATCGTCGCAGCCGCCTTCGCATTCGCCACAATCACGCCGAGCGGAATCCCGCACCCCAACGGCTTCGCCGCGGCCATGATATCCGGCAGTACGGCCGGCTGCGCCAGTTGATACGAGAAGTGAACCCCTGGCCGCCCCACGCCGCATTGTGTCTCATCGAACACAAGCAGCGCGTTGTGCTGGTCCGCCAGCTCCCGCGCCCGGCGCGCAAACTCGAGCGTGGCCGGATGAATTCCGCCCTCGCCTTGAATCCACTCGATGACAATGCCGGCTGTCCGCTCATTCACCGTCTGTTCCAGCGCTTCGATGTCGTTCAATGCGACGAAGCGCGGGCCCGGCAGCAGCGGCTCAAAGTCGGCCCGGTATTTCGCCTGGCCCGTGATCGAAATCGCGCCGAGCGTGCGGCCGTGAAACGAGTTCTCGAGCGAAACAATTTCGTACTTCTCCGGATGTATCCGCCGGCCGTGCGAGCGAATCATCTTCAGCGCGCCTTCCATGCTCTCAGCGCCTGAGTTACAGAAAAACGTCCTCTCGAGTCCTGTCACTTGCGCAAGTTTCTCCGCCAGGCGCCCGCCGTACTCGTGATAGTAGAGGTTCGAGGTGTGCAGCAGCCTTCCCGCCTGCTCGCGGATCACGCCGGTGATGCGCGGGTGCGCGTAGCCAAGCGCGTTCACACCGATCCCAGTGATCAGATCCAGATACCGCTTCCCGCTCGTGTCGTAAACGTAGCATCCCCTGCCGCGCGCCAGCACCACGGGCAACCGGGCGTAATTCTGCAGCAGGTATTTGCTTTCGAGCGTCTTTACATCGGCCGCTACCGCGGCTCCGGCCTCAGCCGGCGTCGTCACGGACATATGTCCATGATAGGGCACCACCGCAGCGGAAATCAGTGCCCGGCCATGTCGGCAGGCATCACCGCGCTTCGCTTCATCAGCAGCACGAACGGCGCCAGCGCGGCAATCGCCAGCGTCATCACCGACAGCACATCCACGTAAGCCAGCGTCGTGGCGTGTGCCTGCATCATGAAGTACACGCGCGCCTGCGCCTGCTGTGTGGCCACATTCGGCGCCAGGCCGGCCTGATGCAGAACCGCGCTCATGCCGGCCACCATCTGTTCGAACACCGGGTTACCAGTCGCGGTTTGTGCCGCCAGATATGTCTGATGCACTTGTTCCCGGCGAGTAAGAAACGTCCCGATCATCGAAATGCCAATCCCGCCCCCAATGTTACGGATGAAGGCATTGATCGCGGAAACCTGATTATTCTTCTCCCGAGGGACGCCAAGGTACGCCAGCGTGTTCGACGGAAGAAAGATGAACGCCAGCCCCGCGGCCTGCAACGTCCGAAGCATCGCTGCGGTGAAGAAGTCCATGCCCAGAGTCATGTGGGTCATCATGAAGTACAGCGCCGCGGCGGTCGACAGGAATCCGAAGGCCATCATCCCCCGCGGATCGACGCGGCTGACCAGCATCCCCGAGATCGGCATCATCAGCATCATCACGATGCCTCCGCCGGCCAGCGCCTCGCCCGCCTTCACTGCCGGATAACCAAGCAGCACCTGGAGAAACTGGGGGATCACGAACGTCGTCCCATAAAGCACCATGCCGAGCACGAACGTGAAGCTCATCGCCATCGTGAAATTCCGCAGTTTGAATAAATGCAGATCCACAATCGGATCCTTGTGGTGCAGTTCCCAATAAATCCACGTCGCAAGAGCCACGATCGCCATTGCCAGAAAGGTCACGATCAACGGCGAGGAGAACCAATCGTCTTCCTGCCCTTTGTCGAGCACGAACTGCAGCGTGCCGACTCCCAGCGCGATGAGGCCCAGTCCGACGTAGTCCACTCTCACACCCCGGCTCCGCTCCCGCTCACGGGACAGGTATGGCGGGTCTTCCACCAGGCGGCTGCTTAAGAACAGCGACAGGATCACAAACGGGACGTTGATGTAGAAGATCCATCGCCAGCTCGAGTTGTCCGTAATCCAGCCGCCAAGCGTGGGGCCGATCGCCGGCGCCACCACCACGGCCATGCCGTACACGGCAAACGCCATGCCGCGTTTCTCGCGCGGGAACGTGTCGGCCAGAATCGCCTGCTCGCTCGGCGCCAGCCCGCCCCCGCCGAATCCCTGCAGGATGCGGAAGAAGACCAACATCCCCAAATTCGGCGCAAGACCGCAGAGAAAACTCGACGCACCAAACATCGCGACGCACGTCATGTAGAACCGCTTCCGCCCAAACCGCGTGGCCAGCCACGCGCTGATCGGAAGAATAATCGCGTTCGATACGAGATAACTGGTCAGCACCCACGCCGACTCATCCTGGCTCGCCGACAGGTTGCCCGCGATATGCGGAAGCGCCACGTTGGCGATGGAGCTGTCCAGCACCTCCATGAACGTCGCCAACGTGACAGTTAGCGCCACAGCCCACGGATTGTGCCGCGGGCGCCACTCCATCTCGCTCATGCGGCCACACCTGTCCGGCGCAAAAGGGACAAGTCGGGCACAGTGGTCGCGTGGGCCATATCAACCGGGAATTATCTGGAGTGTGGCACGCCCCCGGCACGCGCGTCAACAGCCCCAACAACTCAGCCCCAACAACTCGCCTCGCGCACAGGTTCGGATGTAAAGTAAGTCAACAGCCCCGCGATGCGCATGCCATCTACGAAAGCGGCAGTCCGGTTTCATCCTATCTGGCGGAACATCGCCGGTCCCATGCTGGCGTGGGCTTCTCGAATTCTTCTCGCTCTCAGCCTGCTCGTGGTAACGGCTGAGGCTCAGGGCAATCACTATCCGCTTGAATCCGTCACCCTCAATGGCACAGCGCTGCCCGAAAGCACGGTGCTTGACATCGCCGGGTTAGACATCGGCGCCCCCCTCGACAAGTCCGGAATCGAGCAAGCGTGCCAGAAGCTCAATGAAAGCGGCTTGTTCACCTCCCTCAACTGCCACTACGGATCCGGACCGAATCACGGCTACGCGCTCACGCTCGGCCTCACCGACCAAACGGCACTCATCGAAGCCGCCATCGAAGTGCCCGGCGCCGACGAAGAAGAAGCCTGGCGCTGGCTCACCGCCCAGTATCCGCCCTTCGATCACAAGGTACCGGTCGATGACACAGCCCAGAGATTCCTCGCTGACGCGCTCCAGCAGCACCTGAAGGCAAACTTGAACGGTCAGCCGATCCTGCCGCGGATGGAGTCTGATTTGACATCGTCGAAGCCGCTGGTCTCGTTTCAGCCAGAGACGCTTCCGAAGATCGCTTCGATCACCTTTACCGGCGAGCACGCGATGACCTCCGCCGATCTTGTCGGGCTCGTCGGCCGCCCGCTCCTGGGACAGGGTTTCGCGCCGCACAGGTTCCGCCAGATACTCGACACGAACATACGTCCCGTCTACGAGGACCGCGGGATGTATCGCGTGCGCTTCTCGAGCGTTTCGCTCGCACGTTCCTCTCCCGCCGCGGTCGCCGTAACCGTCGCCATTGACGAAGGCCCCACGTTCACTCTGGGCGAGGTGCAACTCGAGGGGGAGGATTTGCCCGTAAGTGCGATGCTGAAAGCGGCAAACTTTAACAAAGGAGAAGTAGCCGGCTGGAGCGAGATCCAGCGCGCCATCCTACAGATGGAGTTCCAGCTCAAAAGGCGCGGCTATCTTGAAGCTTCAGCCACACCCGAGCGTATCTTAAATGACAGCGCAAGGACCATCGATCTCCGGATTGCGTTCGCCCGAGGTCCCTTGTATCGCTTCGGCCAATTGCGCATCGAAGGCTTGCCCCCGGCACTCAGAACTCAGGCCCGCACCCATTGGAAAATGCATCCCGGCGATCCGCTGGATTACGATTATCCCAACGAGTTCTTACAACAGTTTCTGAGCAATGTCGACTCGCGCCAGTTCCAGAATTTCTCCTCTAAGCTGGTGAACGGCGCGGGAGACCATGTCATGGATGTTACTCTGACATTCGTCCCGAAGTAATTCCACCCTCGTCATCGCCGCGCCATCGCCTGCACCGCCTCGCGCGTCTCCCGCCAGATGCGTTCCTCGTCGCGAGGCTCCCCGCGTACAATCGCTTTCGGGCCCCGGCCATCCGGCTTCCATCTTTCAAACATCCGCTCGCACGGATAACCCAGGAAGATGCTAACTAACGGCACGCCAAACGACGCCGCGGCGTGTCCCCCCGCCGAGTCGTAGCCGGCATACAAAGAACTCCGCCGGATCCGCTCGGCAAACTCGGCGAACGGTCCGCGCCACGTCTCGACGCCCGCAGCCTCGGCAGCCCCGCGCACTCGCGCCGCCTCTTCCCCGCCCGCCCCTTCATCCACTACCACGCGCCGCCCGGTCTCCGCCAGAAGCCGGAGTAAGTCCCGCTCGAAGGCGTCGCTCATTCGCTTCGCCGGATTCTCACCCACGCCGAGGCTTACTGCGATCTCTCCGGTGCACTCGGCCTCCGCCTCCACGGGCTGCATCCATGCTCGCGCGCCCGCCACGCCGAACACTTCCTCCGCCCACCGCGACGCCAGCGCGCCAAGCGTATCCGTTCCTTCGCCTCCGTAACCGCGGCTCTCAAAGAAGTAATACTCCGCCTCCGCGCAAATCGGTAGCAGACCCAGTTGCGTTAACCGCGAATCGGGATCGATCACAACACTCCGCTCCACCGCACACAACTCACGCAGCCGGGGCCAGACTTTCAAACGGGACTCAATCTCTGCGCTTCGCCCGTATTCCAACTCCGCGTGACGCACCCAACCCGCGCCCGCGAACAACTCCCAACTCTTGCGCGAACCTGCCAACCAGATCCGTGCCGCCGGAAACTTCCGCCGCGCCGCGTAGAGCAGCTCGCTGGTGACAGCGATATCGGCCCCCAGCGTCACCCGCGAAAGCACAAACACATCGCGCACTTCGTGGGCATCGCCATCGTACCTCCGCACCTGCCGTACGCGCTGATAGCGTTCGAGTAAGTGCAGCGCATGAAGTCCGGTGTGGCGCGCCAGCACCTCGGCAAACATCTCCGCGTACACGTCGCATAGCCGGGGCTCGAACCGGTCGGCCATCCCCTCGGCCACGATGCGAAACAACCACTGGCTGCCCTCGCCCTCCGACACTCGCGCCAGAGTCTCCTCGCGCCAGGCGCGGCCGGAAAGCGCGCACTCCAGTAACTCGCGCGCCGCGTCTTCAGCGCCAGTACTTGGCAAGCAACGGCTCCAGCTTCTTCCGCGTTGCCTCCGGCGCAACCGCGGGATCGGTAATGATCGCGTGCATCAGCGCGGACCCGCACTTACAATGGCGTTCGGCGGGCATCGCCCCCACGGCGTGCGCCACCACCCGCGCCGCGTTTTCGGCGTTCTTGGTCAAATTCGCGATGATGTCGGCAACCGTCACCGCGTCGTGGTCCGGATGCCAGCAGTCATAATCGGTCACCATCGCCACCGTGGCGTAACACAGTTCCGCTTCCCGCGCGAGTTTTGCCTCCTGCAGGTTCGTCATCCCGATCACGTCCATGCCCCAGCTTCGGTACAGCTCGCTCTCCGCGCGGGTCGAAAACGCCGGTCCCTCCATGCAAAGATACGTCCCGCCCAACTTCGCGTTCACCCCCGCTTCGCGCGCCGCTTCGTGAACCGACCGCGCCACCTCAGGGCAAACCGGATCCGAGAACCCCACATGCGCCACAATGCCCTCGCCGAAATAAGTCGAGATGCGGCCCCGCGTGCGGTCCACAAACTGATCCGGCAGCACGAAATCGAGCGGATGGTGCTCTTCCTTTAGCGACCCCACCGCGCTCAGCGAAATGATCCGCTCAACGCCCAAACACTTCATCCCCCAAATGTTCGCGCGGAAGTTCAGCTCCGAAGGCGATATGCGATGCCCTCTGCCGTGACGCGCCAGAAACGCCACCTCGCGCCCGGCCAGCCGCCCGGTCACGTAAACTTCCGACGGCGCGCCCCACGGCGTGTCCAGCCGCGCTTCTTCCTGCGCTTCAAATCCCGGCATCGAGTACAACCCGCTGCCGCCGATAATTCCGATGGTTGGCTTCATTTCCCGATTTCCGTTTCCCGATTCTTCTTCGCCGCGCCCGCCTCCAGCCACGCTTCAACTACGCCGTACGGGTCGGCCCGCCGCGCCGCCACCTCGCGTGCCGCGTGCTCCAACTCTTCCGCCGGCAACGCTTCCAGCAGCCTCTCGCGATACATCTCGCGCAGCCGTTCGCGCCAGAGCCGCTCGGTGCGCTCCACGGCAACGCCTCGCGCCAAATACCTCCCGGCGGACTCGAACACTTCCGCAATGCCCTTACCCTCGCTCGCAATCGTCTTCACAACCGGCGGCTCCCAGCCATCGGCGCGCGCGCCCAGCGTAAGGCTCGAGTGGAGCTCGCGCTCCAGTTTCTCCGCGCCGGGTTGGTCCGCCTTGTTAATCACAAACACATCCGCGATCTCCAGGATACCGGCCTTGATCGCTTGCACATCATCCCCCATCCCCGGAGTCAGCACCACGAGCGTCACATCCGCCAGCCGCGCAATGTCCACCTCGTCCTGGCCAACCCCGACCGTTTCCACGATCACCGCATCCATCCCCGCCGCATCCATCAGCAATGCCATGTCGAGCGTCGCCGGCGCGAGACCACCCATCGCGCCCCGCGCCGCCATCGAACGGATGAACACCTGCTCGTCCGCGTAGTGGCCCTGCATCCGGATCCGGTCGCCCAGGATCGCTCCGCCCGTGTACGGACTGCTCGGGTCCACCGCGATGATACCTACGCGCAGGCCCTTGGCGCGCAACTCGCCCGCCATCGCGTTTACCAGCGTGCTCTTCCCCGCCCCCGGCGCGCCCGTCACGCCGTAAATCCTCGCACGCCCCGCTTGCGGAAACAATTCGCGCATCAACGCCGCGGCTTCCGCGCCCCGCCGCTCGATGATCGTCGCCTTCCGCGCCAGTTCTCTCGGGCTCACTCAATCGCTCTTCAGAAGCTGGCGCGCAATCACCAACCGCTGGATCTCGCTGGTGCCCTCGCCGATCGTGCACAACTTCACGTCGCGATAGAACTTCTCCGCAGGATAGTCCTTGATGAACCCGTAGCCGCCGTGAATCTGCAGCGCTTCATTCGCCACATCCACCGCCGCCTCGCTCGCAAACAGCTTCGCCATCGCGGATTCGCGCGTCACCCTGCGGCCCTGGTCCTTCATCCACCCGGCGCGATACGTCAACAGGCGCGAGGCGTCGATCGCCGTCGCCATATCGGCCAGCTTGTGCTGAATCGCCTGAAACTCCGAGATCGGCCGGCCGAACTGCTTTCTCTGTTTCGAATACTTCAATGCCGCTTCATATGCGCCCTGCGCAATCCCCACCGACAGCGCCGCAATCGATATCCGCCCGCCGTCGAGAATCCGCAGGCTGTCCACAAACCCTTCGCCCGGCTTCCCCACCATCTGCCCGGCCGGCAAACGGCAATCGGTGAACAGCACTTCGCCCGTGGCGCTGGCGCGCATCCCGAGTTTGTCTTCCTTCTTGCCAACGCGAAAACCCGGCATGCCCGCTTCGAGAATAAACGCCGAAATGCCGTGCGAGGAAGCGCTCCGGTCCGTCACCGCCATCGCCACGCACACCTGCGCATAGTGCGCATTCGTCGTGAATGTCTTGCCGCCGTTCAACACCCAGCAATCGCCGTCGCGCATCGCCGTCGTGCGCGTGCCCGCCGCATCACTGCCCGCTTCCGCCTCCGTCAGCGACCAGCACCCGATCCATTCTCCCGACGCAAGCTTCGGCAAATACTTCCGTTTCTGCTCCTCGTTTCCCGCTACGTAAATGTGGTTTGTGCAAAGCGAATTGTGCGCCGCGACAATCAGCCCGACCGAAGGATCCACGCGCGCCAGCTCTTCGATAACGATGGCGTATTCGATGTAACCGAGCCCTGCGCCGCCATACTCCTCCGGGATGTTCGCGCCCATGAAGCCGAGCGAACCTGCCTTGTGGATCGCATCGAGGGGAAACGTCTGCGCCTCGTCCCACGTGCGCACATGCGGGCGCACCTCCGCTTCGGCGAACTCCCGGACGCTTTTGCGAAGCTGTTCCTGCTCCGGAGTGATCTCGAAGTTCATCGCCGCCCCGCGCTCAGACGATCTGTTCCTGCTCGGCGGACCAGTGCACGGTCCGCCTCTGGCGGTAGCTTTCCACCGCCATCCGGCACGCGATGGCGA
Organism: Acidobacteriota bacterium; assembly: GCA_021778335.1. Classification (GTDB taxonomy): domain Bacteria; phylum Acidobacteriota; class Terriglobia; order Bryobacterales; family Bryobacteraceae; genus JAJYKC01. The sequence continues at coordinate 11,529 of JAJYCN010000022.1, read as the reverse complement.
CGCGATAGCCAAGGTCGAACGGGCAGTTCGGCTCCGCGCCGGTCCGGATGCAATCGAAGAAATTCTGCATGTGCGCCGTCGCCGGCGTCCGCGTCGTGCCCAGCATCTCCGGCACGCCGGGCTGGTTCACCTTCTGCGGCGCGTAGCGCACCTGCGCGTTGCGGCTCAACGTGCCGTCGGTCCCAAGCATGCTTTCGTTTACCGACAGGTCATTGTTGCCGAAACCGCTCGTCCAGCTAACCAGCAACTCCTCCGGCTGCTCCAGGCTCACATCCATCGTGTCCGGCACTTCGCGGCCGTCCTTCCACAGATACAGCCCGCCGGTCATCGTCGCGGCTCGCGGTATCTGCAAATTCATCACCTTGTACCAGAAACAAAGCTGGTGGCACATGTTTTCGTACACATTGCCGCCCGAATAGTCCCAGAAAAAGCGCCAGTTCAGATACCGGTTGGCATCGAAGGGATGCTGCGGCGCCTCGCCTTCAAACGACTGCCATAGAATGTTTTCCGGCGTCATGTCCGGATAAAGCGGCCGCGACCACTGCGGCTTCCCGTGCGGCGTATTGCGGTACATTTCCATCACCACCGCCGTGACTTTGCCCATCGGCGCCGATGCCACGATGCGCCGGGCGTCGATCATCTGCCCTGACGATGCCCACTGATGGCCGATCTGCACCGTGCGCTTCCCGGCGGCCCGATACGCGGCGCGCATGCGCTTGGCGTGCTCCACCGTGAACGCCATCGTCTTTTCCTGATAAACGTGCTTGCCCGCTTCGATGGAAGCAACGAAATGCTCGCAATGGAGGTGCTGCGGCGTGGCGATGATCACCGCGTCGATCGACTTGTCCTCCAGCATCCGCCGGTGGTCGAGATACGTCTTCGCGTTCGGCACAAGCCGCTTGGCGGCTTCAAGCCGCCGGGTGTAAATGTCCGTTACTCCGGCAAACTCCACGTCCGGGCAATCCAGCGCCAGCCGCATGAGTTCGCTTCCGCGGTCGCCGGCGCCGATAATGCCCAATACGATTTTTTCATTGGCGCCCATCACACGGCGGGGCAGCGCGAGCGAACCGGCCAGCCCGGTCACGGCGCCAAGAAATTCTCTTCGGGAATCCATGCAGCAGTCTTCTTTCTGACCGATAATAGGTAGTCTCATCCTACCATTGCGACTTGTTCCAAACACTTCCGAGGAATTAGCCGCGGCCCTCGCCGAAGCCGGCCGAGCCGCCTCGCCGATCCGTCTCTCCGGCGCACAGACAAAAAACAGCATGGCGGGGCCGCTCACCCCGGCTGAAACCGAAATCGCTCTCGCCGGCCTCCGGCGCGTGCTCCGCTATGAGCCGCGCGACCTCACCATCAGCGTCGAAGCAGGCCTGCCCTGGGCCGGCCTTTCCGCACTCCTCGAAAACGAAGGCCAGATGCTCCCGCTCGATCCCCCCTTCGCAAGCCAGTCGACAGTCGGCGGCGTCGTCTCAGCCAACACCTCCGGCCCCCGCCGAAGGCTCTACGGCTCGGCGCGCGACATGGTCATCGGCATGCGCTTCGCCACGCTGCAGGGTAAGCTGATCGACTCCGGCGGCATGGTCGTCAAGAACGTCGCCGGCCTCGACATGGCGAAACTGATGATCGGTTCCTTCGGTACGCTCGCCGCCATCGCCCAAGTGAACTTCCGCGTCTATCCGAAGCCGAAGCTCATCCGCACTTTCCGCTGGCAGGGAAGCAAACGCGAGGAAGCCATCGCGCGGCGCGACGCGGTGCTTCGCGGTCCGCTGCAGCCGATGGCCATCGACCTCCTGAAAGAGGACGGCGAATACACTCTGCTCGTCGAAGCCGGCGGCAGCGAAGCCGTTCTGGCGCGCTACGGCCGCGAACTGGACGGCTTCGAAGCGCTCGACGAGAACGCCGCCCTCGATCTCTGGCTCGCTGTCCGCGAAACCTCGCCCACATGGCTCGCCGCCCACCCCGAGGGCGCGGTGGTGCGCGTCTCATGTACGCTGAGCGAGGTGGGAACGGTGATCGACAATCTCCCCGGCCCGGCGTTGGCGCGCGCCGGAACAGGCGTCTGCTACGGCTACTTTGAAAACGCGGAATCAGCCGGCGAGTGGGCCGCGTCGAACAGCGCCGGAACCGCCGTCGTCGAGTTCGCGCCGCAGAGCTACCGCGAGCGCGCAACCCTCTGGCCGGCGCCCGGCAACGATCTCGGCCTCATGAAACAGGTCAAGCACATGTTCGATCCGCAAGGAATCCTCAACCCCGGCAGGCTCTATGGCCAAATCTGACATCGAAGCCGCACAGCCTGTCGAGCCGGCTTTCGGCCCCAAACTCGCCGATCTCGACCGCTGCGTGCACTGCGGCCTGTGTCTGAACGCCTGCCCCACCTATCGCGAACTCGGCCTTGAAATGGATTCCCCGCGCGGACGCATCTACCAGATGAAGCGGGTCGCCGAGGGCGAAGCGCCCATCGACGCGTCCTACCTCGCTCACATCGACCTTTGCCTCGCCTGCCGCGGCTGCGAAAGCGCCTGCCCTTCCGGCGTCCAGTACGGCCGGCTGATCGAAGCCGCGCGCGCGCAGATCGAGGATGCCGCCGATCGCTCCTGGCCAACCCGCCTGCTCCGCAATTTCGTTTTTCGTTTCCTGCTGCCCTCGCGCCGCGCCCTCGAGGTGGCCGGCTCCCTGCTGCTTCTCTACCGCGTCTCCGGCCTGCAGTGGCTCCTGCGCGCCACGGGATTGCTCAGCCATCTCGGCCGTCTCGGCAAAGCCGAGTCCCTCACGCCCGACGCGCAGTTCCCGTCGTTTTACCGCTACTACGGACGGACGCTCGCCGCCGAAGGCGAACGCCGGCGCCGCGTCGCGTTCCTCGGCGGCTGCATCGCCAACATCTCCTTCGCGCGGCTCAACGAAGCCACCGTCCGCGTCCTCCGCCGCAACGGCTGCGACGTGACCATCCCCGGCGATCAAACCTGCTGCGGCGCCCTCCACGTCCACGCCGGTGTGAAAGACGAAGCGCAGCGCCTGGCCCGCATCAACATCGCCGCGCTGTCGGGCGCCGGCTTCGACGCCATCGTCACCAACGCCGCCGGCTGCGGCTCCACCCTCAAGGAGTACGGCGAACTGCTCGAAGACGACCCCCATTGGGCCGGGAAAGCACGCCAGTTCTCCGCACAAGTCAAGGACGTGACCGAATTCCTGAACGAGCTTGGACTCGACCCGCGTCTCGGCGCCCTACCCATCACAGTGACCTATCAGGACGCCTGCCACCTCCGCCACGGACAGAAGATCTCCGAAGCGCCCCGCGCCGTGCTCCGCGCAATTCCGGAACTCGAATACCGCGAGATGGCCCGGCCTGAAATCTGCTGCGGCAGCGCAGGAATCTACAACGTCGTCCAGCAGGAGATGGCATCCGCGCTGCTCGAAAAGAAAATGGACGATATCGAATCCACCGGCGCATCCGTCATCGCGGCCGCAAACCCGGGCTGCATGCTCCAACTTGCCGCCGGCGTCCGCGCCAAGGGTAAGCCCATGCGCGTCGCCCACGTCGTTGAACTGCTCGACGAAGCGTACTCGAAATATGCTCCACATCGTCAACGGTGACAGCGTCGGACTCGCCGAAACGGGTCTGAAAGGCGATGTGATCGCCTGGCGCGATTCGCTGCACGAGGGCCCCGTCCCGGCCGAACTCCCCCTCGATGTGCTTAGCCGCGAGCGCGCGTCCTTCCTCGCCAAAGCTCTCGATCTCGACCGTGCCAAGACCCGCCGCCAGTTCGCTTCCCGCGACCGCGCTCTATCCGGCTACTCGAAACACGAAGAAATTACCCTCTGGTTCGAGGACGATCTCTACGATCAGCTCCAGTTGATCCAAGTCCTGGACTGGTTCGGCCACGCCAATCCCCCTTCCGCCCGCCTCACTCTCGTTCAGGCCGAAGTTCCGCTCGGGCCGATGGGATCGGACGAACTCAATGACCGTTTCGCGGCCCGCCGCCGCGTCACGAGACCGCAGTTGCAGCTCGCCGTGCGCGCCTGGAAGGCGTTCCGCTCACCCGACCCGCGGCCCCTGGCGAAACTCGCCGTCCGCGGCGCCGCCGCGCTTCCGTTTCTCGGGGCCGCCCTCCTGCGCCATCTCGAAGAATTCCCCTCCGTCGAAAACGGACTCGCGCGCACCGAGCGGCAAATCCTGGAAATCCTCCTCACCGGCCCCCGACCGTTCGCGCCATTGTTCCGCGCCGCGCAACGCCGTGAGGAGCGCCCGTATCTTGGAGACTCCTGGCTCGCATGGCATCTGCGCCGCCTCGCCCGCTGCGAAGAGCCCCTCGTTGCCGAACGCTCCGGCGCGTGGGCCATCCTCGAAACCGGCGCGCGCGTCCTCTCGGGCGACGTGGACCAGGTGCGTCTGAACGGCACTAACCGCTGGCTGGGCGGCGTCGAATTGCGGGGCATCGGACCCGTCTGGCGCTGGAACGCAGCCGAGCACAGCCTCGAACAGTCCTGAAGTGCTACGCTACTGAACCGTCACCAGATGCTGTCCGCGCGGCAGCAGCAGCGCGAACGACTTCGTCTCGCCCGGCAGCGGCGCTCCATCGAGCACCGAAGCCTTCACGAGCGCCCCGTCGATATCCACCTTCGCCGGAGCGCGGCTCAACAGCGCGATGGCCCGCGACGAACTCTCGTAGGAGATCTCCAGCGCCCCATCGTCAAAACCCGCCGTGCGCAGTCCGCCGTTGAACCCAAGCAGAAGAAACGGCGTCGTGCTTTGCGCCGGTTCCACGCGGTGATTGCCCGGTGGCAGCCACACCGTCTCCGCATCCCGGTACGGCCACAAGCGCCCATCCACCGTCACCGGTCCCGCCCACGCAACGCCGATCGCCTGCGCGCTCGACACCGCCACTCCCTCCGCAACCGGCTCGAGCGTCGGAGCCCCGGCCTCCGCCGCGGGCAGCAGCCCCAGATCCGGCGGCAGAATCGAATTCTCGAAATACAACGCCACGCGTGGGAACGACGCCGAAGCCAGATGCACAAGCTGAAACAATTCCGTTCCGGTTTGTTGTTTCGTCGGATACACGTCCTGATACCGCTCGACGATGTTGATGTCGATCGCCAGCCGCTTCGCCGCGCCCGGAATCGGCTGAACCAGCGGCGCGTAACGAGCCGCGATCTGCGGATACCGCTTCGGACCCAGATTCCAGATCGTCGCCGGGTCCTCCACGAGAAACGTGCAGTCGTGCTTGGCCAGCAAAGGAATCGCGCGCGAAGCGTCCGCGCCGATCAAGTCCTTCATGCGGGTGTCGAAGCGGTCGTCCACCTGCGTCACCACCAGATCCAGATCCGGCCGCTTCGCGCGAATCGATTCCATCACGTCCAGCCAATGCTGTTGCAGCCGTCCGGCCAGCGCCGCGCGATAGTCGAGAAATTCGCGCATCCTCTCCGGCGCGCCCGGACGCTCGCCGAACAACTCCAGCGGATCGAACCCATCTTTGGCGTGAAACTCGCGCCGCACGTCGTCGTTCATCGGCGTAAACCGGCTCGGATTCGCCACGCCTTCGAGCGACTCGAAGTAAAGCTCCGCCAGGTTCACCCCATCCCAGTCAAAAGCCCCGATCAACCGCCGCGCGCCCCGCTCCACTTCCGCCGCCGCCTGCGGATTCTCCAAATTGATCAGCTTCCGCCAGTCCAGTTGCGCGTCCTGCAGAATCGCCGTCTTCTCGCGCCACTGCGGATGGCCCGCCCAGAACTTCTCGCTCACATGCGGCAACTCGAGCCACGCGTAAACCAGAATGCCCTGCCGGTGGCACGCCGTGATCAACTCCCGCAAATACGCGTCGCCCTGCGGATCCGCCTCCCAGTAGTGCCACGCCGCCACCTGCAGCGCCGCGATCCCCGCCTTCCGCCACCGCTCGGCCAGGTAATCGAGGTCCGCTCGCGAGCGGTACGCCGAATCGAAAAACGCCCAGATCCGCGCCGCGCGAACCGGCGGCTGAAGACCCAGATCGTGCAACGCCTGCGGCAGGTACGGGAACCGCTCGTAGCCCAGTTCGCCCGGAGGCGCGGCCATCCACAGCGCCGTTCCGCGTCCCACCGCCACGCTCGCCAGCAGCGGCGCGCCCGTCCACCGTTCCTTCGCGAACACCCGCGCGCTCGTCGGCATCGTGAACCGCGGCAGCGTCAGCGGATGCTCCCAGATAATCGGCAGCTTCGGCGCCCTCTCGTCCACGATGCTCGTCACATCCACATTCTGCGTTCCCGGAACAAACCCGAAACTCGCCGCGGCATCCGACTGCCCTTCGAGCACCAGCAGCGCGCCGTCCTGCACCTGCTTCAGCACATCGGCCCCCAGCGGCGCGCCGTTCCGCAGCACATAAATCGACACCGGCAACCCCGGACCGGACGGCATCCCGATCGAAGAAAAAATCGCCGGCCACGAACCCGGCTCCGCGCCAACGATCGAAAACGTCGAAGGCTTCAGCGCGGCCGCGCACGCATGCGGCAGCGCGGCCAGCACCAGCGCGCTAATGAGTGAACGCATACCAGAGCCCCGCCCGGAAGTCCCAGAAGTTCGGATGCCAGATGTTGTACCGGTTGATCGTGTACGCTCCGCGCAACATCGCCAGCGAGAACAGCATCGACTTCGGCGTATCGGGCACCCGGAACCGAACGCCCGGCCCGGTGTCGACGAAGTTCGCCCAGTACTGCCGCAGGCTGTCGGTCGTCACATCGAAGTTCCAGTAAACCTGCGCGCCGCCGAACGAGTAACCCGCCCGCGACTGCGTGTACACGAGAAAATCGTCCAGGAACCGGCTCACGAACACCGCGTCCTCGTTGGTTTCAAAAAACGCTCCGCGCGAGCCGATCGTGTGCCCCAGTGCCTTCGCATACGACAAGCCACCGCGATAGTCCGGAACCGCCGCCGGTAAATTCGGATGATTCGGCAGATAACTCACGCTCTCGCCCGCCTCAAACCAGCCAAAGACACCATGCCACGGATGGCTCGCCATCCCGAGCGCGAAGATCACCGAATTCTCCGATAAGTACTCCGGAAACGGGATCTGCCGCGTCGGCGCGATCTCACCCAGCGCATCGCCCACAAAGCGCGTCGAAGCGTACACGTCGATCGGTAGCGACCCGAGCCGCATCGCCGTCTTGATCTGCGCGTAGCCGAACGCGTCGCCCCATCGGCTCGAGTAGAACGGATACGCCCAGAACGTCGTGTGAATCAACCGCGTCCCTGGCTCGATGTTCGAATACGCCTTGGAAGCCTCATCGGCGATGCTCTCGTCCGGACTCTGCTTCGCCCGCCGGAACCACTGCACCGCTTCCTTATCCTGGTGCAGCATGTTGTACACCCAACCCAGCTTCAGCATCACCCAGTAATCGTCCGGGTCGTCTTCGTGCGCGAGCGTGAGATACTTCAGCGCATCCTTCAAGTAACCCTTCTCGAGACTCGCCTTCGCCATCAGCTTCGCTTCCACGCTGGAACCGCCGGCGGAAGCGTGAGCCGAAGCAGGCGCATCCTCGCGCACCAGCGGCAGCTTCAACGCCGCGCGGACGCGGTTCGCCAACTCCACGTCCTTGCCCGCCATCACGGCGTCCAGCAGCGGACGCGCTCCTGCCGCGTCGTTCCTTTCCAGCCGCAGAAAACCAAGTTGAGCCGTCGAAAGCAGATCCGGCGGATCCTGCTCGTGAATCTTGTCGAACTCGAGTTCCGCCTCCGCCTTCTGCTTCATCTCGAGCAGCAGGTACGCCAGTTCCCTCCGCAATCGCAGGTTCGAAGGGTCAAGCTCCAGCGCGCGCCGGAACTCATACACAAACGGATACCGCCGCGGAAGCAGTTCCCGCGCCTGCTCGGCCGCCCGCGGACTCGCTCCACGGCTGGCGGCAAGCAGAGCCGCCTTGGCGTCCTCGGTCTTCCCCATCGCCGTTTCCACTCGCCCCAGCGCCACCAGCAGTTCGCGGTACTGCGGCTTCAACCGCCACGCCGCCAGGTAATGCTCAGCGGCTAACGGCAGTTCGTCGCGCTGCTCGGCCAACCGCCCCAACTCCTGATGCGCGCTGAAATTATCCGGCGAGATGCGCAACGCCTCCTGCCAACGGCGGATCCCGTCCGCCAGCGGCCGGTCGATGTTCTCGAACGCCTGTTCCGCGGTCGCGTTGCCCGTCTTCCGAATCCGGTCGAAAACCCGCCGCGCCTCCGCCTGCTCGCCGGTCTCATACGCCAGAAACGCAAACTCGAGCGCCGCCGTCGCGTCCGACGAGTCCAGTTTCGCGGCCTCCGCAAACTCGTCCCGCGCCGCCTCACTGTCGCCGGTCTTGAGCAACGTATACGCCAGGTCCTTGTGAACGCCCGTCGTTCCACCGCCCAGCCGGATCGCTTCCCGGAAACTCGCAATCGCCCGGTCGTAATCCCGCGCCCGCAGCGCCGAATACGCGGTCTCGAGCGCCGCGTACGACGGCTTCGGGCCATCCGCCCCAGCCATCGGCGCGACAACCAACGCCGCAAAAAGCATCAATCGAAACGCGTAGACCACGGAAATCACGTAGTGCGCGCAACCCGGTATAGTTCTCTCCCGCAGGGAGGATATGCCAGCGTACACTGGCCGACATTTGTGGTAGTGTGGAGGCTAGCAGCTCCCGCTGTTCCGCGTCCCGCACAAACCTTCACGAGGAGAGGATGCCTCAGGATTTTCTTGCCCGGGCGGTCGTGTTCCTACTGCTCGCAAACCCCACTCTGTCCGCCGCCGCATTCGGCCCGCTACTCACCAGCAGCAACTTAGGCAGCGGCACAAACGCCGCCAGCAACGTCATGGCATGGGACCCGGTGCGCGGCGGCTGGCTCGGCCTGTTCGCCTCCGGCAATGGGCTGACCCTCGCGCGCGGCCTCGCCTTCGGCCCCGACGGCAATCTGTACGTCGCAAGCCAGGCCACGGGACAGATCCTGCGGTTCGACGGCCATAGCGGGAAATCTCTCGGAGTATTTTCGAGCGTCCTGAGTCCGGACGGGATCACGTTTGGTCAGGACGGGAACCTCTACGTCGTCTCGAACAATCCCACGAGCGTCGTCCGCTGTGACGGCAAGACCGGCTCTGGTTGCGTCGCGTTTGCCTCACCCTCCGCGGCATCCGCTTCGTCGGCAGACTGGTTCATGCCTGCCTTCGGACCCGACGGAAACCTCTACGTCTCCAGCGCATCTGACGGAGGCGTCCTCCAGTTCAACAGCTCGACCGGCGCCTTCATCAAGCTGTTCGCCTCCACCAATCTCATCACCCCGTTCGGCATTCTGTTCACTCCTGACGGCAGCCTCCTCGCCAGCGACATCGCCATGTCGCAAATCCTCAAATTCAACGGCGCCACCGGCACCTTTGTCAGCACCTTCGCCACGGGCGGACCCCTCAACGGCCCCAGCCAACTCCTCGCCGGCCCCGGCGGCGACATCTTCGTCGCCAACTCCTTCGCCGGCAACATCCTCCGCTACGACGCCTCCGGCAACTACATCGACACCATCATCCCCTCCACGACCATCGGCCCCGGCGCCGTTAACTTCCTTGCCTTCGCCCCAGCGCTGCCCCAGCCCGCCATCAGTTCCAACGGCGTCGTCAACGGCATCGTCAACGCTGCCAGTTTCGCCGGCGGCGCCGTCTCCCCCGGCGAGATCCTCACCCTCTTCGGCGCCAACATGGGACCCTCGCGCGGCTTCATCTATCAAATCGACTCCACCGGAAAGATCGCCGGCTACACGTCGGGAACCCGCGTCCTCTTCGACGGCGTCGCCGCCCCGGTCCTCTACGCGCAGCAAAACCAGGTCAGCGTCATCGCGCCCTACGGCATCGACGGCAAATCGCAAGTCAATATCCAGGTCGAGTATCTCGGCCAGCCCTCCCTAGCCATCTCACGCCCCGTCGCCGTCACCACACCCGGCATTTTCACATCCGCCCAAAACGGAACCGGCCAGGGAGCGATCCTCCTCTCCGACGGCCACACGGCAAACGACTCCACTCATCCCGCCGCGCGAGGCTCCATCGTCTCGATCTTCGCCACTGGCGCCGGCCAAACCAACCCAACCGGCATCGACGGCGAATTCGCGCCTTCGCCCGCCCCCGCTCCCGCCCAAACCGTGAGCGTAATAATCGGCGGGCAGGATGCCGAAGTCGTCTACGCCGGCGGCTCACCCGGCTCGGTCGAGGGACTCCTCCAAATCAACGTCGTCGTGCCGCGGAGCGTCCCCTCCGGAAACGTCCCCGTCACCATCTCCATCGGACAGGGACAAGGCCAGCCCGGCGTCACGCTCGCCGTCAACTAATCGCGCGTTGCGATACAGTATCCGGTCATGATCGACCGCAGAGAATTCGCAAAGCTGGCAGCCCTCCCTCTTGCCATGACGCCTGAACCCACCCGCGCCGCCGCCGCGCCCCGTATCAAGCTCGGCGACCAGCACGGCTCCAGCGACGAGATCCTGCGCACCGTCTCCTCCCTCGGCGTCACCGACATCTGCTCCTCCCTGCCCTCGCCGAAGTTCGACGAAAACTGGAGCGTCGAAAGTCTCACCAAGCTCCGCGAGCGTGTCGAGAGCTACGGCGTTCGCCTCGCCATGGTCCCCGTCCCGATGAGTTCCCACCCCATCGCCACCGCCGAAATGCCCGCTATCATGCTCGGCCAAAGCCCGCAGCGCGACCGCGACATCGAAAACATCCAGCAGATGATCCGCAACTGCGCCCGCGCCGGCATCCCGGCCGCCAAATACAACATGACCATCCTCGGCGTCGTCCGCACCGGCCGCGCGCCCGGCCGCGGAGCCTCCACCTACAGCCACTTCGACTTCGCCAAAACGCCCCAGCAGCCTCCCCTCACCGAAGCCGGACCCGTCGACGCCGACGCCATGTGGGAGCGCATCACCTACTTCCTCACCCGCGTCGCCCCCGTCGCCGCTGAATACAAGGTCCGTATCGCCTGCCATCCCCACGACCCCGCCATGCCCCGCCCCGGCGGCTTCCGCGGCGTCGACCGCGTCCTCGGCTCCGTCGACGGCCTCAAACGCTTCATCTCCATCGCCGAGAACCCCTACCACGGCCTCAACTTCTGCCAGGGCACCGTCTCGGAAATGCTCGCCGACCCCGGCAAGGAAATCTTCGACGTCATCCGATACTTCGGCTCGCGCAAGAAAATCTTCAACGTCCACTTCCGCAACATCCGCGGCGGCTTCCTCCACTTCGACGAAACCTTCCCCGACTCGGGCTCCGTCGACATGCTCGCCGCCCTCCGCGTCTATCAGGAAGTCGGCTACGACGGCATGCTCATGCCCGACCACGTCCCCCAAATCCCCGGCGACACCGCCGGCCGCCAGGCCTTCGCCTTCGCCTTCGGCTACATCCGGGGACTCCTGCAAGCGGTACAAGGGTAGAAAGCCGTCAGCGCGGTTCGTTACAATATCTAACAGCGGGCGGGAGTAACTCAATGGTAGAGTCACAGCCTTCCAAGCTGTTGGTTGCGGGTTCGATTCCCGTCTCCCGCTCCAGATTTTGAGGCTTCGTAAGGACGGAAGTAAAG